>JBBQNH010000090.1:0-8816 GCA_038329705.1 Burkholderiales bacterium | reverse complement strand
AGATCAAGCCCGACTCGGCCATTGCGTACAACAATCTGGGTACAGCCTTAAAAGATCTCGGAAATCTCGATGCTGCCATTGCAAGCTATCACAAGGCGATCAGATGCAATCCCGCTTACGGTGAGGCCTACGGCAATCTGGCTAACGTCTTGCAGGATTTGGGACGCTTTGGTAGCGCAGTTGAAAACTGTCGCAGGGCATTGGAACTCAATCCGGGCAATGCCGAGGTGCACAGCAATCTGGGCAACATACTGAAAGATATCGGGCAGCTGGAAAATGCGCTTGCAAGTTTTCGTCAGGCGCTGGAAATCGATCCGAAGTGCGATAAAGCCATACTCGGAGAGAGCCAGCTATTCATGATAAACGGCGAGTTGGAACTGGCGGAAGAAGCGATCATGAAAGCGTTGTTGTTCAAACCGGATAATCTGGAGGCGCGTTTTTTGTTGGCACAAGCCAGAAAAACCAGAACCGGGGACGAAAATCTGGCTGTACTTGTAAGGGCGGAAGAAGCAGTTCGAAACAATTTGCTGGTGTTGCCATACCAGAAGGCAGTTTCACTGAACTTTGTACTGGGCAAGTGCTTTGATGATTTGGGCGAACATGATCGCGCATTTCCGCATTTTATCGAAGGCTGCAAGCTGAAGCGCGCCACGCTCGAATATGATGCGGTGCAGATGACGCAGCAGTTTGACAATACTATCAGTATTTTCGACGAGGATGCTATTGCGCGATTGCGCGGTGGAGGAAATTTGTCTGAAACGCCGATTTTTGTGCTGGGCATGCCGCGGTCGGGAACCACGTTGATTGAGCAGATCATCGCCAGTCATCCTGATGTGCATGGCGCCGGCGAACTGCTCGACATGCTATCAATCACTCAGCGGGAGGTTTTCGGAACCAGAGGCTTCCCGGGTAATTTCCTGGCGCTTGATAGCGCTACCTTGAACAAGTGGGGCGATGACTATGTAGCCGGTCTGCGTAAACACAATCCTGATGCACGGCACATCACCGACAAGATGCCTAACAATTTCTGGTTTATTGGCCTGATACACCTGATGTTGCCGAATGCAAAGATCATCCACGTTAAGCGTAATCCCGTGGACACCTGCCTCTCCTGCTTTACCAAATTATTTAGCGGAGCATTGAATCAAACTTATGACTTGGCCGAGTTGGGTCAGTATTACGTTGACTATACAAGGCTGATGGAGCACTGGCGCAAGGTTCTTCCGGCAGGTTCCTTTCTGGATGTGCAATATGAAGATATTGTCGCCGATCAAGAAAGCGCGGCGCGGCGCCTGATTGATTTTTGCGGCTTGGAATGGAACGATGCCTGCATCGATTTCCACAAATACAACCGCCCCGTCGGCACCGCCAGTGTGACACAGGTGCGCCGTCCTATATACAAGTCGTCTGTGGAGCGCTGGCGGCACTATGAAAAATTTCTTGGTCCGTTAGTGGATGCGCTCGGTGATTTGGCTCCGAAGAAAATTTGAAATGAACCGTCACCCATGAAACCAAAGCATTCCAAGACTCAGTCCGAACCCCCGCGCATTGACGTGGAAGCTCTGCTGTCGCTATACAACACGAAGTGCTACACCGAAGCGGAAAGCCGGACGAGGGCTTTGCTGAAAAAGTATCCCGAGTTCGGATTCGGCTGGAAACTGCTGGGCGGTACGTTGCAGATGCAGGGTAAGGATGCGCTGCCCGCATTCCAGAAGGTCACCGAACTCGCCCCTGCCGACCCGGAAGCGCATTTCAACCTGGGCGTCGTGTTGAAAGGAGCGGGGCGGCTGGCTGGCGCCGCGGCTAGTTACCGCAAGGCCATCGCACTCACCCCCGACTTCGCCGAAGCCCACAGCAATCTGGGCAACACCCTCAACGACCAGGGCCTGCACAAAGAAGCCATCGCCAGCTACTGCCATGCGATAAAGATCAGGCCTGACGATGCCGACGCCCACAACAGCCTCGGCACCGCCCTCAAAGACTTGGGGCAACTCGACGACGCCATCGCCAGCTACCGCACAGCAACCACCCTCCAGCCCGGCTTCATCCTGGCGCACTACAATCTCGGCAACGCCCTCATCCTGCAAGGGCAAACCGAGGCTGCAGAAGCTTGCTACCGCAAAGCGATCCAACTCAAACCCGACTTTGTGGACGCGCACAACAACCTCGGCACGCTACTCAAACAACAGGGCCGCCTCGACGAAGCGCAGGCCAGCTACCGCACCGCGATCGAACTCAAACCCGACTATGCCGAAGCGCACAACAATCTCGGTGTCGTACTCAAGGACCGGCACCGGCTCGATGACGCCATCGCCAGCTACCGCACCGCGATCGAACTCAAGCCCGGCTATGCCGAGGCGCACAACAACCTGGGTGCGGCACTGCACAGCCTGGGCCAGAACGAGGCGGCACTGGAGAGCTATCAGCGGGCAATGGAGCTGCAACCCGACGCGCTACAACACGCTATCTGCGCCCAACTGCTGTTGCCCATCATCCCCGGGTCGGCAGAAAACATCATCGAGTGGCGGGAACGTTACCAAAACGGGATTGCCGCGCTGATGGATATTCCGGGTGCCTTGGAGGATCCTGGTGACAAGCTGAGTGGCACCTCCTTTTATCTGGCCTACCATGACTGCAATGACCGCATCCTGATGGAATCGCTGTGCCGGCTGTTTCGTAAGCGCATTCCGGAACTGACATTTACCGCACCCCATGTGCAGGGCTGGCAGCCACCCGCAAAACGGGGGCAGCGTATCCGCGTGGGATTCCTGTCCGAGTTCCTGTTCGAACATACTATCGGCAAGCACTACCTGGGTTTCATTCGCCATCTCGATCGCAACCGATTCGAGGTGGTGGTGATCCATGGACACAAGTCTCGAAGTGATCCATTTCGCCAGAATCTCGACGCGCTGGCGGACCAGGTTTGTGTTCTGTCAGCCGGGCTGAAAAACCAGCAGCAAGCGGTGGCGAACCTGCAACTGGACGTGCTGTTCTATCCCGACATTGGCATGGCATCATCCACCTATTTTCTGGCTTATTCCCGCCTTGCGCCGGTGCAGGCGACCAGCTGGGGACACCCTGACACCAGCGGGCTGGACAGCATGGATTACTATGTGTCGGCGGTGAGCAACGAGCCGGGGAATGCAGACGAAAATTTCAGCGAAAGGCTGATCCGGCTTAACCGCCTGCCATGCTTCTATTACCGGACACCGGCATCATCAATCCTGAAACTGTCAAAAAAGGAACTGGGCTTGCCGGAGACCGGCACCCTGTATGGTTGTCCGCAGAACCTGTTCAAGATCCATCCGGATTTTGACGCGGTGCTCGCGGAGATCGCTGCAGGAGATCCAACCGGATACCTGGTTCTTCCGCAAGGCAGGCAGGCTGCCTGGACCAAACTGCTGCAAGCACGTTGGGCAAAGAAATTTCCGCTGCTTTCCGAACGTGTCGTGTTCCTGCCGCGGATGTCCTGGGATCGCTTCATGGCGGTTATGGCGCAGATGGACGTGTTCCTCGACCCGTTGCACTTTGGCAGCGGCAATACCTTTTACGATGCGATGGTCTACGGAACGCCGGTGGTGACCTGGCCGGGCCGGTTCGGTCGGGGGCGCAACGTTGCGGCGGCGTATCGGCAGATGAAGGTGGCCGATGCGCCGGTTGTACAGCAGCTGGAAGACTACGCGACTATGGCTCTGGCACTGGGTCGCGACAAGCAACGACGCCTTGCATTGCAAACAGCGTCATTGGCGGCGGCAGAGCGGGAATTGTATGAGGATGTGCAGGCCGTGGGTGAATTCGAATCCTTTCTGGAAGCGGCCGTGGCGACGGCCGGCCGAGGTGAGCGATTACCAACTGACTGGGCTATAACCCCAAGCTGAAAAGTGTTGCGGAAATGACGTGGTATGCCATACTTGTCTCAGTTGCAAGGGGGGAGCATGAGCAGCAAACCAGAATTTCAAGACACGCTGAAAACGGGCACAGAGGTGCAACTCGACCCCTCGTTGCGGGCGGCTGCAGAAAAGAAGCTGGCGAACCAGACTCGTACCGACATCACAGGCCGGCCGGCCGAGGAGATCATTCATGAACTCCGGGTGTACCAGGCCGCTTTTGAAATACAGAACGAAGAGCTGAGGCGCAACCAGCTCGTCATGGAAGAAACCCGAGACCGCTATGTCGATTTCTATGATTTTGCACCCGTCGGTTACCTCACGCTGGGCAGCGATGCCACGATCGACGAAATCAATTTGACCGGTGCCGCTTTGCTCGGTGAAGAGCGCAACAAATTGCTGCATCGCCACTTCGACGGTTTCATCGCGCCGGAGGACCGCGATATCTGGTTTCGGAATTTCACCGGGGTCCTGCAGAAGGATGACACTTCAACTTGTGAGTTGGTGATATTGCGCGGAGATAAGGCCCGTCGTTATGTCCGGCTGGATAATCAGCGCCTGCTGAAGGATAACGATGTTCCGATAGTGCGCATCGTGTTGACCGATATCTCCGAGAGCAAACGCGCCGAAGCAGCGTTGCGCGAGCAGACGGAATTCTATCGTATGATTACCGAGAACATCGATGATTTCATCGCGGTACTCGATCTGGAAGGTAGGCGTCTCTACAACGGCCCGTCATATGCTCGGCTGTTTGGCGATCCTGAAATCATGAAGGGTACGGATTCGTTTGCGGAAATACACCCGGATGACCGGGAGCATGTCAGGGATGTGTTCATGGAAACGGTACAAACCGGTATCGGGATGCGAATCGAGTACCGTTTCATGCTGCCTGATGGCAATATCCGCTATATGGAATCCTGCGGTGCGTTGATCAGAAACAGCCAGGGCCATGCGTCGCGCGTGGTTGTCGTATCCCGCGACATTACCGAGCGCATCATGGCCGAGGATCAGATTCGCAATCTGGCGTTTTATGACGCGTTGACAAAACTGCCCAATCGTCGCATGTTTGACGACCGTTTAAGCCAGGCCATGGCTGCAAGCAAGCGTACCGGCCGCTACAACGCGCTGATGTTCCTGGATATGGATAATTTCAAGCCGCTGAATGACCAGTTCGGTCACAGCGCGGGCGATCTGCTGTTGAAGGAGGTATCGCGCCGCATCGTCAGTTGCGTTCGCGAAATGGATACGGTCTCGCGTTTCGGTGGCGATGAGTTCGTGGTGATGCTCACCGAACTGGATACCGACAAGAAATCTTCCGTCGCACAAGCGAGTATCGTTGCCGAAAAAATTCGCGCCGCACTCGCGAATCCATACAAACTGGTACTGTTTCAGGAAGGCGAGCCTGAAACAGCAGTTGAGTATCATTGCTCCTCAAGCATCGGGGTGGTGATGTTTACCGATCATGAATTGTTGCCCGGCGAGCTGCTTAAACGCGCAGACAAGGCGATGTACCAAGCCAAGGAAAGCGGCCGCAATCAGGTTCGTTTTTTCAAAGCCTGAGTCAACCGCCCCTTGCCATGTTTGGAATGTCGTGGCGGAAAATTTTCCGAAGGGTTACTGGTTGGCGTCCCGGATGTTGGACGCCTGCTTGCCCTTGGCGCCTTGCGCCACTTCATAACTGACCTTTTGGCCTTCCTTTAGAGATTTGAAGCCATTCATGTTGATTGCCGAATAGTGTGCGAACAAGTCCTCGCCACCGTCATCGGGAGCGATGAAGCCAAACCCCTTCGAATCGTTGAACCACTTGACTGTACCGTTTGCCATTTACGTCTTCCTTTCATGAAATGCGGGAGAGACTCCCACGGTTCGGAGTTGCATCTGTTGACTAGATTTTCTCCGTGAGTGGCAAGAACGATGGCGACATTCAGTTGATTCAGTCGCCATCAATTGCCGTTTGGATTATCACGACAGAAACCGCAGGCTGTATAGAATGATGTTGTTGTAAGATTTTGTTGTTCAGATCGGAAATACGACGTGCAACTTTAATAAAGAGCACTAAATACGATACGAGGACAGCAGCTTTTATTTGAGAGTGGATCACCACTTCAGCAATATTTTACCCAGCCACAACCCAACAATGCCGACAGCGATCATCGGCAGATAGTGCCATTCGATGACGTGACTGATCGAGTCGGTCGGTTCGTGGAGCCGCAGCCACAAGGCACCGACACTGAATGCGGAAAGCAGCGCGACGCTGCCGGCCCAATATTGATGGGTGCTGGCGAATTTACGCATGACAAAGAATATCCATACCGCCGGCAAGATCGAAAACATGCTGATGCTCAGGGTGCATTCGATGCTGTGTATCGGCCGCGGTGAAGGCGGTTGGTCGGCATGCCATGCAAAATACATGACCATCACGAACAGCGCGAAGGTGATGGCCGGTGCCAGCACGATACGGCGCTTCTGGTGCAGGTCAGGAAACGACAACAGGGCCGCGCTGAAACTGGTGGAAATGAAGATGGCCACCAGTGCCGCGATCTCCGCCGCGAACAACGGCTCATGGAGTTTTACCATCAGGTCTGAACGGAAGCCGGATATCATCAACGCGATGGCAAGATAGAACACGGCGACTGCGATCCATTCCATGCTCAGCAAGACGGGATGGTGTGCGGGTTTTACCGCCGTCCCTTCCTGTGCAAGCTTGTCGATCAGTTCATTGATGTTTCCCATTGGTTTTCCTGTTTCACTCGTTATATTTGCTGTTCCGATTCTTATCTTTCCAGCTTCTGCCGCAACACCTTGTATGCGCGATGTGCCGCGACCTTGACCGCAGACTCATTCATGCCGATCTTTGCGCCGACCTCTTTGGCGGTATAGCCTTCCTGATGCATCAATTGCAGGATGAGTGCCTGCTTCTCGGGAAGTTTTTCGACCTCTCCACGGATGGATTCGTATGAAATGGCAGATTCGGTTACATTTTCATGCAAATGCTCTTCCAGTTCGGACAGATCGTCGGCATGATGCAGCTGGTCGGCATAGTGCGCGCGCAAATGATCCTGCAACCGGAACCGGGCGATGGCATACACCCACGGTTTGTAAGGACGATTGCCGTCGTAGGTATGGCGCGCCTTGTGGACCGAGATCAATATTTCCTGCAGCAGATCGTCCACTTCGTTGGTGAAGTTGAGGCGTTTGGCGAGGAACGGCCGAAGCAGGCGCGAGGTTTCCTGCAGCAGGGTCGCGTAAGCAGTCTGGTTTCCGGCCAGTGCCAGCTTCATCAATTCTGCCAAATTGTCGGTATCGTTTGTCACCTTTGTCCCGCAAGTCCTTGTGTAACCTTTTTTTGGTGCTGCCCGAATCCATCGTCAGGATGGCGAATCATAGCTGGTTTTGTAGATTTTCCTGAATAGAGTCTATGGGAACAGAGCCTGCGGGAACCAACCCAGTAGTTCGTCTATCGTACTACATCAATTTTCAGGAGGCATACACGATGCAACGCAGAAACTTCTTGTTGGCCCTAACGGGACTTTCGGTGGGGTTGGCGACCCGCTCGTTTGCCGGCGAGTCATCCGGCGGCGATAAAGTGACGATCATGCAATTTTCCGATGACGGCAAGGCGCTCGGCCGGGTTACGCTTCCCGGAGTGCGCAAGGATGCCGAGTGGAAACAGCGCTTGTCGCCTCTGGCGTACGAGGTGACGCGCGAGCAGGGCACCGAGCGGGCGTTCTCACAGCCGGGTTACGACCGGCACGAGCCGGGACTGTATCGCTGTGTGTGTTGCGACAACGCGTTGTTCGATGCCGCCACCAAATATGATTCGCACACCGGCTGGCCCAGTTTCTGGCAACCGCTCGCGCCCGAGAACGTGCACGAAATCACCGATCGTATGTTCGGCATGACGCGCACCGAAGTGCGCTGCACCCTGTGTGAGGCGCATTTGGGCCATGTGTTCGACGATGGACCGAAACCGACCGGTTTGCGCTATTGCATGAATACGGTTGCGATGCGCTTCATTCCCCATAAGGGAGTCTAAAATTCCAGATTTCATCCCAACTGATGGAACTGCTAGCCATTCGACTATGCTGTCAAACGACGACAGCTTAGTCGCTGGTTATGCTGTGTTGCGTAAAAAACTTCTTGCTTACAAATTTTGCATATGCGGCGCTGCAAAATTTTTCACTCGCCTTGCATTTGGACGAACTCTGAAATTTTCGATCTCCCTTAACCGAAGTTTGAAAATGACCAGATCGATGGAATGGCAATCATGTTGATCTTTATTCTTGCCTACCTTGGTGGCGTACTGACCATCTTCAGCCCGTGCGTGCTGCCGGTCCTGCCGTTCATCTTTGCACGCTCGGACCAGTCGTTCCGGCGTTCGGGGTTGCCGATACTGCTCGGCATGGCAGCAACCTTCACGGTGCTGGCAAGCCTCGCGGCGGTCGGTGGTGCCTGGCTGATCGCGCTGAATCAATACGGCCGTTACGCGGCGATGCTGCTGTTGTTGTTGATGGGGCTGGCGCTGGTCTTTCCGGCGTTGTCGGACCGCATGATGCGCCCGTTCGTCGCATTCGGCGGCCGCCTGCAACAACGCGCCGACCGGCAGGCCAGCGTCAAGGGTTCATTGTTGCTGGGTGTCGCGGTGGGATTCCTGTGGGCGCCCTGCGCGGGACCTATCCTGGGGTTGGTGCTGGCGGGCGCGGCGCTGAACGGCGCGAATCTGAATAGCGCGCTGTTGCTGCTGGCCTTCGCCGCCGGTGCGGCAAGTTCGCTGGCCGTTGCATTGCTGGCCGGAAGCCGGGTGTTCAACCTGATGAAGCGCGGGCTGGGTGCCGAGGAATGGCTGCGGCGCGGTCTGGGTGTGGCGGTGCTGGCCGGTGTGGTGGTGATCGCGCTGGGCTGGGATACGCGCTTCCTGGCGCAGTTTAC
>JBBQNH010000089.1:0-9071 GCA_038329705.1 Burkholderiales bacterium | reverse complement strand
TAGCTGTCGTCGCCCATCAGGGCCTCGCCGCTGAGCTTGAGCAAGATACGTTTGTAGGCGGGGGCGGTCATGTCGGTTATCCTTTTGCGGCTTCAGCAGCGGCGGCAGCTACTTCAGCCGCGTAGTCTTCAACCTTCTTCTCGATACCCTCGCCCACCACGAACATCTGGAATGCCGACACCGTAGCGCCCTTGGCTTTCAGGAGTTGCTCGATAGTCTGCTTGCCGTCTTCGGCCTTGACGAACACCTGTCCCAGCAGTGTCACTTCCTTGAGGAACTTTTGCACCGTGCCGTCGGCGATCTTTTCCAGCATCGCATCGGGCTTGCCGGCTTCGCGCGCCTTTTCGATCGCGATGCGGCGTTCGGTCTCGATATCCGCCGGATTTACGCCGGTGGCATCGATGGACTTGGGTTTGCTGGCGGCGATATGCATGGACAGATCACGGCCCAGAGTTTCGTCTCCGCCGCTGAAGTTCAACAGCACACCGATCTTGCTGCCGTGCAGATAGCTGGACAGCTTGCCGGTCGTGGTCGTATAGCGTTCGATACGGCGCACGCTGACGTTCTCGCCCAACTTCATCACCAGCGCCTTGCGGGTCTCCTCGACCGTCCCGGAACCGTTGACGATCGCCATAGCTGACAACGCATCGAGGTCGGCAGGATCGTTCTTCGCCACGGTCTCCGCCACATTCTTTGCGAACGCGACAAAGTCATCGTTCTTCGCGACAAAGTCCGTTTCGCAGTTGATCTCCGCCAACGCGCCGGTCTTGCCGTCGTTCGAAATGTAGCTGCTGACCAAGCCTTCGGCCGTCACACGGCTGGCCGCCTTGCTGGCCTTGGCGCCGCTCTTGATACGCATCTGTTCCTCAGCCGCTTTCATATCACCATTGGCTTCGACCAGCGCCCGTTTGCATTCCATCATGCCGAGACCCGTCATCTCGCGCAATTCCTTGACCATACTTGCAGTAATTTCTGACATCTTCAAAGCTCCAATAAATTATTCAAAAAATTTAACAGCTGGTTAATCGGTGACAGCACCCATGCTCGCCGTCGACACCAGTTTTGCGTATTTCGCCAGCACGCCCCGTGTGTAGCGTGGTGCCGGCGGTTGCCAGGCAGCACGACGACGAGCCAGTTCCTCGTCGTTCACGTTAAGCTGCAACAATCGCTGGTCGGCATCGATCGTCACCGAATCACCCTCCTGCACCAGCGCGATCGTGCCGCCCACCGCCGCTTCCGGTGCGACATGCCCCACAACCATGCCATAGGTGCCGCCGGAGAAACGTCCGTCGGTGATCAGGCCGACCGAATCTCCCAGACCTTCGCCGATGATCGCCGAGGTGGGCGACAACATCTCGCGCATGCCGGGACCGCCCTTGGGGCCTTCGTAACGGATGATCACCACATCGCCCGCATGTATCTTGCGCGCCAGTATGGCTGCCATGCATTCCTCTTCGGACTCGAACACGCGTGCCGGACCGGTGATCTTGGCCAGCTTGATCCCGGTGATCTTCGCCACCGCGCCCTCTTCGGCGAGGTTGCCCTTCAGGATCGCAAGATGTCCCTGCGCATAGATCGGGTTGTTCCACGGGCGGATCACATCCTGGTCCTTGCGCGGCTCATCGGGCACATCCTTCAATACTTCCGCGATGGTCTGTCCGGTGATGGTCATCTCGTCGCCATGCAATGTGCCGTTCGCCAGCAATATCTTCATCACCTGGGGAATGCCACCGGCCTTGTGCAGATCGGTCGCGACATATTGTCCGGACGGCTTGAGGTCGCACAACACCGGCACGCGTGCACGGATATCCTCGAAATCATCAATGCTCAGCGTCACTTCTGCGGCATGCGCAATAGCCATCAGGTGCAAAACTGCGTTGGTGGAACCGCCGATTGCCATGATCACCGCGATCGCGTTCTCGAACGCCTTGCGTGTCAACAATTGGCGCGGCAGGATCTGTTTCCTGATCGCGTTTACCAGCACGTCGGCGGACTTGGCGGTGCTCTCCGCCTTTTCCAGGTCCTCTGCAGCCATCGTGGAGGAATACATCAGGCTCATGCCCATCGCCTCGATAGCGGAAGACATCGTATTTGCGGTATACATGCCGCCGCACGAACCCGCGCCGGGACAGGCATGGCGCTCGATCTCGGTCAATTCGATCTCGTCGATCTTCTGCGCCGTGAACTGACCGACCGCCTCGAACGAACTCACGATGGTCAGGTCTTTGCCATGGTAGTGGCCGGGCTTGATGGTGCCGCCGTAGACAAAGATCGCCGGAATGTTCAAACGCGCGATCGCGATCATCGCGCCCGGCATATTCTTGTCGCAACCGCCGATCGCGAGCACCCCGTCCATGCTCTGTCCGTTGCATACGGTCTCGATCGAATCGGCAATCACTTCGCGGGAGACCAGCGAATATTTCATGCCTTCCGTACCCATCGAGATGCCGTCCGAGATGGTGATCGTGCCGAACACCTGCGGCATCGCGCCGGCCTTCTTCAGCGCGGCTTCGCCACGAGCGGCCAATGCGCCTATACCCATGTTGCACGGTGTGATGGTGCTGTGCGCGTTCGCCACACCGACGATGGGCTTGTCGAAATCCTTGTCGCCGAATCCCACCGCACGCAGCATGGCGCGGTTGGGTGAACGTTGCACACCCTGGGTGACGATTTTGCTTCTGAGATTGTCAGACATGAAATTCGCTCTTAAAAATTGCTTATAAAAAAAGGGGCTCGCGCCCCTTTTTGCGGCTAATTTAAAATCAAGCTGCTTGTTCGCTTGCCGGCTCGACTGCCTTTTCTGCAGCAACCTGCTCTACCAGTTCATTCATCGCTTGCTGGCGGCCTTCCAGCACTGCATCAGCTATGGCACGCGCATACAGACGGATCGCCTGGGTGGAATCGTCGTTGCCCGGTATGATGTAATCCACACCCAGCGGCGAGTTGTTGGTATCCACGATGCCGATCACCGGGATGCCCAGCTTTTGCGCTTCGACGATGGCACCCTTCTGGTAGCCCACGTCGATGACGAATAACGCATCGGGCAAACCTTTCATATCCTTGATGCCACCCAGACTGCGATCCAGTTTTTCCAGTTCGCGCGTCATCATCAGCGCTTCTTTCTTGGAAACCTTTTCGGCAGCGCCGTCGGCAGTCATCTGCTCCAGTTCGCGCAGGCGTTTGATGGATTCCTGCACAGTCTTGTAGTTGGTCAGCATGCCGCCCAGCCAACGGTGGTTCACAAACGGGGAAGCGGCGCGTTCCGCCTCTTCCTGCAATATGTCGCGTGCCTGACGCTTGGTCGCAACGAACAGGATGGTGCCCTTTTTCGCGGACAATTTGCGCACGAATTTTTCCGCCTCGGAGAACATCGCGACGGTCTTTTCCAGGTTGATGATGTGGATCTTGTTGCGATGACCGAAGATGAACGGTGCCATCTTGGGATTCCAGAAACGTGTCTGGTGTCCGAAATGCACACCAGCTTCCAACATTTGACGCATAGTTACAGCCATGATTACTCCAATCGTAAGGGTTATTGACTACCATTCGCCAGCCTGACTCTTGCGAGCACCCCAACTTGTGCGAACGGGAAATTTGCCCGGGAAGAATAAATAACAAGTGACTACCCCGAAGCGGCGCGCATTCTAACATCATTGCGGCCCTGCACTCAACCTTAAAATCGGCTTGAAATAGCAGGTTACGGATACGCAGGGGACTGACACGCCAGCGCAGTCTGGTGGACTGAGGCAATCCCGGGAATCCAGTGTGACGCTGGCACAAGAAGCACGGTCATTGCAGTGGCTCCAGCGCCCTGCGCTGGCGTTCGTAATCCTCGTAACTTTGCCGCTTGCCGCACTCCATTGAGGGATTCTTCAGGCAATCCTGCTCGCGGACGTTCTGCAGCGTTTCATAGGCGGTCCGTTTGGCCGTCTCGCTGCTGCAACCGGAAAGCAGCACAACGATGGCCAGTCCCAACAAGCATGCAAACTTGACCATTACATTTACCTCCTTCGCGTTAAGATCACTCGCGCAATATCGCCAACGGCGGCAACTTCGTCAAACGTCGCGTACCCAACCAACCGGCCAGAATCACCACCGTCATACCGCCCAGTGCGCCGCTCAACCAGATGGTGATATCGGTATGGAACGGTATCTTCAGGACATAGCGCGCCATCGCCCAGCCCAGCAGCACCGCACCCGCGGCGGAAAACAGCCCGCTCAACAAGCCCAGGATTGCGAATTCGCTCAGGTGCAGGCGGCGCAGATAACGGCTGTCCGCGCCCAGCGTGCGCAGGATCGCCGCCTCATGAATGCGCTCGTCCTGGGTCGCCAGCAGCGCCGCATACAGCACCGCCACCCCGCTCAGCAGCGTGAACAGGAACACCGCGCTCATGGTCTGCGAGATCTGGTCCATGATGTGACGCACCTGTTCTATCATCGCCTCGACGTCGATCAGCAGCAGGTTGGGAAAGGTTGTGACCAGCTTGTTCATGGCCTGCGCACGATCCGGTGGCAGGAAGAAACTGGTGATGTAACTGGCCGGATAATCGTCCAGCATGCCGGGCGCGGCGATCACGAAAAAATTCACCTGCATCGAATCCCATTCCACCTTGCGCAGACTCGTCACCTTCGCGCTGAAGCGACTACCCGCCACGTCGTAGGTCAACGTATCGCCCATATGTATGCCCAGCGTCTTGGCGATGCCATCCTCCACCGACAGTTCTGCAAGCGTCCGTTTTCCCCGCAAGGGGGACGCCGGTGGGTGCCCGATGCCTTCGGCATCACCCTTCCGCAGGAACCAGGCCCCTTCCACCAACTCATTGCCTTCCGGCACATGATCCAGCCAGGAAAGGTTGGTCTCGCGCTCCGCCAAGCCGCGCGCACGCGGGTCGGGGTAATCGTCGCCATTGATCGCACGCCCGTTGATCTCGACCAAACGCCCACGCACCATCGGGAATAATTCCGGCACGGTTAATTTTTGTTGTTTGAAAAAATCCTGCACCGCCGCGCGCTGGTCTGGCTGGATGTTGACGATGAAGCGGTTGGGTGCGTCCGGCGGCAATCGCGAACGCCAGCTGTCCATCAGGTCGGCGCGCACGAAGGTCAAAAGCAGCAACGCCATACCGCCGAGGCTCAATGCGACGACCTGAACCGCATTGCTGCGCGCATGCCGCGCCAGATTGGCAAAGGAATATTGCATGCTCCTCACATTGCGTAGGAGCGGGCCATGCCCGCGAACAGTTTGAGGATCGCGGGCATGGCCCGCTCCTACATTAAACCAGCTATGTTTCGATATACCACGCAACCCTTGCAACATCAGCCACGCCAGCACACCGAACACCAACAAACCCGCCGCCAATCCGCCCAGCACGGTGAAGCCGAGCTTGAGCGAACCGGCCTGCCACAGGAATAATCCGCACAGCACCGCGCCGCCGGAGGCATATAACAACCACGTGCCTGATTGCGGCACGCCGAGTTCGCGGCGCATCACGCGCAACGGTGACACGCTTTTCAATTGCCACAGCGGCAGGAATGCGAAGCCCAGCAATAAGGCCATGCCGCTCGCGGCAGCCTGCCATATCGGCGTCAAGCCGGGCGCGGGCAAACCGGCCTGGCGCATCGAGGCGATGGAATCCACCAATATCGATTGGGAAGCGTAGCCGAGCAGTTCGCCCAGCAGCACCGCGCCGAATCCCAGCAGCAGGAACTGGTATAAAAAGATACGCAGCACCTGATTCTGATCCGCGCCGAGGCAGCGCATCATCGCGCAGCTATCCAGGTGACGCGAGATGAAATGCCGCGACGCCAGCGCGAGCGCCACGCCCGCCAGCACCACCGCGGTGAGTGCGGCCAGGCCGAGGAAATGTTCGGCGCGTTCCAGCGCGGTGCGTATCTCCGGACGTGCGTCGCGCACGTCCTCCAGCTTCTGGCCGAAGGTCAACCGGCTGCCCAACCATGTGCGCAGATCGGCGACCTGTTGCGCATCACCCGCGATCATCAATCGATATCCGATACGACTGCCTTCCTGCACAAGTCCAGTGGCGGGCAGGTCGGCAGCATTCAGGATCACACGCGGCGCAAAACTCGCAAAGCCGACCGACTGGTCGACGAAACGCACCACCCGCGCCGCCACCTTCAAATGCAGATCACCCACGCCCACTTCGTCGCCCAGCTGCAAGCCCAGGCGCTGCATCAATCGCGGGTCGGCCCACAACGTGCCGCGCGCGGGGATCACACTATCCCCTCCCCCTTGCAGGGGGAGGGTTAGGGAGGGGGTAGAAGCTATCGCATTGCCACCCAACTCTTCTACCCCTATCCTATCCTTCCCCCTGCAAGGGGGAAGGGACAAGTATGGCGCGACTGCACAATCCGGAGTAATAATGATCTTGCCGCGCAAGGGATAGCCCTGCTCCACCGACATGATGTCCGCCAGCAGATTCTCTTGCTTGCCCGTCACCATGCTGGGGAACGCATCCGACTCGATCACGCGCAGCCCGCGCTGCAACGCGGCATCGCGATATTCCTTCGGCAGGGGCCGCGTCGAGGAGATGCGCAAATCCGCGCCGATCAGGCTGGTCGCTTCCTGTTGCAGCGCCAGCCGCACACGGTCGGCGAACAGGCCCACGGTGGAAATGCTGCCCACCGCCAGCACCAGCGCGATCAGCAGCACGCGCCATTCCCCGGCGCGCCAGTCGCGGTGTAGCAGGTTGAGGGAAAGTCGGAGGAGGTTCATTTTCTATTCACAATCATGTAGGGTGGATAAGCGCAGCGCATCCACCATTTATGCAAGGTCATTCTTCATTCGCAATCCATCCCAACAATGGTTGCCGGTTCGCGATCACCCCATGCTTCCTCATACCACCCTTTTTTCACCGCATTGCTGAACGACGACCATGCCCATTCGCCGGGACGACTCACCAACCCATGCTTCACCGGATTGTAATGGATGTAATCCACATGCCTGCGCCAATCCTCCTCATCGCGAATTGCATGTTCCCAGAATCTGCGCTGCCACACCATGCGTTCGTTGCGCGCATTGGTTGCGGTGCTGATCTGGCGCGAAGCGGCCTTCTTGATCTCACGCCAGCGCGAGGAATAATCGGCATCGCCTTTCGGCATGCGCCAGATGCAGTGCATGTGCTCGGGAAGGATAACCATCGCATCGATCTCGAACGGACGAGATGCCTTCACCTTGCGGAATGCCTGCCTTAGCATTTCGACGCGGTCTTCATTGGTGAAAATCGGAACTCGATTGAGAGTGACTACCGTAAAGAAGTAGATGCCGCCGGGGAGGTAAGCCCTGCGATAGTTGCTCACGCTGCTTCCTTTTTCATGAATAGGTCGGTGGATGCGCTGCGCTTATCCACCCTACAAAACCACCACTCCCCTTCCCAGAAAATGCCGTAGCCGCAGGGTGGATAAGCGCAGTGCATCCACCAATATATCTGCCCACCGCCAGCACCAGCGCGATCAACAGCACGCTCCATTCCCCGGCGCGCCAGTCGCGGCGGAGGAGATTGAGGGAGAGGTGGAGGAGGTTCATTTTCTAAATGGTGCCCGCCATCAATGCATAGTCAATTAACGATGTCGTCATGTTTATTTCCCCTTAAATAGTCTGCCGCAAGGACAATCTTGTGCTGATACCTCTTTCTTCTCGCAGTATTTCAAACATGCTTCTTTGGATGGCTGCCCACTAAAAAAACCTGTGCCTTCCCAACCATCATTAACGCGAATCATTTCACCACATCCTGTAGCCGGGCCGCCATCACCTAGTGTTGGCGCGCGAAGGATTGTTTGGTATGCAAGTTGACGAAGGCTGCTATTAAACGCCTGGACATTTTCAGCCGTAACGACAGATACTGCCTTCAGTTTTTCCGCATGGTCTTTGGTGTTGTTCACCAGATTCATGTCCTTGAACTTGGCAGGTAGCTCCTGGATCGTGATGCGTTGCCAATCCCTGCCGTCGTATTTGAAAATGACATAAGGCGGATTCGGACGTCCCCATTTGTTGTAGGCAAGGCACAGGTTGGGTTCTGCGATAATGAAAGACGTGCCGTTCAGCGCGTGGAGCGCAAGCGGATGTAGGTTGGCACGGCCCACGTCCTCGCTGTATTCGCTCTTCCATTCTATGGTTTTGCTGGAGCCAGGCAAAGTGAAGGAGAGGTAATAATCCTTGATCGGTGAACCCTGCCCGATCTCATGCCTCCCGCCATAATCCTGTGAGCGTTTAACAATGATCTTGCTGCCGTCATATTGCAGGGCTTCCTCCTTCCAGTTATCGCCGCCGAATCCGAAAAGCCCAGCACCCGCATTCATGCTTGCCCCTATCATCAGAAGCAGCCCTGATTGAACAATCCGTTTTAACAATTGTTTATTATTCATGTCGCTTCCCTTCGTTCAGGTTGATAAGCACATCTTGTTCTTCACATCACCCGCCCCGCCGCCAGATGCAATTGCCTGCCGCAACGCTGCGCCAGCACTTCGTCGTGGGTAACCAGGATCAGCGTGGTGCCCTGCGCACGGTTGAGTTCCAGCATCAATTCGATGATCTGGCTGCCGGTGGCGGCGTCGAGGTTGCCGGTGGGTTCGTCGGCGAACAGTATCTTGGGCTGGACGACGAAGGCGCGCGCGATCGCGACGCGCTGCTGCTCGCCGCCGGAAAGATGTTTGGGAACGTGATGCATGCGTTGTTCCAGGCCGACACGACGCAGGGTTTCGGTTGCGCGTTCTTTCGCATCGGCTGCGCCGTGCAGCTCCAGCGGCAGCATCACGTTTTCCAGCGCGGTCAACGCGGGTAGCAATTGGAACGACTGGAACACGAAGCCCGCCAGCCTTCCACGCAGCCGCGCGCGTCCGTCCTCGTCGAACGAGAAGATATCCGTGCCGTCGAGGAACACCGTGCCGCTGGTCGGCGAGTCCAGCCCGGCCAGCAGGCCGAGCAAGGTGGACTTGCCGGAACCGGATGCGCCGAGGATCGCCAGGCTGTCGCCCGCTTCGACGGAAAAATTCACGTCGTGCAAAATTATTAATGGCTGACCGCCACTCTCGACTTGCTTACCAAGACCTTCTGC
>JBBQNH010000088.1:0-9143 GCA_038329705.1 Burkholderiales bacterium | reverse complement strand
ATTCGCCGCAAAGACGGCACTAACCGATCCGGTTTGACTTGGAATCACAGTAGTATTGTTATTTCCGCTGGAGCTTCCAGGGATATTGCTCGCCCCGCCACCGCCACAGGCACTGAGCATTAAGAATGAAGCTGCAAATAGCACGAAAAGTTCACTTGTGCCAAAAATAAGAAATCGCAATCTACCCTTCATAACCCAATCCTTTTTCTTAATTATTTGTTGCGATCGAAGGTCTCTTTTTGGGACACAGCGGAAGTTTACGTAATTTCCGCAAAGCGGTCATTGAAAAATATTCGCGTGCAAAGAGCACAAATCTATTTCGACAATCAAGCTTCACGGCGATGCTTTCTTGCACGCCATTTCAATATTACCGCCACACGCCACGCCACACGCACCGCAACATATCCAATGATCGCCAGACCGATCGCCAGCACAGGCAAGCCGATCAGTAATGGTTTGCCCAGCAGCAGCATCCAGTCCCACATCTCGTACAACAGATTGTGCCAATGAAATTCCGGCATTGATGGTCGTATCGCTGCTACGCCACTGTGAACGCCGCTCAGCAAAGCGCCGATCTCGAATGCCGCCACATACAGCGGCACGATGGTGAAAGGATTGGTATACAGCGTAGTGATCATCGCCACCGGCAGGTTGACTCGCAGCAATACCGAAAGCAACGCGGCAGAGATCATCTGCAGCGGCCCCGGGATCAGGCCGCAGAACAACCCGATCGCCACGCCGCCCGCGACCGAACGGCGATGCAGATGCCACAGATTGGGATGCTTAAGCCAACCGCCGAAAGGCTTGAGCCAGCGTTGGCCTTTTACAGTTTCGTGAGATGGCAGGAATCGGCTGAATAATTTGCGCATAGCTTTATTCTATCCGTGTGCGCTAATCTATGCGCATGGTTTTGTTCACTCTCTTCTTTACCCTCGGTGTATGGCTGTTGCAGCAGCAGTCCGTACTGCCGGGCTTGGCCTGGATCTGGCTGCTGTTGGGTTTTCCGCTTGTGGCGCTGATCCCGACCAAACCGTTGCCGATGCGTGTTGTGCAGGTCGTTCTGCTTGCCGCGTTTGCCCTGGGTCTAGGTTTCTGCCAGGCCGCATTGCAGGCCCAGCAACGCCTCGCGGTTTCGTTGCCGGATCAATGGCAGGGGCGCGATATCAGGGTGACCGGCGTGGTCGCCGATTTGCCGCGCGATCACCAGCACGGCCAGCGCTTCAGCTTCGATGTCGAGAATACACTCACCCCGCTGGCCAGTGTGCCACGGCATATCTATCTCAGCACCTATCGCGACTGGAAAACAGCGCCTCCCGTGCTTCATGCCGGTGAACGCTGGCAACTCACGGTTCGCCTCAAGCAGCCGCACGGCAGCAGCAACCCGCACGGTTTCGATTTTGAAGCGTGGGCACTGGAAAACAATGTGCGCGCGGTGGGTTATGTGAACAACAAGGCGGACAATCTGCGTCTGGCCGAATTCGCCGGCGGCTTCAATTATCACATCGAGCATTGGCGTGAAGTAGTGCGGGACAAATTCAACACCACGCTGGGTAATGCACCCTATGCCGGTGTGCTGAGCGCATTGGCGATCGGCGACCAGAGCAGTATCCCGCAGGCACAGTGGCAGGTGTTCACGCGCACCGGCGTGAACCATCTGATGAGCATCTCCGGCCTGCACATCACCATGCTGGCGGGCCTGAGTTTCGCCCTCACCTATTGGTTGTGGCGGCGCAGCGTGCGGCTGATGCTGCGCCTGCCGGCACGCAAGGCCGCCGCGCTGGTGGCACTGCTGGTGGCATTGGCCTATGCCCTGCTCTCCGGCTTCGGCGTGCCGGCCCAGCGCACCGTGTATATGGTCGGTGCAGTCACCGCGGCACTTTGGCTGAACCGGAATTTTTCGCTGGGCCAGATACTCAGCATCGCGTTGCTCGGCGTATTGATCCCCGACCCGTGGGCAGTATTGTCGCCCGGCTTCTGGTTGTCGTTCGGCGCCGTGGCATTGATCCTGTATGTCACGGCATATCGCCTCAAGCCATCGCATTGGTTGGTTGAATACGGCAAGGTGCAATGGGCGATGACCATCGGTCTGGTACCGATGCTGCTTGCGCTGTTCCAGCAAGTCTCTCTGGTCTCGCCCATCGCCAATGCCTTCGCGATCCCGCTGGTGAGTCTGATCGTTGTTCCGTTGACCCTGCTCGGCGCCGCGTTGCCTACCCATTTGACTATTTGGAATGGGCTCAGCGTTTGGAACTGGCCGCTGTGGCTGGCGCATACTGTGATGGGCTGGACCATGACAGTGCTGGAATGGCTGAATAGCTTGCCGCAAGCGGTATGGACCCAACACGCGCCACCGGCGTGGAGCATCGCCGCCGGCATGCTGGGGGTATTGGTGATCCTGTTACCGCGTGGATTTCCGGCACGCTGGCTGGGCGTTTTATTGTTGTTGCCGATGTTCCTCAACGCACCGCAACCACCCGCAGAAAATACCCTGCGCCTGATCATTTTCGATGTCGGACAAGGCCTGGCGGTTGCCGCACAAACCCGCAATCATGCGCTGCTCTACGATGCCGGCCCTGATTTTAGCGATGGTGCGGACAGCGGCAACCGCATTCTGGTCCCCTCGTTGCGCGCGATGGGTATCAGCAAACTGGATGGCTTGATGCTCACGCATGACGACACCGATCACACCGGCGGTGCAGCTTCCGTCATGCAGGCCATGCCCATAGGCTGGCTGTCGTCGTCTTTGCCGGACGGTCACCCGCTGTTGCAGAACTCAACAGATAAACGGCGCTGCACGGACGGACAATCCTGGCAATGGGATGGTGTGCGATTCGAGGTACTGCATCCCGACGCAGACAGTTATGCCATGGCAAAGATCAGCGACAACAATCGCGGCTGCGTGCTGCGCATCAGCATCGGCCAGCAACACATCTTGTTGACTGCGGATATCGAGAAGGCCAGTGAAGCCGGGTTGCTCAAGGCACACCCCGACAAACTCCCGGCGGTGTTGCTGGTGGTGCCGCATCACGGCAGCAAGACCTCATCCACAAAAAGTTTCATCGCCGCCGTGCGTCCTGATTATGCCGTATTCACCGTCGGCTATCTCAACCGCTTCGGCCATCCCAGGCAGGATATCCTGCAACGCTATGTCGCCGGCGGCAGCACGCTGCTGCGCTCGGATGAAGACGGTGCAATCCTGGTCACGATGGATGCTGAAGGCCTGGTAGTAGAACGCTACCGCAAGACACACAGGCACTATTGGACTCACTTTCCCGCAACGCAAATCCACGGCGACACAAAATGATTACCGTGATATTTCCTGATGACCTGACAGGCTATAATCCACCAGCATCGCGAACCGGAATCATCAAACCCACACACTTCCTGCCACCTTTCGTCCAGCAACCACTAAGTTGATGTTACCCGCACTCTATTCCTTCCGGCGCTGCCCATATGCGATGCGCGCACGGCTTGCGCTGTATGCAAGCGGCGTGGCCGTCGAGTTGCGCGAGGTGACGTTGCGCGACAAGCCGACCAGCATGCTGGCTGCTTCACCCAAAGGCAGCGTGCCGGTGCTGGTGCTTCCTGACGGCAGCGTGATCGATGAAAGCTGGGACATCATGCAATGGGCGCTGCATCAGCATGATCCCGATAACTGGCTGGGAACAGGCGATCACTACAGCGAAGCGTCGATCCCCCTGGTCAACGAAAACGACACCTCCTTCAAGCACAACCTGGATCGTTACAAATACCCGGACCGCTACCCGGATCACCCGCAAAGTGATTATCGCGTGCAAGCTGAAGTATTTTTGCTTAATCTGGAAAACAGATTAAGCACATCGGGCTACTTGCTTGGTGATGAATTTTCCATTGCCGATGCTGCCCTGTTTCCGTTTATCAGGCAATTCGCGGAAGTCGACAAGGGCTGGTTTGCCCAGTCGCCCTATGTTTCGCTACAGCGTTGGCTCAAGAATATTCGGGGCTCGCAAGGTTTTGCCGCAATCATGACAAAACACGCCATTTGGCATCCGGGTGATCCACCCGTTATCATGTCGCCCGAAACCAATCGCTCAGAATAGATTCCCAGATGCTCCCTTCAATGTCCAACCTGATCATCTCCACCATCGTGTTCTTCATCGCCGCATGGCTTGCCAACCGTTTCCTGGATGAACAGGGCTTGCCCAAGGGAACGACACGCGGTGTACTGGTATTCCTGGTTGCCTCTATGGTGTCATGGGGCGCGGGAAGTGTGGTGGATTGGGCGCAGGTCAAGATAGAGGGCCCTCAGGCGGCAACGCAAACCCCTGACCTGTCGCAACTCCTCAAGGCAGCGGGTCAGCAACCCCATCCGTATTAAGCGCAAGATTATGACAATGTTTGAAAAAAATTCTCAAGAACGGGTACAGTTATGAAGCAAAAAATGATGATTCTATTGCTCGGTACAACCGGCCTGGTTTTTGTATCGCCGGCATTTTCATCCGACTTGACCACCGAGGTTGAGGATGTCCCGCCAGTCACCGTAGGTGTGTATGCCCGGCACGACGGCGGCAAGATCGTCTACAACTATCGTGTGACCAACAACAGCCAGTTGAACGTCACCGCTGTCACGATCGGGCGCGATGACCAGAATGATGGCAATCCCGATAACGACGTGAATGAACTGGTGGAGCTTCCCGCGGGATATACCTCAAAGTTGGGGATACCCTCGACAAGTTCGAACTCACCGACAGGTTGGCGTGTCAGCGCGCTCGCGCCCGAGGATACCGAGGCCCACGCTATCGCATGGGGAGTCATGAATGAGCACTCTCCGCAGATACGAACCGGCCATACCGACAGCAAGATGCGTATCTCACTGGATGAACCCGACAATAATTACCTGACTGCCCATGCGCTGGTCACCTTTGGCGACACAAATCCCGAAACCCTCACCGTCCCGCTTGAGCAACTTGACGTCACACCGCCTGATCTGACGGTGATCCTGACGCCCGACACGGTTGCTGCGCAGGACAACAAGTTCGTTGCCATCAAAGCGTCGTTCATATTGAAGGACGATTACGACCGCATGCCTGAAATCAAGCTTGAATCCATCACGTCAAACGAAATCCTGTCATACGGCGACATTCGTGACGCAAGTTTTGGTCTGGATGACCGCTATTTCAGGGTTCTCGCCGCAAGCCAAGGCATGGGCGGACGAACTTATACAGTGACCTACTCGGCAACCGATGCTTCAGGCAACCAGGCCATTGCTATCGCCACGGTATTAGTGACAGCAGCCGCTGCGGATAGCCAACCCGAAACCAGCAATACGGATACCATCAGCCAATAGACACGACACATTCGGTAACAATGTAACTATCACTTTTATTGGCGGTAATGTATCTTTGTCATCGCTTCATAATGGCTGCTCACGCTGACATACAAGAGATTTCAAACTTGGTTTTCCGGTATAAGGCGATGCAACCGATCGAAGCTGGCATATCGCTGCATGGCTGCGAATAGCACAACAGAACATATCCATTTTTAAGGAATTTCAGTGAATAAATTGTTTTACATCCTGGCCACGGCAATCATGGCGCCTTTGCTCAGCGGATGTCCCAGCAGCGGATCCAGCGCACCCCCACCGGCGTGGGCATCTACCACTATCTCCCTGCCAAACTCCCCTGATCAGGGTGCCACTGCGGGAGACGGCAGGGTCAAACTGGAATGGATACCCGTTTCAGGCGTCGACTACTGGGTCTTTTCTGCTTCCAATCCCGCCCTAACCGCGTTCAACTGGATCAGCCTGCCCCGTGCGTATTCGTCCATCAACGCCCCGACTCCGTTTTATATGTGCGGTCTGATCAATGATTTGCCCTATTATTTTGCGGCCAATGGGCGTGTCGATGGCGGACCGGGCGGAACGAGCAGTCCGACGATCACCGCGACACCCTACAATGCCATTACTCACTGGACAGCAGCCTCTCCTGCCAGTGGTGTTCCTGCAACCACCGATCTTAATGGCGTCGGTTATGCCAGTCTGACCACCTGCGGGAATAATGCCTCAATCAGTGCCGCGGGCATCTTTGCTGCCGTTGGCACAGGGGGCGCGATCTTTACCAGCAACGACGGGCTGTCCTGGAGCACTGTAACCTCACCAACCACGAACGCCCTTAACGCGGTGTCGGGCTACGCCGCGAACCAGAACTATCCAGTCACGCCGGCACTGCGCTGGATGGCCGTGGGTGATGCTGGTACTGTTGTCTATTATGCAGACGGTACCGGTTGGGTCGATGCCAAGACCTTTTCGGGATCCACGCTTAATTTGGCAAATCCGGGCAATTATGCATTGCGTTCAGTAACCCAGGTCGGAACCACGTTTTTTGCGGTGGGCGATGCAGGTACGATCATTTCCAGTGCCGACGCGATCAACTGGACAGCTTATCCTATCTTTCCAGCGGGAGTGGTTACGCCCAACCTGAATGCCATTACCTACGGGGGTTACTGGAGTTATGTTGCAGTGGGCGACAGTGGCAAGGTACTAACTGGCAGCCCGAACAGTTGGACTCAGCAATCAGTAATTCCCGCGATCCCGGCAGGCATCAACCTTCGTGGTGTCACTTCCTTTGTCAGCGTCTACGGCACCATTTATGTGGCGGTGGGTGATAAGGGTACTATTGTCACCAGTTCCTCTTATCATCAAACATGGACCCAACAGGTCTTGCCTAACGTTCCAGATATGGTCGGTGTCACCGTGGAACATCGCGGCGTGGATACGACCACTGCAACCACGACTGCGCCCGCTGTCGATCCCAAATTGGGATTCATCTCATCTGCCGAGTTCGTTGCGGTCGATACCGCTGGCAATGCCTACGCCAGCGTGAATGGTTACGACTGGACCACTACCGCAAACCCGACAGGGGAAATACCAACCGGCGCATCCGGGGTGCATGCGGTGGTCAGCAGCGGTTTCGGTTATGTCGTCACGGGAAGCAGCGGCGTGTCTGCAACCGCATTCTGACATTGACCGAAGAGTATAAACGCGGACAATAAGCGGCGTTCCTAGCAGGAGTCTGTTCCCATGTTGATTTCGCCACCGCCATGCTGAATCTGACGATCTCCACCATCGTGTTCTTTGTCGCCGCATGGTTTCTCAACGGTTATCTGGACGCCCAGGGAATCCCCAAGGGTATGACTCGCGGCGTGGTGGTATTGGTGCTGGCCGCACTGTTATCCTGGGGCGCGGGCTGGACGATAGACTGGGGGCAAGGCAAGGTCGAAGGTAAACAAGCTACAGTTCAGACTCCGAGTGGTGTAGCCCAACTCCTGAAAGATGCCGGCCAACAATAGCGGTGAGAAAATTCTGCATCGTCTGGATTTTTTAAATGGTTTTGCGAATGAATACTCTCACAAAACGGATTTCTCTCAGTGAGACAGGCCGGGAAATAACTCCAGCATCCCATCCGCCATGAGTTGCACTGCCATGGCGGCGAGTATCAAGCCCATCACCCGAGTACCGATATTAAGACCACTCGTGCCCAGACGCTCTCCTATCGGTTCGGCCAGCCTCAACACCACCCACACGATCCCCGCGACCACCGCGATCCCTAGACAGAACACCAGCTTCCCGGACCAGCCACCTGCCTGATGGGCGTCGACAATAGCCAGGCTGATTGCACCTGGCCCGGCCAGCAAGGGAATAGCCAGCGGCACAACAGAAATATCATTCTTGGCCGCCGCTTCGGTATGTTCGGCATCGGTGTGCTTTGCTGTGCTGGTTATAGCGCTAAACATCGCGATGGCGATGATCAATACCAGCAAACCCCCTGCTATCCGGAATGCCGGAATGCCGATACCGAAGAACGACAACAAACCATCACCCACCCAGACCGAAAGCATGAGTATCACCGCCACTGCCACTGCGGTTTTGAAAGCGGTATGGTGCATTTCCTGACTACGGCGACCCGCCGTCAGGCTAAGGTAAATGGGAATGACCCCGAGCGGATTGAGGATGGCAAAAATCCCCACCGCATATTTTATTTGGTCGGCCCAAACAGGGATCAGCGTCATAGCGATATTTTCAGCGAACTCTTATCTGGCTTCTTCAATCATCATTTTGGTCTTGGCTTCGACTTCTTGCGCCACCTTGACCAGCGACTCATCCTGGGACAAAGCCGCAAGCATGGGTACCGGCTTGATCATCCCGATCATGGTTTTTCCCTGTTCGGTGAAAACCGAGATGCGGCATGGCAGAGCCATGTTCAGGCGCATGTCGGTACCAAGCACTTTGGCAGCCTGACCCGGATTGCACACTTCGAACACCTTGCAATTTTCGGCAAAGGCAATACCTTTTCCGCGCAGCGTGTTGCCCAGATCATGGATATGCAGCACACCGAATTCGTGGCGCTTTACAGCCGCTTCCAGATCGGTTGCGGCCTGATCAAATGACTTGTTACTGTCTACGACGTAATACATTAGGTATCCTCATTGTTTTGTTGGCATCAACTGTCAGGGTAGGACAGTGACGTGATAAAGTCCAGCTGATACCTTTCCAAACTTGCCTTGGCCTGCTGCTGTGCTACCCTAGCCGCATGAAAAACTTTTCCAGTCTGCTTGCTTCGATTTTAACCACCGCCTGGGTCGGTGGCTTGTGGGCCGTTGGTTATCTTGCCGTGCCGGTGCTCTTTTACGCCCAGCCGGACAGGCAACTGGCGGGTATGCTCGCCGGACAGATGTTCACGCTGGTGGGCTATCTCGGCATGGTGTGCGGAATCTATCTGCTGATCCATCGCTACGCCGTTTCCGGTCGCGGTTCTTTCCGGCACGCCGTGTTCTGGACTGTGACGGCGATGCTGCTGGTCACGCTGGCGATCCAGTGCGGTATTCAGCCGGTCATGAACGCGCTCAAACTACAGGCATTGCCGCTCGATGTGATGCACAGCATATTTGCCGGCCAATTCAAAATGCTGCACGGCATATCCAGCATACTCTACCTGATACAAAGTCTGCTCGGCGTCGTACTGGTCGTCAAATCTCACCGTGCCTGAAGCGCTCTAAAAAAGAAGCCAGAGTAATCTGGCTTCCATTCAAACGACTTGTATCACATCAGAGCGGGTCGCCCTGAGCGACCCAACTCAATTAAGCTTTCAGCGCAACGAGAACTTCAT
>JBBQNH010000087.1:0-9372 GCA_038329705.1 Burkholderiales bacterium | reverse complement strand
TGTGAACCGGGAAGAAAACTGGCTGCCGCCCGATAATTTCCAGGCGCACCCCGCGCCGGTGATCGCCTCGCGCACTTCGCCGACCAATATCGGCATGGCGCTGCTGGCGAATCTGTCTGCACACGATTTTGGTTACATCTCTGCGGGCGATTTTCTGCATCGCACCGAAAATACACTGGGAACGATGGAAAAGCTGGAACGCTACCGCGGCCACTTTTATAACTGGTACGACACGCGCACGCTGCTTCCGCTGCGTCCGCAATACGTCTCTTCTGTGGACAGTGGCAACCTCGCCGGCGCGCTGCTCACCCTGCAGGCCGGGCTGGCCGAGTTGAAAGACCAGCCCGTTCTGACCGCCAACGCATTCCAGGGGCTGCAGGATACCCTGCTGGTGCTGGTCGACCATGTGCCGGGTTCGACCACGCCGGATCTCGCAAAAAAGATAAAAGTCGCACAGGAGATATTGAAGTCGGTCACACAGAAAGGAGCGTCGCTGACACTCGAAGCCGCCACACGCGTGCTGGATGAGATACACCGTATCGGAGGCGGGCTGGTTATCTGGTTACCGGAGGATGTCGATATTGACGGTGAACTGTATTACTGGGCGCAGGCATTCGACCGCGAGGCCCGGGCTTTCTGGGACGATATCGAATTTCTGGCGGGCGAACCAAAGTCATGGCCGCAGCAGTTCAGCGGCGTCCCGACGCTGGCTGATCTGGTCAGGATGAAATCGGACAATCCTGATGCGCAGGCAGGTTCACTTTACAAGAGTGCGGTGGAGCGGATCAGGATCATCGACAGTCTGGTTACGCGTTGTCGCGAACTGGCGTTGATGGATTTCGAGTTTCTCTACGATACGGCCAGCGGTTTGTTGAGCATCGGCTACGACGCAAGCGAACGCCGCCGCGATCCTTCCTGCTATGACCTGCTGGCATCGGAATCGCGTCTCGCCAGTTTCCTGCTCATCGCGCAGGGGCAGTTGCCGCAGAAGCACTGGTTCGCGCTCGGCCGCCTGTTGACCAGCCAGGGCGGCAGCGCAGGCCTGATCTCGTGGAGCGGCTCGATGTTCGAGTACCTGATGCCGGAGCTGATAATGCCGAGCTTCGAGAACACCCTGCTGTCGCAGACGTGCAGGGTCGCGGTATCGCGCCAGATTGAATACGGCCGCCAGCGCGGCGTGCCATGGGGTATTTCCGAGTCCTGCTACAACGCCACCGATATGCACCATGTCTATCAATACCGGGCGTTCGGCGTACCCGGTCTGGGCTTCAAACGGGGACTGGGCGACGATCTGGTCATCGCGCCTTACGCCAGCGCGCTGGCGCTGATGGTGATGCCGGTGGAGGCGTGCCGCAACCTGCAACGGATGGCGGACGAGGGTTTTCTCGGCAGTTACGGTTTTTACGAAGCGGTCGATTACACGTTGTCGCGCGTGCCGCGCGGCAAGAGCCGCGCCATCGTCCGCGCCTTCATGGCACACCATCAGGGTATGAGCCTGCTGGCGTTCGAGCATCTGCTGCTGAATCAGCCGATGCAGCGCCGCTTCATGTCTTCGCCGCTGGTGAGGGCGACCGAATTGTTGCTGCAGGAGCGCGTACCGAAGCAGGGCGTGACTCTGCATCCGCATGCCGCCGAAGTAACTGCCGCTGCGCGCACCCCCGCCGCGGAAGCCGGCGCGATCATGCGCGTGTTCACCGACCCGAACACGCCGACTCCCGAAGTTCACCTGTTGTCCAACGGCAAGTACCACGTTATGGCAACCAATGCCGGCGGTGGATACAGCCGCTGGCGCGACATGGCCGTTACGCGCTGGCGCGAAGATGCCACCTGCGACAATTGGGGCACTTTCATTTACCTGCGCGACCGCGACAGCGGGCAATACTGGTCGACCGCGTATCAACCGACATTGCGCAAGGCCGATTACTACGAGGCGATCTTCGTGCAGGCGCGGGCTGAATACCGGCGGCGCGATCAGAAGATCGAAACACACACCGAGATCAGCGTATCGCCGGAAGACGATGTCGAGATCCGCCGCGTCACGCTCACCAATCACTCGTCCCGCTTGCGTCAAATTGAAATGACGAGTTACGCCGAGGTGGTACTGGCGCCGTTGAATGCCGACCTGGCCCATCGCGCGTTCAGTAACCTGTTCGTGCAGACCGAGATCTTGCCCAAGCAACAGGCGATCCTTTGCACGCGCCGGCCGCGCACGCCGGGAGAGTCGGTGCCGTGGATGTTTCACCTGTTTGCCGCACCCGGTGTGGATTCCGATGAACCTTCTTACGAGACTGACCGCGCCCGATTCATAGGCCGCGGCAGGACGGCAGCCAACCCGCTGGCACTGGAAGGCAGTGATGCCGCATCGGCATTGTCGAACAGCGACGGCTCGGTGCTCGACCCCATCGTGGCGATTCGCCGCACCATCAGTCTGTCAGCCGACGCATCGGCATCCGTGCAGATCATCTCCGGCGTCGCGGATACACGCGAGGCCGCACTGGCTTTGCTCGACAAGTATTGCGACAAGCACTTCGTTGAGCGTGCCTTCGAAATGGCTTGGTTCCAGAGTCAGGAAGTGCAGCGCCACCTCAACGCAAGCGAAGCGGATGCGCAGGTCTATGGCCGCATGGCGGGCTCCCTGATCTACGGCAGCGCCTTGCGCCGCGCCGCGCCCAGCGTCATTGCGCGCAACCAGCTCGGACAGGCCGGACTGTGGCGCTTTGGCGTCTCCGGCGACCTGCCCATCGTACTGCTGCGCATCAGCGACATGAATCGCATCGGTCTGGTCAGGCAGGCGCTGCAAGCGCATGCTTATTGGCGCATGAAGGGGCTGACTGTCGAGCTGGTGATCGTGAACGAGGATTTCTCGGGCTACCGTGCGGTGCTGCATGACCTGATCATTGGCTTGATCAACGCGGGATCCGATGCGCAAGTCCTGGACAAGCCGGGCGGGGTGTTCGTGAAGCGTACCGAAGATCTTTCCGAAGAAGACCGGGTTTTGTTCGAGACGGTCGCCCGCATCGTCCTCACCGATTCTGCCGAGACACTGGCGGAACAGGTGGAGCGGCATGTCGCGGTGGAGCGCATGGTGGAGCGCCGCACTTCGACTGAACGCTTCATGGAACGTTTGAAACCGTTGTTGCAGCCGGAAGTCGGCCCGCACCAACCGCTGCCACCGCGCGAACGCATTTTCTGTAACGGTCTGGGCGGCTTTACGCCCGACGGGCACGAATATGTCATCACCCTCGAGCCGGGTCAGAGCACCCCGGCACCGTGGGTCAATGTCATCGCCAGCCCGCACATCGGCACTGTGGTCAGCGAGAGCGGCAGCGCCTACACCTGGGTGGGAAACGCGCACGAATTCCGCCTGACGCCCTGGCATAACGATCCCCTGAGCGACAGCAGCGGCGAAGCACTGTATATCCGCGACGAGGAAACCGGTGTGTTCTGGTCGCCGACGCTGTTGTCCGAGTCCTCGCTCGCCAGGAGTCCGTCGGGTTATGTGTGTCGGCACGGCTTTGGTTACAGCGTATTCGAGCATACAGAAGCCGGTATCGCTTCGGAGATGTTCACGTATGTCGCCATGGATGCGCCGGTGAAATTTGTGGTGGTGAAGCTGAGCAACCATTCCGGACGAGCGCGCAAATTATCGCTGACCGGTTACTGGGAACTGGTGCTTGGCGAGTGGCGGCACAGCAATCAGATGCACATCGTGACCGAAAAGGATCCGCACAGCGGTGCGCTGTTTGCCCGCAATGCTTACGGCCGCGAATGCGCCAATCGCATCGTCTTCGTGCAGAGCAGCGAATCGGACCGCACCGTGAGTGGTAGCCGGGCCGAATTCATCGGCCGCAACAGCTCGCTGGATAATCCGGCAGCGCTGCATCGCAAACGCTTGTCGGGCAAGACTGGCGCGGGTCTCGATCCGTGCGCGGCAATGCAGACCACGATATCTCTTGCCGACGGGCAGGAGCGCGAGATCGTGTTCATCTTCGGCGCAGCGCGCGACACTGACGAAGCGCAGCATCTGATACAGCGTTTCAGCGGGCCAGTCGCTGCGCGCCAGGCGCTCGAATCGGTGTGGGAATACTGGAACCATGCTTTGGGCGCGGTGCATGTGGAGACGCCGGATCCTGCATTGGACGTATTGGCCAATGGCTGGCTGCTGTATCAGACGATCTCCAGCAGGCTGTGGGGACGCAGTGGCTATTATCAGTCCGGTGGCGCGTACGGTTTTCGCGACCAACTACAGGACACCATGGCGCTGATCCACACTACGCCTTGGCTCGCGCGTGAACAGTTAGTCCGCTGCGCCGAGCGCCAGTTCAACAAGGGCGATGTACAACACTGGTGGCATCCGCCGGGCGGCCAGGGCGTACGCACCCATTTCTCCGATGATTATTTGTGGCTGGCCTATGCGGCCTGCCGTTATGTGCTCACGACCGGCGACACAACGGTGCTCGACGAACAGGTGCATTTCCTGGAGGGACGCGAGTTGAGGCCGGAAGAGGAGGCCTACTACGACACGCCGCAACGTTCGGCTGAAGCGGCAAGCCTCTATGAGCATTGCGTGCGCGCCATCAAGCATGGTTTGCGTTTCGGCGCACATCAACTGCCGCTGATGGGCTGTGGCGACTGGAACGACGGTATGAATCTCGTCGGCCATGATGGCAAGGGCGAAAGCGTCTGGTTGGCGTGGTTTCTCTACGACAACCTGCTGCAGTTCTCAAACCTGGCGCATGACCGCCATGACCATGAATTTGCCGACATGTGCAAACAACAGGCAGCACAACTGCTTACCAATATCGAAGCGAATGGCTGGGATGGCGAATGGTATCGGCGTGCTTATTTCGATGACGGCACGCCACTCGGCTCAGCCGGAAATGAAGAATGCCAGATCGATTCGATCAGCCAGAGCTGGGCGGTCATTTCCGGCGGCGGCGACCCCGATCGTGCGCGCAAAGCGATGACGCAAGTGAATCAGCGCCTGGTGCGACGCGACTCCAGGTTGATCCAGTTACTCGATCCGCCGTTCGATAAATCAAAGCTTGAGCCCGGCTATATCAAAGGCTACGTGCCCGGCGTGCGCGAAAACGGTGGTCAATATACGCATGCCGCGATCTGGGCCGCAATGGCATTTGCCATGATGGGGGACAAGCAACGCGCGTGGGAATTGTTCGCCATGCTCAACCCCATCAACCATAGTAGTAATCCGGACGAGATCGAGCGCTACAAGGTCGAGCCGTATGTCATGTGTGCGGATATCTACGCAGCACAGCCTCATACAGGACGCGGCGGCTGGACCTGGTACACCGGCGCGGCGGGCTGGATGTACCGCCTGACCCTGGAGACACTGCTGGGCCTGCGACTGCAAGTCGACCATCTGTGCATTGCGCCGTGTATCCCCGATCATTGGCAGTCATACAAGATCCACTATCGCTATCGCGACACGTTCTATCACATCAGCATCAGGCGCATCGGCGAGCAGACCGGGCGTGTGATCCGTGTGACGGTGGACGGTGCGGTTGTCGGGGACGGGGACGGGGACAGGGTGATTGGGGCGGGACAACCGCAAGGCATCATCCCGCTGCAGGATGATCGGCAGGATCATCACGTCGAGGTGGAGTTGCGCTAGACAAGATCGGATGGCACCTGCCCGAATAAATGTGCCAGCGGATCGAGCGTTAATATGGTGTTGAAGTTCGAGAAATAATAGCAAGTTGCCACAAAGAAAAAACCCGGCGATGCCGGGTTTTTTTGTTCAGGAAATATTCCCTGGCAATCTTGGATCATTTAACACGCCTCCATTCTTGCCGGTCTTTACCTGTTAGCAACGGCTATCCCTTTGCTATCTAAATGGCGACAGCTATGGCGGCTATCGTCACCGATAGCGCGGCTAGCCAGCCCAGTTCGCCGATATATTTGGTGTCTTCCTCCGATAATTTTTCTTTGTTTTTGACCTTTGCATTGATCTTTTCAAGTTCAGCTTGTAATTTTGTCAGGTTCTTTTGTTGAGCGAGCAATTCATTCACTTTGTCTTGTTGAACGAGTCTTAATTTGCTGGTTTCTGTCATGTTTTCCATGTTGATAGTCTCCTGATTATTTGATTAGTGGTAAAATTTTTCGTCTATTTCCGCTTCGGCTTCCAACCAGTCCTGCATTTCATGAACACCATCAAAGCCGTGCTGTTCGGCACGGTAATAGGCGGCCGTTGAAATCATGTGATGACGATCTTCGCTATCAGACATGGTTTGCATCGCACTGGTGGCAGGACTTTTATTGACATTGATCCGCGACTTGGTGGTGCCCTTTTCGTTTGCTGCCGTCAATCGTTGTGACATGCTTGCTCCTTTAGAAATGAACTGGGGAGACGCATACTAGAGGGGTGGGCATGCGCGTTCTGTGCCCTGACGCACATAGGCCGATTAATTCCGGAATTTTGCTGGTGCGATAAAGCGTTTTGCTACGCAATTCCCTGATTGTGTTGGTAAGACTTGTGCGTACGAATATCGTGTTACCGTAAAGAATTCGTGAATCAGGAGACGGCAATTGAACGAGCAGGATGTTCTCACCCCGCCTGCAACAGAGCGCGGGGTATGCGTGGCATTGATCTACGCCCTGGTGGCCGAGCGCCTGTCGGTTTACTACGAACATGATCTATGGATGACCCGGGCCCAGGGCGCAACGCTCGCCACAAACTGGCTGTCCCGATCCAAACGCAGCATGCCGATGGATATGCGCAAACAACTGTCAGACCTGAGCGACCAGTTGGCAAGGCAGATCGCCGCAACGACTTCCCGTGAAACAGGGCTTTATCTCAGTCATGAGATGCAGGAGTCACTGGATGTCCGTTATCAATCCGAGATAGGGCAGACGATCATGGTTGAATGCGAAAGAATCTTTGATGAGGAAATGCCGGAGTAGTGAAGGCAACAGTGCAACCACGCACCGCCGCGAAGCATACGATCAGGGTGGACTGCAAGGGCGGAGTGATGAAGTTCGAGAACTGATTTAACCAGGCCGGTCGCTATTTGCGCTTGGAGGAAGTGCTTTTGGGTTTGTCGGGAATTTTAACGGCTACCCTGGAGGTCAATATCTGGCGTATCAATGCGATACGATTGGCGTCTGCTTTCGAAAGATTCAGCACCTTGCAGATAATTTCATTCTGCTCGAAGCTGCGAGCAGCTTGTTCTTCCTCGGAAAGATATTCATCCAACTTGCTCGGGGGGTTTTCCCCGCTTTTTGTTATTTCAGCCATCTCATGCCAATCCCTGTAGCCATAGAGCTTTGCAGCCAATTCCTGACTGGTGGTAAGCTTGTTTGTGGGGAACATCGCGCTAAGATGTAGCGCAACTTTTTTGGGACGGGCCAAGCCTGTTAAATAAAAACGCATACGACAATCTCCTGGTTAAATCGGAGTGCCCACATTGGAATAAGCAACTCTTGGTAGATTGTACAGGTATCAAAGGAACAGCTTGGTTTTGTCTTTTGCTAACTTGCACTTCCATCAGGCTTAGGGAGAGGGAAGTGCGGCGATGCCGGGTTTTTATGTTTCTACAGTCAATCGTGGTCTGAGGTTCACTGTCCCTGAGGTTCTGGGCTTCTGTTTAAGTGGTAGCCCAAATAAAGTTACCTACCGGAGCAATGGGGCTCCGTCATCATGTTGCCCCTTGCGGCCGCGCCCGTCGCTCGGTTGAGTATCGTCAACATTACCTCCATCAGTGTTCTCGCCGGATTTCCTTTTGCCGGATTTCTTCTTGCTGGGGTTCTTTTTGCCGGATATCTTTTTATTTTTATCGACTTTGCTGCCGCGAATTTTGTCAGCCTTGGCAGCGGCACTCGGCGGCTCGCCGGCATTACGCTGGGCTTGCTGCGGGCTTGCACGCTCTTCTCGCGGTTGCGGCATACGGCGCGAATCAATGATGCCCGGCGGAGGAGTCGTCTGACCATTAGGTTTGACAGGCGCATTCAGGATCGCGCCGCCTTGCCGCCCGTCTTCAAATTGCGGACGGTCATTGTGATCGCGATTCTGGGCATGGTCGGGCGGTTCATTATTGCCGCGCGCAGGGGCTAATGCAGGGGGCTCGTTATGCCTGTTGTCACGGTCCTGATTGGCAGGATGGGGCCGGTTGTCATTCCCGGAGAAATTGTCCTGACTGGATGGTGTTGTGTACCTGAAGCGTTGGTGCAGATTGTTCGGCAGGGGCTCTGCGCTGCGGTTATCCCTTACATTGTATGGAACGCCGTTGAAATAAATGATGCGTGACATCGGGTAACCATCGCGCACTTCTCTGTCCGGGCTGAAAACAGGCGGGCGGTTCAGTGACTGGTAAGGATATCTGCTGAAGTGATCGCGATACTGGGGCGGAATCGGGCGAACCTGGCGGTCATCATATACATAGTAGGGCATGCCGCCGATGAAGATGATGCGCGCATAATAATATCCTTCGTGGGAAGGGGTATCCCGGTAATCGTAGTAGTCGTTGTTGTTGTAACCGTCAGAGTAGTAAGGGCGCGATTGAACGACACAGCCAAGCAGGAACGCAGACAGCCATGCAAGCAGAATGAAATTACGAATGTTCATGCATTACACCCGATGGAATGGACAGCTGATGGAACATCTTACTCCTTAACTGATATCAGGCTCATTTAGCCGCCTTGACTGGCATCTCCTGAGCTTGTCCAAGGACACACAGAGTAAGCCCGGCGATGCCGGGCATTATTGTTTCTACAATTAATCGTGGCTCTTGATCATTATTCGACTCAGACACCGTTTGTTTACCTAACGAAATAATAACAAGCGGCCGATGCATACGTCTGCATGCATTTCCCTGCCGATGGCGACCACACCCAGTCGGCGCAATTTCTTGATGTCGAGTGGTGTGTCGATGCGGTGAGGTTGAAAGTCGGCAAAGCGCAGCCGCAGGGTCTGCCAATGGGGGAGGGCATGCAAACTGGTACGGTAGGATTGCCAGACAATGCGGGTGTCCTCGGTGCGCAGATGCAGGTTATAGACTTCACCGTTCCCATATATCCCGATCTCGATACCCGCATAGTCGCTTGCATCAAGCAACCCGGAACCGTTCAGGTCGAGGCTGGCCTGGACGAATCCGCCGTTGTTTTCCAGGCTGACATTCCCGGTTAGTCGCAGGCAGTTACGTCCTTCAGTCTCTGTCGGGATGAGTTTCCCCGAAGAGACGCCGCCCATGACCGTGTCGCTGACGACTCGCCAAGTCATGCCATTGCCGGCAAGCAATGTGTTGCTGCTACGGTCGTCAATGATCAGTTCCGAAACATGTTTCGACATAGCTTTCAGCGTGCCCCGGTTTTGCTGTTTTCTTGTTTGACCATGATAAGTTCGTCAAGATTAAATCC
>JBBQNH010000086.1:0-9390 GCA_038329705.1 Burkholderiales bacterium | reverse complement strand
CAATGATAATAAACCCGAGTTAATTGGTCAAGTAATGAATCTGCATGATGGCGCGGTTACAATGGCGAATGCTTGATAAATCGACGACTTCAGGACATTGTAAATGACGAAAAAGGTTTCAGTAGTATTTGTGTGCATGGGCAATATCTGCCGATCTCCCACGGCGGAGGCGGTGTTTCGACTTTATGTCGAGAATGCCGGGATGTCCGGACAGATCATGATCGATTCGGCCGGTACGCACGATTATCACATCGGCGACAAGCCGGATGTGCGCGCGCAACGCGCGGCGCAGCAGCGTGGTTATGACATGAGCCGGTTGCGCGGTCGGCAGGTCGAAGAAAGCGACTTCCGCCAATTCGATTATGTGCTGGCAATGGACAGGGCCAATCTGGCAATTTTGCAAAACATCACTCCAACCGGCAGCGAAACAAAGGCGCAGTTGTTTCTTGAATATGCGCGCCATCACAACGAACGCGAAGTGCCGGATCCTTATTACGGCGGCGCGGATGGATTCGAGCGCGTGCTGGATATGGTGGAAGATGCGGCGCAGGGATTGCTGGAGGAGATCAGGCAAAAGCATTTCGCGACATAGGGTCTAATGCAGGGCCCGCTCCGGCAACTTCAGCCCCTTTATAAACAAAAGCCGCACGACTTTCATCGTGCGGCTTTGTATTTTACGAGCCGTGATTATCCTTGCGGAGTGTGTTGGGTCTCGATCTGTACCAGCGGTTCATTCTCCACATATACCTCGTGCTGGCGTTCTCGGCGCCGGCGCGGCGTGTGTCTTTCCGCGGGTGTTGCAGAAACCTGCACTGTGCTATTCGCCTTGACCGGATCGGTCTCGATCTGAACCAGGCTTTGACCGTTGCCCGGGGTTTTTGCAGCGGCCGGTGCACGGGTCTCAACCGGCGTTGCCGCTGTTGCAACCGGAGCCGGTTGCAACAGTGAGGGCAAGCTGGTCGCCACTGCTGCCGGCGCAGTCTGAGTCACCACTGCGGGCAGGTTCGGTTCAAGGATCGCAGGCACAGCCGGTGCGTGTTCGGTCGGCAGCGCTATGTATTCGCTCGGCTGAATGTAGCCATCCGGATAGGCGATATATTCCGTCGGGGCTGTGTTGGTTTGAGCGGTGTCCATCTGAGCGAACGATTGCTGGCCGGTGGTCTCTTCGTGGGCCGGCAAGGCTGCGGAGGTTTGTGCTGCTTTTTCCCTGGTCTCGCGTTCCTTGCGTCCGCCACGACGGCCGCGACGGCGTCCGCCTTCGCGCTGCGGTTTAACGGTGTCAGACTGTTCCAGCGCGGCAACGGAGACCTGGTTTTCCAACACCGGCACTTCTTCTACTACGGTGTTGTCTGCCGGTGTTGCGCCACGTTGCTGCTTGCCTTCTGCAGCTCCGCGCGGCGGGCGCGGTGCCCGTGGTTGACGCGGCTCTTGTGTTTTTGCTTCGCCTTGTGCCTGCTTGCCGCGCGGTTCGTTGCGGTCGCCGCGCTCTCCACGTGGACTGCGGTCACGGCGTTTGCCGCCGCCTTCGGGACGCTCACCACGCTCCGGGCGCTGTGCGCTGCGCTGCCTGCCTGCTGCCGGTTTGGTCTTGGGTTGCTCTTCTTCGCCCATGGACTTGAACCAGGAAATGATCTTGCCGAACAGGCTTGGCTGAACGGTTACGACTTCAGCTTGCACCGGAGCGGCTTTCATTGGTGTGACGCCCTGCACCACGGCTTGCGCGCGGGTGGCTTTTTGCTGTTCTTGTGCGGCGGTCAGCGGTTTTTCTTCGACTGGTTTCTCCACCATACTGTAGCTGGCCTGTGTATCGCTGCCGATATCGTCATGGCGCAGGCGGGTTATGCTGTAGTTGGGCGTTTCCAGGTGCGGGTTGGGGATCAGCGTGATGCCCACTTTCAGGCGCGATTCGATGCGGTGGATATCGGAGCGTTTCTCGTTGAGCAGGAACGTCGCAACATCGACCGGCACTTGCACGTTGATCACCGCGCTGCTTTCCTTCATCGCTTCTTCCTGGATGATACGCAGGATGTGCAACGCGGAAGACTCGATGCCGCGAATGTGACCGATACCGCTGCAACGCGGGCAGGGGATGTAGTTGCTTTCGCTCAGGCTCGGCTGCAGACGCTGACGCGACAATTCCAGCAGGCCGAAGCGCGAGATCTTGGAAGTTTGGACACGGGCGCGGTCGTAATGCAGCGAATCGCGCAGGCGATCCTCGACTTCGCGCTGGTTGCGGTTGCTTTCCATGTCGATGAAGTCGATCACGATCAGGCCGCCCAGGTCGCGCAGGCGCAACTGGCGCGCGATCTCTTCCGCCGCTTCGAGGTTGGTGTTGAACGCGGTGGTCTCGATGTCACCACCCTTGGTGGCACGCGCCGAGTTGATGTCTATCGCGGTGAGCGCTTCGGTATGGTCGATGACGATCACGCCTCCGGAAGGTAAACGTACTTCACGGGCATGCGCGGATTCGATCTGGTGCTCGATCTGGAAGCGCGAGAACAGCGGCACGTCGTCCACATAACGCTTGATGCGATTCACGTTGCTCGGCATCACCGTGCTCATGAACGCCAATGCCTGCTGGTAAACTTCTTCGGTATCGATCAGGATCTCGCTGATCTCGGGATTGAAGTAATCACGGATGGCGCGCACTACCAGGCTGCTTTCCAGGTAGATCAGCGACGGCGCCTTTTCCGATTCGGCCGCGCCTTCGATGGCATCCCACAATTGCTTGAGGTAATCCAGATCCCATTGCAGCTCTTCCGTATTGCGGCCGATGCCGGCGGTGCGCGCGATGATGCTCATGCCCTGCGGCACGTCGACTTGCGACAGTACCTGGCGCAACTCGTCGCGCTCTTCGCCCTCGATGCGGCGCGATACGCCGCCGCCGCTCGGGTTGTTCGGCATCAGCACGATGTAACGACCGGCCAGACTGATGTAAGTGGTCAGTGCCGCGCCCTTGTTGCCGCGTTCGTCCTTTTCCACCTGCACCAGCAATTCCTGGCCTTCACGCAACGCTTCCTTGATCGAGGGGCGGTTGCCGCTGTTGGGTTGGTAAAATTGGGGAGCGACTTCTTTGAAGGGCAGAAAGCCGTGCCGGTTGCCGCCGTATTCGACGAAACAGGCTTCGAGGCTGGGTTCGAGGCGGGTGATGACCGCTTTGTAGATGTTGCTCTTGCGTTGTTCCTTGCCGGCGGTTTCAATGTCGAGGTCGATGAGTTTCTGACCGTCAACAATGGCGACACGGAGTTCTTCCGGTTGTGTCGCATTAAATAACATGCGTTTCATTTTATTGTCTCCCGCGCTCTGACACGGGCGAGACCAGGCTATACGCGGTTAGGCGTTCCAGATGAGCAAACAGTGAGCAATCGTGCAGACAGTCTTGTAAAGTGCGATCGGTTGGTCAATTCGGTTCTCTATAGTTAGCCGGTCAAAAAATTCGTTCTTTGGGACTTCTGTATCGGTGGCCGTGGCTGCATCGCTGCATTCGCCACGCCGATCGGTGCATCAGTTCCCTTGGGGTATCACAGTCCCGGTTCATTATCGTCAGGGCTGCAACACAAAAATCCACAGGTGCTTTGAGCGCGCAAATCTATTACTATCACTGCTGGTTCCGGTGAGTGATGTTAACCGGGCTGCGGCTGGAAGGGTGGCGGTGTATACACCGCCGCTTCTGTCAAACGATTCCCAAGTATTCTTTGGGGGGCCAGTTTTCTTGGCGAAGGATGTGATTACATCCCAAACTTACCCAATCCAAAACGCGCGAGCGGCGAAGTATAAGCAAAATGAATGGTTTAAGCAAAGATTCTGTCACTTTTCTGACAATCGACGAAAGTGGCGAGGCGCAGCGCATCGACAACTTCCTGTTCAAGCACCTGAAAGGCGTGCCGAAGAGCCACGTATACCGCATCCTGCGCGGCGAAGTGCGGGTCAACAAGAAGCGCATCGACCAGACCTACCGGCTCAAACTGGGCGACCTGCTGCGCATCCCGCCGATCCGGGTGGCGGAAAAGCATGAGATCGAGCAGACCCACATTCCAGCGGTGGAATTCCCGATTATTTACGAAGACGACGCGCTGGTGGTGGTGAATAAACCCTCCGGTGTTGCGGTGCACGGCGGCAGCGGGGTCAGCTTCGGGGTCATCGAGCAGATGCGCCGCGCACGCCCGCAAGCCAAGTTCCTGGAACTGGTGCACCGGCTGGACAGGGAGACCTCCGGGGTGCTGCTGCTGGCCAAGAAGCGTTCCGCGTTGACCGCGATGCACGAGATCATGCGCGAGGGCAACAGCGACAAGCGTTATTTTGCGCTGGTACTGGGGCAATGGAAGAATGTCAAACAGCACGTCAAGCTGCCGCTGCACAAATTCGATACCCCGCAAGGCGAGAAGCGCGTGATGGTCAGAGAGGGCGGCCAGGCCTCGTACACCATCTTTGCATTACAAAAGAACTGGGCGCCGCAAAATGATCAGCACGGCTACACCCTGCTCGAAGCGCAGCTCAAGACCGGGCGCACCCATCAGATTCGCGTGCATCTTTCACATCTGGGCTTTCCGATCGCCGGCGACGACAAGTACGGCGACTTTGCGCGCAACAAGCAGTTGATGAAACAGGGATTGAAACGAATGTTCCTGCATGCGTACAGCATTGCATTCGCGCATCCGCTGACGGGCGAGCCGATGCGCCTGGTTGCGCCGTTACCGAAGGATATGGAGAGTTTTATGGCCAGGCTGGATGCGGGTGTGTGAATGCCCGGAAAGCTTTCAAGAGGGCGGTGCCATTCATTGCGGGCCTCAGCGCACCCATCATTTTGTTGCTGGTCGCGCATTACGAGTTGCGCAAAAGAAGCCTGAACGACTAACGCCGGCTGCAATCAGGGTCGGTTGCGGGCGCATCGAATAAATATCCGACATGCATCCAGGCCGAATATTTAAAGTGTTGGCTTTTTCGATGATAGTCAGGTGCTCTACTCAAAGCGGACGCAATGCGAAGCTTTAACTAATAGACTGCTCCGTGTCCTAAGGCGACACACGTGAATGGCTGCATTCGGGAAGCTTGGTTAGTGAAACTAACTTCCGCGCTGTGAAAAGGACATTCAGATTTAATGTGAGATTATGATTATTGGGCACTGAACGCGAACCTATTTTCATCGAACAGCTTCAGGCAGACGTCGACGGCTACAGGATCGTATTCGGTGTCCCGTCCGCGTCTGATTTCATCCAGGGCGGGTCCGATGCCCAGTGCCGCCCGATAGGGCCGGTGCGAGGACATCGCTTCTACTACGTCGGCCACGGTCAGGATTCTCGATTCGAGCAATATCTGATCGCCCTTGAGTCCTTGCGGGTAGCCTGTGCCGTCCAGTTTTTCATGGTGCTGCAGGATGATGTCGGCAATCGGCCACGGAAATTGCACGTTCTTCAGGATGTCATATCCCTCCTGCGGGTGTTGCTGGATGAGCGCAAACTCGATCTTGGTTAACTTGCCCGGTTTGGACAGGATTTCTGCCGGAACGCGAATCTTCCCGAGGTCGTGGATGATGGCGGCAAAATGGATACCGTTGACTTGATCTTCCGTTAAACCCATTTCATGTGCAATAGCCTTTGCCAGTTCGCTGACACGCTTTTGATGGCCTGCGGTATAGGGATCGCGAGCTTCCACAGTGGCCGCGATGGTCTGGATGGATTGTTCCATACTCTGGCGCAGGATGGTTGCATGTTGCTCGTGTTCTTTGCGGGTACGCAAGGTGACGATGCCGTAGGCCAAGTCGTTGGCTAGTTCCTCCAGCAGCCGGACTTCCTCATCGTCGAAGGCATCAGCCTCAGATGAATAAATGCTCAAAGCGCCGAAATTTCTGTTCCCATTAGAGAGTGGCAACGCGATGTTTGAAACGTAGCCCTGTGCCAGTGCGGCTTCTCGCCAGGGTTGGAATAGTGATTCGCTGGCGAGATCCCGGCGTATCTGTGTCGTCCCGCTACGGATGGCGCTGGCCATCGGCAATTGACCCTCTTCCGTGTCTGCCCAACTGGGGTGACCCTCCCAGAAATATTTTTTCGCCTTGCCACCCCATGCCGTGAGCCTGATGCTCTTTTCAGGGTTGTCCTCGGAATAGCAGACCTCCGCCAATTCGTAGCCACTTTGTTCCACGATGACGTTCGCGATCGCCTTCAGCAACGCATTCTCGTTCGTCGCACGCACCAGCGCCTCGTTGCCGGCCGACAGTGTCCTGAGTGCGCGGTTGGCCCGACTTAGCGACTTCTCGGCCTGCTTGCGGTCGCTAATGTCGCGGACCACGGCAAGCAGATATACTTTCTCCGTCGCAACCGCTGAAAGGCTGACTTCAACCGGAAACATGGAACCGTCCTTGCGGCGATGATGCGTTTCAAACGTTATCGAGCCCTGCGTATGCAACGCATCTTGAATTTTTTGCGTTTGCATTTTGCCTGCTTCCGGATCGATATCCGAAATATGCATCGACAACAATTCTTCCCTGCTGTAACCAAGGGAACGGCCGGTTGTTTCGTTCACGTCAATGAACTGGAATGTTACCGAATCGATCACCTCGATGGCATCGCTGGAGTTGTCGAGCAGGGTGCGAAACAACTTCAGATTTTCCTCGGCCTGTTTGCGTTCGGTGATATCTTCATAGATGCCGAGCATGCCGAAGATATCGCCGTTGGCAGCGCGCAGCGGTACCTTGGACGTGCGTATCCAGATTGAGCGTCCATCAGGTGTGGTTTGTTGTTCTTCGTAGCCGAGTTTCGGAATGCCGGAATCCATTACCTGCTGGTCATTGGCACGATATAGTTCGGCCTGTTCTTTCCAGCCCATCTGGAAATCGTCCTTGCCGATCAGGTCCTCCGGAGTCGACATTCCTGCATCGTGTGCAAAGGCGGTGTTACAACCCAGATAGCGCAATTCGCTGTCTTTCCAGAACACGCGCACCGGTGTGTTTTCCATCACGTTCTTGAGCAAATCATGGGAGGCGATGAGCATTGCCTTAGCGCGCAGGCTTTCGGTGATGTCACGGATGTTGCACTGGATCACCTTGCGGTCGCCAACCTGATAGAGGTTGCTGATGAACTCCACCTCGACGCGCCGACCGCCCTTCGACAGTAGCGGCAAATCTTCGTATCGGATGTATTCTTCGGACAACAACTCCTTGGACGCCCTCTTGCTGAGTTCGATGTCCGCGATCAGGCCGATCTCCCATAAAGCTTTTCCGATGAGCTCTTCGAAGCTATAGGACAGCAGCTTGAGGATGAAGGGGTTCGCGTCAACGATCTTCCCGGTATCGGCATCGAGGATCAGGATGCCGTCCTTGGCCGATTCGAATAGCCGACGGTATTGCAGTTCCGATTCTTTCAGTTTTTTTGTGCTTGCAGGCGTTCACTGATGTCCCGGATATTGCACTGGATCACCTTGTGGTTGCCAACTTCATAGGTGTTGCTGATGAACTCCACCTCGACGCGCCGACCGTCCTTCGACTGCAGCGGCATATCTTCGTAACGGATGGATTCCTTGGTCAACAACTCCTTTGACGCCCTCTTGCTCGCTTCGATGTCCGCGATCAGGCCGATCTCCCATAAAGCTTTTCCGGTGAGCTCTTCGAAGCTATAGGACAGCAACTTGAGGATGAAGGGGTTGGCGTCGACAATTTTCCCGGTTTCGGCATCGAGGATCAGGATGCCGTCCTTGGCCGATTCGAATAGCCGCCGGTATTTCTTTTCCGATTCTTGCAGTTCCCTGTGGGAACGCAGGCTCTCGTTTATATTTTCCAGGGAATGAATGGAATACAGGTATGAGCCCTGCGCATCCTTTACGATGTAAGCGCGCGAGCGGTAGGTTTTGTCACCGACCACGATCTCCGAATCTGCTTCCGCTTTTTCCTGCGCCTGTGTGCAATGTGGCAGCGGCGCATGGGTTTTCGGAAAGATTTCGTAGTAGGGCTGGCCGATGATCTGCTTGAAAGGAATTCCTGCGCATTGCTGATAGGCCCGGTTGCAACGCAGGATACGGAAATTCCTGTCATGCAGGAAGATCGGGTCAGCCACCACATCCAGGGAGGCTATCCATTCCTGGTGTGCCTGTTCGATTTGCTTGCGGACGTTCTCGAATTCTTGCGTGGTTACCTGATGTTCGGCTTCCATGCGGGCGAAGCGTGCTTCGGCCTCGGCCAGCGTGCTTTGCGCGACCACCAGTTCATGCTGTAGTTTTTCAAGTGCGTTGCTCATGAGCCCGCTCCCCTGGTTTGCCAGGATGAGCCGGTCGCGCAATATCGTATGATCAGCCCCATCCGGAATACATTTCATTGAAACGTATGTGGCTCACTATACTACTTATGCACTCGCAAAGAACGTAAGCTAGATTACCTATGCAACACTCCTTCTACTTACGCATATTCTAGTGTGTTGCATCGACCGGTTGAAACCGCAGGACGGAACAGTCTGTCAGTTTCGCATTGTAACTGTCATTTCTACGCCTGCTTCACACCAAATAGCCGACTCTGAGAAAATGAATTCTCCCAACATTTTAAGTAAACGGCTTGCATCATCATCCGGTTCTTTTGGATGGAGATCCCCGTGCACCGATCACCGCGCCAATCGTGACCGCGACCAGCCCCGCCGTGGTTTGCAGGGAGAGTGGTTCACCGAGGACCGGCACGGCGGCGAGGGCGGCCAGCCCGGGCACGACAGCCATCATCAGCGCCACGGTTTGGCCGCCGAGACAACGGACAGCAAACGAGTAGAGCATCATCGCGACGAATACAACCAGTACACCCTGATAGATCGCCTGCATGGCGATTTCGGCGATCGGTGCCCGGCTCATCGTGCTGGGCAGGAACAGCCACCATACCGGCAGGAAAAAAATTGCACTGCCCAGCGTGGTGCTGACGGCGGCAGTCAGGGGCGACATCGGGTAGCGACGCAACAGCAGGGTGAACACTGCCCACAACGAAGAGCCGCAAAGAAACAGCAGATCGCCCAGCATCTGCAGGCCGGTCAAATGCGCGCCCTGTGAAAAGGTGTCGGCTGCGGTCAACGCGATGCCTGTAAAAACCAGTACCAATGCGACTCGTTGCTGGGCTGACGGTTTTTGCCGCAGCCACAACCAGGCGATCACCGCGGTTGCAAAGGGCAGGGCACCGGGCAGCAGGATCGCCGCGTGGGCAGCGGGTGCCATGCGAAAGGCAGCATAGACAGCGACGGCATAACCCACACCGCCGAACAGGGAGAACAGCAGGACCACTTTATACGGCGGCAGGGTCACGCGTGGCAGGAACAACAGCGCGATCAGCGCGCCCACCCCGAATCGCAATGCGGTCACATCCCAGCCGGTCAATACGCCTTTCCCGCCATAACGGCTGACCAGGATGAAGCCGGTCCAGATGCAGATGAT
>JBBQNH010000085.1:0-9587 GCA_038329705.1 Burkholderiales bacterium | reverse complement strand
CTTGAACATCAGGTACATCTCGGCCACCAGCAGCAGCGTATAGAACCCGACGAAACCGGCAAGGCTGAAATACACGCTTGATACGTCAAGGTTGGACGTGCTCAGGTTGGTCGGCAGGATGCCGCTGATGGTCCACGGTTGCCGGCCGTATTCGGCGACCACCCAGCCCATTTCGGCGGCGATCCATGGCAACGGGATGCTGTACAGCGCGAGTCGCAGCAACCAGCGCTGCTCGGCGATGGTGCGTTTCGCGACATAGTAGAAAGTGGCGGCGAAGATGAACAGGATCATGAATCCGGCGGCCACCATGATGCGGAAGCTCCAGAACATCGGCGCGACTTTGGGGATGGTGTCGCGCGCGGCCATCTTGATCTGTTCTTCGGTAGCATCCGTCACGTTCTGCGTGTACTTCTTCAGTAGCAGGCCGTAACCCAGCGTGCCCTTGGCTTTCTCGAAGGCCGCCTTGGCTTCATCGCTGCTATCGCCGCCACGCAGCTTTTTCAGTGCCGCATAGGCGACCATGCCGTCGCGGATCTTCGCCTCGTTCTCTGTGCGCAGTTCGCTGATCCCGGTGATCTGCTCGTCCACCGAACGGGTCGCGATCAGACCGAGCAAATAGGGGATCTTGATTGCGTAGTCGGTACTCTGGGTGGCTTCGTTCGGGAAGCCGAACGCTGTGATCGCAGCGGGTGCCTTTTCGGTATGCCATTCCGCTTCGATGGTGGCCAACTTGACGCGCTGCACTTCGCCTGCCGTGTAACCGGACTCATCGCCGAGCACGATCACCGACAATGCGGAAGCCAGCCCGAAGCCGGCAGCCACGGCGATCGAGCGCATCGCGAAGGCCTTGTCGCGCCCGATCAGCAGATACCAGGCGCTGATGCCGAGCACGAACATCGAGGCGGTCACGTAACCGGCCGAGACGGTATGCACGAACTTGACCTGCGCCACCGGATTGAACAGTAGCTGCGTGAAGCTGGTCATTTCCATGCGCATGGTGTGATAGTTGAATTCTGCACCGACCGGGTTCTGCATCCAGCCATTCGCGATCAATATCCACAGCGCGGACAGATTGGAGCCCGCTGCCACCAGGAACGTGACCAGCAGGTGCTTCTCTTTGGACAACTTATCCCAGCCGAAGAAGAATAGCCCAACGAAGGTGGACTCGAGGAAGAACGCCATCAACCCTTCGATCGCCAGCGGCGCGCCGAAGATGTCGCCGACGTAATGCGAGTAATAAGCCCAGTTGGTGCCGAACTGGAATTCCATGGTCAGCCCGGTGGTGACGCCGAGCGCGAAGTTGATGCCGAACAACTTGCCCCAGAACTTGGTCATGTCGCGGTACACCTCCCGCCCGGTCATCACATACACCGACTCCATGATGACCAGCAGAAAGGAGAGCCCGAGCGTGAGCGGCACGAACAGGAAATGGTATAGGGCAGTGATGGCGAATTGCAGCCGCGATATATCTACTAGTTCAGGGGACGGTATCATGGTCATGATCCTTGGTAAGTTGCGGGGAAAGTATCTTGGCAGCGACCGCCTGTTCATCGAGGCGATTCTCTTCGGGCGCGGAGAACCATACTGCCCAGATGATGAACAGCACGAGAACCTTCAGTGCGAGCGTGAAGGTGATCTCCTGCCAAAAGCGAACGGGTTTGGTTTTGTCGGGCATCGCGTATCTCTGGATTAAGATGCATACAGTCAAAATAAATTTCCACCGGTTGCCGTTACAGCATTACGGTTTTTCCAGTTTACTCCGGTTCAAGCCATACGTTTGTGAGGAAGGTCACAGTAATCCGGCGATGAATGCGAATTCCATACCGGAGTAGAATGATCAGCAATTCCCATGGCAGGACTACACCGTGAACCTCACTGCACAGGATTGGCTTGACAAGATAAGGGCTCTGCCCCTGGAACGACGCGTGCGCATCATGAATGTATGCGGCGGGCACGAGCGTTCGATCGCGATGGCGGGCCTGCGCTCTGCGTTGCCGCAAAACGTCGAGCTGATTCCGGGTCCCGGCTGTCCGGTGTGTGTCTGTCCCGAGGAGGATGTGTATCTCGCGATTCAATTGGCATTGCATGCCGGTGTGATTATGGTCGCATTCGGCGACATGCTGCGCGTGCCGGTGAATGTACCCAAAGCTGAGCCGAACTCGCTGGAACGGGCCAAGGCCGCAGGCGCGGACGTGCGTGCTATCGCCAGCCCGCAGGAGGCGGTTGCGATCGCGAAGGAAAACCCGCAGCGACGGGTGGTGTTCTTCGCCGCGGGCTTCGAGACCACCACAGCGCCGGTGGCGGCGATGCTGCTCGAGGGTGTGCCGGAAAATCTATCCCTGTTGTTGTCGGGAAGGCTGACTTGGCCAGCGGTGGCGATGCTGCTCAATGCAGGTCAGCCCGGCTTCGACGCGCTGATCGCGCCCGGCCATGTTGCTACGGTGATGGGACCGGAAGAATGGGATTTCGTGGTGGCGCAGCACCACATGCCAGCGGCAGTCGCTGGCTTCACGCCGCTGTCGCTGCTCGCCGCGATCTATTCGGTGATGAGGCAGTTGCTCGAGGGAAGGTGTTTTCTCGACAACTGCTATCCCGAGATAGTGCGTCCCGGCGGCAATGGCACGGCACAGGCGCAACTCAAGCAGGCGCTGCATGTCGCGGATGCCAATTGGCGCGGCATCGGCGTCATACCGGCATCCGGTTTCGCGCTCAACCCGCAGTACAGCGCATACGATGCGCGCAAGGAATTCACCGAATATGAAACGGAAGGGCGCAAGCGGGTCGGTGAAATGCCGCCGGGCTGTGATTGCGCACGCGTGGTACTGGGCAAGATCTATCCGAATGAATGCAAGTTGTTCGGCACTGCCTGTCAGCCGCGTACCCCTGTCGGGCCGTGCATGGTATCGGACGAGGGGGCATGCCGGATATGGTGGTCAAGCGGGATGAGGGAACGGCACGGCGTTGCCGGATAATGGTCAGCGCCGTTCCAGCCACTGGCGGCGCCAGAAGATCAGCGCCATGATGACCGCAATGGCCGCCATCATGCCCATTGCGAACCAGAAGCCATCCGGGTTCTGCAACAACGGGATCATCCTGAAATTCATGCCGAAGATACCCGCGATCAAACTGGCAGGCATGAACAGCATCGCCACCACGGTCAGTGCCCGTACTTCCATATTCACCCGGTTACTGATGCTGGAAAGGTAGATGTCCAGCATGCCCGCGAGCAGGTCGCGCACCGATTCCAGCGACTCGATCAGGTGCACCGTGTGGTCGTACACGTCGCGCAGATAAGGGATGGTCGCTGGCTGGAAATATTCCCCGTCGTTGCGGATCAACGTATTCAGCACTTCGCGCAGCGGCCAGATGGCGCGGCGCAGCTCCATCGCCTCGTGTTTCAGCTTGTGGATGTTTTGCAATATCTCCGTCGTCGGCTTGCGCAGTAATTCTTCCTCCATGAGTTCGCAATCGTCGCCGATCTGTTCGAGTACCAGAAAATAGCGGTCGACGATGATGTCCAGCAGGGAATAAGCCAGGTAATCTGCACCGTACTTGCGCACCATACCCTTGTCCGCACGCAGCCGTTCGCGAATGGGGTCGAATGAACCGGTCTTGCGTTCCTGGAAGGTGAGCACGAAGCGGGTGCCGAGGACGATACTCACCTGTTCAGAGCTGATTGTCATCGTGGTCTTGTCGTAGTTGAACAGGCGTACGACGCAATAAAGATAGCCATCGTAGCTGTCCAGCTTGGGGCGCTGTCCGGTATTCAGGATGTCCTCGAGCACCAGTGGGTGGAGGCTGAAAGCGCGCCCGATCTCGGTCATCAGCTCGGGTTGATGCAGGCCGTAGAGATTCAGCCACAGTATGTCTTGCTCGCCCGTTTGCATATCCAGGTCGGCAAGATGCTTCGCAGCATGCTCGACCAAGTCTCGGCCGGTATAACGCAACAGCGATAACTCGGCCTGTGCCGTTTTTACCTCACCCACATGCACTAGCGAGCCGGGAGGCAAGCCGATCTTTTTGGTGCTGGCGCGGCGGGTTTTTTTCATAAGTAGACTGCTCGCTAGTTAATGATTTGAGACGGGCCGATTGCGAACTGTAATCGGGAATTGTCAGATATCTTCCGGCACCATCTTGATCGCGCCGCACGGACATTCCGACACGCAGATGCCGCAGCCCTTGCAATAATCGTAATTGAACCTGAAGCGCTTGCCGGGACCGAGCTTGATCACCGCGTTGTCGGGACACACGCCATAGCAGTTGTCGCACTCGAAGCAGTTACCACATGACAGGCAGCGGCGCGCTTCGAACAATGCATTGGTCTGGTCGAGTCCACCCTGCACTTCGTCGAAGCTGGTCTGGCGGCGGATGATGTCCAGCATCGGACGCACCGTTTTGTCGGCATCGGAGTAGTACCACGGGTTAAGTTTGTCGTAGGTGACAAGCTCGTGTTTGGGCGCGGGTTGGTATTCGCTATCGCGCAGCCAGGCGTCGATATGGCGCGCGGCTTTCTTGCCGTGACCCACCGCTACCGTGACGGTACGTTCGGATGGCACCATGTCACCGCCCGCGAAGATACCGGGGTGCCCGGTCATCATGTTGGTTGCGACCTTTACCACACCATCCTTTATTTCCAGTCCGGGCACGCCATGCAGCAATGAAAGGTCGACATCCTGTCCCAATGCGAGAACGACCGAGTCGGCCTCCAGTTTTTCGAATTCGCCGGTCGGTTGCGGAAAGCCCTTGTCGTCGAGTTCCATCTTCTCGACGGTGATCTCGCCTTCTGATGCCTGCTTGATGGTCGACAGCCACTTGATCATCACGCCTTCCTGCAGTGCTTCCTCGATCTCGAAATCGTGCGCCGGCGCCTTGTCGCGGGTGCGGCGATAGACGATGATCGGTTCGGCACCCATGCGCTTGACGGTGCGTGCCACGTCGATGGCGGTATTGCCGCCGCCATACACCACTACACGGCGCCCCAGCATCGGTTTGTCCTCCCCCTCCATCGAACGCAGCACCGACACCGCATCGACGATGTGTGCCGCGTCGCCCGCAGGGATCATCGTACGTTTGCCGATGTGTGCGCCGACCGCGAGGAAGGCCGCATCGAATCCGCCCTGTTTCATACTTTGCTCGATGTTCGCCACCTTGGTGTCGAACTTGAGCACGACGCCGAGATCGAGGATGCGTGTCACTTCGGCATCCAGCACGTCGCGCGGCAGGCGATATTTCGGGATGCCGAAGCGCATCATGCCGCCGGCCAGCGGACCGGCTTCTTGTATCTCGACTTTGTGCCCCATGCGCGCCAAGTGGTAGGCAGCGGAAAGCCCCGAGGGTCCCGCGCCGACCACCAGCACTTTCTTGCCTGTAGTTTGCGCGGGCGCATCGAATTTCCAGCCTTGCTTGATCGCCTCGTCGCCGAGAAAGCGCTCGACCGAATTGATGCCGACCGGTGAGTCGAGCTGGTTGCGGTTGCATTTCGTTTCGCAGGGGTGGTAACACACCCGTCCCATGATGGCGGGCAGCGGATTGTCCTGGGTCAGCACACGCCAGGCTTGTTCGTAGTTGCCCGATTCGGCATGGTACAACCAGCCCTGGATATTTTCTCCGGCAGGGCAGCCCGCGTTACACGGCGGCAGCCTGTCCAGATAGACCGGCTTTTCGGTGCGCCACGATCCGGTGTGGTTGGCCAGCGAGGAGCCCGGGTCAAGGGTAATGGCAAAAGGCTTATCCATCATGCCACCTCCTTTTGCAGCAGCCCATACCTGCGGATATTGCGGTCGGCGCGTTCCTGGATGCGCGCGATGACATCGAGTTTCGGTTTGGCACCGAACAAATGGGCGAAGCGTTTTTGCGGCTTCAGGTATTCCTCGACCGGCAATTGTCTGCGTATCGGCAACGAGCTGACCTGCACGCCATGCTCTGCTTCGAATATCGGGAACAGACCCGTCTCATGCGCCAGCCGCGCGATGCGGATGGTGTCGTGCGATGCTGTGCCCCAACCCAGCGGGCAGGGTACGAAGATGTGGATGTAGCGCGCGCCGTGGAATTCCATTGCGCGCTTCACCTTGGCTTCGAGGTCGTGCAGGTCGGCAACCGTGGCCGTCGCGACATAAGGAATCTCGTGCGCCATCGCAATCGCGGGAACGAACTTGCCCTGACCGAAGACATTGCCGGGATGCGGGCCTACCGGCATGGTCGTAGCGGTGCGGGCGGCGGGCGGGGTGGCGGACGAGCGCTGCACACCGGTATTCATATAGGCCTCGTTGTCGTAGCAGATATACAGCACATCGTCATTGCGATCAAACATGCCGGACAGGCAGCCGAACCCGATATCGGTGGTGCCGCCGTCGCCGCCCTGAGCGACCACCCGCACCTCGTTGCGACCCTTGACCTTCAGTGCCGCCGCGATGCCGGTCGCCACTGCTGCGGCGTTGCCGAATACCGAGTGCATCCACGGCATCTGCCAGGATGTTTCGGGATATGGCGTGGTAAAGACTTCCAGGCAGCCGGTGGCATTCGCCGCGATCACCTGCGAGTTGGTCGCTTCCATCGCGGCATCCAGCGCGTAGCGCGCGCCCAATGCCTCGCCGCATCCCTGGCAGGCGCGGTGTCCCGAGTCGATTGCATTGCTGCGATCCTGATGCGACTGGACGCTGCGGTCTTCGGGTTTCAGCAGGCGGTTGCCGACAGTGAAGGTGCCGGTCTGGTAGAACTTGACGGGTTGAAAGCTCATGATTATCCCTCAGGCAATTTTGGATGCCACTGTGCCGATGTCACGCAGTATATTTTCCGCGGCAGGCCCGGAGCGGCGTACTGCGTGTTCGTGCGCCAGCTGTTTGTTGACCACCTCCCAGTCCAGATCGAGAAAGGTCAGCGGCTGCAACGCATCCTGTTCCGCCTTGCGAAATAACTTGTGCAGTGATTTGCGCGTGATTGAGCGGCCGCCCAGCCCGGCCACCACCGTGTAGCCGGGCACATGCAGGTGGGACATGGCCATGCGCACATCTGTGGCGAGTATCCCGCCGATGCCCACCGCCAGGCTTTTTTCCAGCACCACAACGCGCTTTGCGTTCTGCAACGCCGCGCGTACCTGTGCCAGCGGAAAGGGACGAAAACTGGTGATACCCAGCACGCCTATACTGTGACCGTCATCGCGCATCTCGTCGACGGTATCCTTGATGGTGCCCAGCACCGAGCCCATCGCCACCACCATGGTTTCTGCATCCTCGGCGCGATACGTGCGTGTCAGGCCGCCGCTATCGCGCCCGAACACCTGCTTGAATTCGGCCGCCAGTTGCGGAATGCGCTCCAGCGCCTGCATCTGTTTGGCGTGCGCAAGATAGCGTACTTCCATGAATGCCTCCGGACCGACCATCGCACCCATCGAAACCGGCTCGCGCGGGTCCAGCACCTGGCGCGGTTCGTATGGTGGAAGGAAGGAATCGACCTGTTGCTGGGTGGGTATGTCGACTTGTTCATAGGCATGGGTGAGTATGAAGCCATCCATACATACCATCACCGGCAGGGATAATTCTTCGGCCAGCTTGAATGCCTGAATGTGCAGATCCAGCGCTTCCTGGTTGGTCTCCGCGAACAACTGCATCCAGCCGGAATCACGCTGCGAGAGCGCGTCGGAATGGTCGTTCCAAATGTTGATAGGCGCCCCGATGGCGCGATTCGCGACCGTCATCACGATCGGCAAGCCCAGACCGGATGCGTTGTAGACCACCTCGGACATGAACAGCAAGCCCTGGCTGGCGGTGGCAGTATAGGCACGTGCACCGGTGGCGGAGGCGCCGACCGCGACCGACATCGCGGCGAATTCGCTCTCGACATTGATGAATTCGCACGGGGCCAGTTTTTCACTCTTCACCATTTCCCCGAGCGCCTCGACGATGTGCGTCTGCGGCGAGATCGGATAGGCACAAATCACTTCGGGGCGGCACATCGCAACGGCTTCGGCTACGGCGCGGGAACCTTCGATTTGCTTAAGCATGTTGTGCCACCTCCGCTGTTCCGGCTTTGATGAGGTTGTAGGCTTCGTTGGCGGCGGCGATATTGCCTTCAGCGACCTTGCCATGGAATTTTTCGCCTATCGCCTTGACCACCGACTCAAGGCGGATCAACCCGGAGAGTGCGGCAAAACCCGCGATCAGGGGCACATTGGGTATCGGGCGGCCGATATGTTTAACAGCGATTTCTGTGGCTGATAAGATGCATAGCCGTTCAGCCGGCCTGCCGCTGACCAGATCGCTTAATCCCAGTTCTGCGAAGCTGCGGCCGGTGTTGAGGAGGATATAGCCATCCTGCTTCAGTCCGGAAAACACATCGACCTGATGCAGCAGCGTGGTGTCCTGAATGATGATGGCATCGGGTTCCATGATGGGTTCGCGCAGACGAATCTCCTTGTCGGCGATGCGACAAAACGACACCACCGGCGCACCCGTCCGCTCCGAGCCGAAGCTGGGGAAAGCCTGGGCATTGCGCCCTTCGGCAAAGGCTGCAACAGAGAACATCTCCGCTGCTGTCACGACACCCTGACCCCCGCGGCCATGTATACGCAATTCGAACATAGTTGCCCTTCCTTGCTTTTATACTCTTACCTTACTCCTCCGTCAGGCGTTTACCAAGTACTCCCGCCAGATCGGCAGATTCACAGGCGCACACAATTCAACGGTCAGCCCGGTTGCCGCTTCCAGATTGGCATATGCCTTGTCTGACAACGGATCCCCCAACCCGAAGTCATAGCCGCGTATGCGCAGCAAAAAAGCGGGGGGAGCATCCTTTCCATAAACCTGGCTATAGGCATGCAGCAGGGCGGAAGGGTTCATCGCATGGCTGGTATAGCTGTCATCTCTTGCGGCGCCGATTTCGGAAAAATCGAACGGTTCTGCACATGACATATCGGAGTCGATGAACAAGACCTGCTTGCAAGCGGCCAAATCCGTGACATGCTCGACCTGCAATTGCATGTCGTTCTGGCACTCGATATCGGTGAAATGCAATCGTGCAATGCGTTCGACCAACCCGGGACCAAGCCCATCGTCGCCGCGCCCGGGATTGCCGTATCCGAACAAAAGCAGTTTGACCATGGCGTTCAGGCCGTTCGCTCGATTATGCCATTGCCGCCCTTGGTCAAACGGTCGAGCAGTGCCCCGTCCGCATCGAGCAGCTCCACCTGCAACGGCATCTTGCCAAGTGCGTGCGTGGCACAGGACAAACAGGGATCGTAGGCGCGCACCGCGACTTCCAGATGGTTTAGCAAGCCTTCGGTGATCTTGTGGCCGTCGAGATATTTATCGGCAACAGCGCGCACCGATTCGTTCATCGCCTGGTTGTTGCTGGTGGTCGAGACGATCAGGTTGGCTTTCTCTATCAGGCCCTGCTCGTCAATCTGGTAGTGATGGAACAATGTGCCGCGCGGTGCTTCGATCACACCGATGCCGACACTGCGCTTGTCGCCATGATCTGCAACCAGATCAGTGCCGGTGATTTCCGGATCGTGCAGCAAATCCCGAATGGATTCGGCGCAATGCAATGCCTCGATCATGCGCGCCCAATGATAGGCCAGTGTGTCGTGCACG
>JBBQNH010000084.1:0-9656 GCA_038329705.1 Burkholderiales bacterium | reverse complement strand
AGTTATCCAAATAGTCTTCAGTTAAACCACGCTGCGCGATATCCTTTCATGTGGAGTAGTTGGCAAAGGATGTCGATCTTGATGAGAGGGCGGTGCTGGCGTGATTCCAAAAAATTTCATTCAGGATCTGCTCAATCGTCTCGATATCGTGGACGTGGTCGAGCGCTATGTTCCGCTCAAGAAGGCAGGGGCTAATTACGTCGCCTGCTGTCCGTTTCACAGCGAAAAATCACCTTCATTTACCGTCAGCCAAAGCAAGCAGTTTTATCATTGTTTTGGCTGCGGCGCGCATGGCACAGCGATCGGTTTTGTTATGGAGCACGCCGGGCTGGGTTTCGTCGATGCTGTAGAGGAATTGGCGCGCAACGCGGGTTTGGAAGTGCCGCACGAACGCCCGGCAGCAGGCGAGACATACCAGAAAATCGCGCCGGACCTGTATGAGGTGATGCAAGCCGCCACGCGTTACTACCGTGATCAGCTTAAGCTTTCCAAACGCGCCATCGATTACCTCAAACAACGCGGACTGAGCGGTGAGATCGCGGCAAAATTCGGCATCGGCTACGCGCCGGATGGCTGGCAGAATCTTGCTGGCGCATTCCCCAACTATCAGGATGAAACGCTGCACGAAACCGGACTGGTGATCACGGGAGAAGACGATAAGCGCTATGACCGGTTTCGCGACCGGATCATGTTCCCCATCATCAATGTGCGCGGACAGGTCATCGGATTTGGTGGTCGCGTGCTGGACAAGGGCGAGCCCAAATATCTGAATTCACCTGAGACAACGCTGTTTGAAAAGGGCCGTGAACTGTATGGCCTGTATCAGGGGCAAAAGGCCATTCGCGCAGGGCAAAGGGTCCTAGTGGTGGAAGGTTACATGGATGTGGTCGCGCTGGCGCAACACGGCGTGGAATATGCTGTCGCAACCCTGGGCACGGCGACCACACCCTACCATGTGCAAAAATTATTGCGCCTGACCGAACAGATTGTATTCTGCTTTGACGGCGACAAGGCGGGGCAGCGTGCAGCGAGGCGAGCTATGGAAAACGCTTTGCCTTATCTACAGGATGGCAAGCTAGTCAGCTTTTTGTTTCTGCCAGCCGAACATGATCCGGACAGCTTCATACGCGAATTCGGCAAGGATGCTTTCGAGCAGCGCATACAGGATGCCATGCCATTGTCGGCCTATTTGCTGCGCGAGATCAGTTCTGAACTGGATTTGCGAACCCAGGAAGGCCGGAATCAACTATTGCAACGTGCAAAACCGTTACTGACCGCGATCATTGCCCCGGCTGCCGCACTGCTGTTGCGCAAGGAAGTCGCGGCGCTTTCGGGTGTCAGCCAAACCGAGTTGGAAGCGTTGTATGAGATCAAACCGGTAGGACGCGGTCAGCGTGTCGCTTTTCAAAAAGCTGGACGCTCCCCGCCCTCGGCACAGCGCTTGCTGCTGCAATGTCTGATCGCACAGCCGGAGTTGGGCCGGCAGGCGCCGGATCAGATATCCAACCAGTGGCATGGGCAGGGCGCTGATGCAGAAGCGGTTTTGGCAGTGCTGGTGGTGTTGCGTGAAACTGATTTCATGTTGAGCAGTCCTACTCTTACACAATTGTTTCAAGGCACTGCCCACGAAAAAATACTGGCTACAGCACAGGGGGATATGCTGATGTGGGGTGAAAACTTTGATGTGGCTGCCGAGTTTGACGGCTTGATCGGCAAATTCCAGGAAGAACAGCATCGCCAGCAGCTCCAATCCTTGTTGGCTGGAGGTCTGAAGACCGATCCGGAACGTGAACAATACCGGCTTTTGCAGAATCAAATGAGAACGAGAAAAAGTTAGTGAAATCAGGTATAATTCGCGACTTTTCTGCGGTATCTGTAAGGTGCCTGAACGCGTGCGATATTGATTTGGACTTACTCAATTGAATTGGGAATATGAACATGGCAAAACCTAGAGACAAGAAAAAGCCGGTCAAAAAGGCAGCGGCTGCAGTTGTGCAGCCGGTCATTGATCAGTTGCAGGATATCGAGGCGAGGCGCACGCGCCTGAAGGCTTTGATCGTGCTTGGCAAAGAGCGTGGCTATCTGACGTTTGCGGAGATTAACGACCATTTGCCGGATATGCTCGAAGTCGAGCAGATCGAAGGTGTGGTCACCATGATCAACGAGATGGGCGTCTCGGTGTGCGATGTCGCCCCGGATGCCGAAACGATGATCATGACGGATGCGGCTCCCGCGGCGGCGGATGATGATGCAGTGGAAGAAGCTGAAGCCGCACTTTCAACTGTGGATTCGGAGTTCGGTCGAACCACCGACCCGGTGCGTATGTATATGCGCGAAATGGGCACGGTCGGATTGCTTACGCGAGAAAAAGAAATCGAGATCGCCAAGCGTATCGAGGAAGGCCTGAAACACATGATTCAGGCGATTTCAGCATGCCCTGCGACGATAGCCGAAATCCTGGCGATCTCCGCCAAGATCGAAGCCGATCAGATGCGCATCGATGAACTGATCGACGGATTTGTGGATGCCGAAGATGAGGCTGTTCTCTCAGAAGACAGCGATGACGAAGACACCAGCACAGAATCCAATGACAGTGATGGCGATGACGACGAAGAAGATGACGAAGAGGCAGCCGCCGCAGCCGTAGCAGCCAATCTGGCCAAATTGAAAGCGGATTCGCTGGAGCGGTTTGCCGTCATTGCCGACTTGTTCGTCAAGTTGGGCAAGGCTTACGAAAAGTACGGCTATCGCAGCAAACAGTACGACAAATTGCAGGCCGGCATCTCCGACGAATTGATGAAATTCCGTTTCACTGCCAAACAGGTGGATGCCTTGTGCGACACCATGCGTGGTTTGGTGGAAGAAGTTCGCCGCAGCGAGCGCAGCATCCAGGATATGTGCGTGACCAAAGGCAGGATGCCGCGTACCCATTTCATCAAGACATTCCCGGGCAATGAAGACAATCTGGCATGGGTCGTGAACGAGCTGAAAGCGAAAAAGCCCTATAGTGAAACGCTGGAACGCTATCGCCATTCCATCATCGAGCAACAAAGCCACCTGGTTGAATTGCAGCAGCGTGTCGGTATCCCGATCCGTGACCTGAAAGAGATCAACCGGCAGATGACCAACGGCGAAGCCAAGGCACGCCGCGCCAAGAGAGATATGATCGAGGCCAATTTGCGTCTGGTTATTTCGATCGCCAAAAAATACACCAACCGCGGACTGCAATTCCTGGACCTGATCCAGGAAGGCAACATCGGCCTGATGAAGGCTGTGGACAAGTTCGAATACCGGCGCGGCTACAAGTTTTCGACCTACGCAACATGGTGGATACGACAGGCGATCACGCGCTCCATCGCTGACCAGGCGCGCACCATCCGCATCCCCGTGCACATGATTGAGACCATCAACAAGATGAACCGTATCTCGCGGCAAATCATGCAGGAGACTGGCCAGGAACCCGACGTTGCGACCCTGGTCTTGAAGATGGAAATGCCGGAGGACAAGATTCGCAAGATTTTCAAAATCGCCAAAGAGCCGATTTCAATGGAAACCCCGGTGGGTGATGATGACGATTCACACTTGGGTGATTTCATTGAGGACTCTCATACAGCCGTGCCTATCGATGCAGCTGTTTACGAAAGTCTGCGCGGCGCAACGTCGGATATTCTGGACAGCCTGACACAACGCGAAGCCAAGGTTTTGCGGATGCGTTTCGGTATCGAAATGAACACCGACCATACGCTGGAAGAAGTGGGCAAGCAATTTGACGTCACTCGCGAACGTATTCGCCAGATCGAAGCCAAGGCACTGCGCAAGCTGCGTCATCCTTCACGTTCCGAAAAGCTGAAGAGCTTTCTGGACAGCGAAAACTAAGTTGGTAACAAATAATCTTCTTCGGGCCCTTAGCTCAGTTGGTTAGAGCAGAGGACTCATAATCCTTTGGTCCGCGGTTCAAGTCCGCGAGGGCCCACCAATAATCAAGGAGTTGCGCTATGCGTAGCTCCTTTTTCTTTTTCGTCTGACCATGCTCACTACATTCAATGCAGTATTGCAACCACCATCAAAAGTCGCATCACTTTATATTGTGAAAAATCCATTGCTCCACACCTCGACTGCTGCATATAAATCATCGCTCGATGCCCGCAGTTCAGTTGTTGCAATCCAGCTGTCATTAAATTAGTTGTTACGAACCACAAGCAACAAATGAATATCTAAATTCCCTGCCAGAAATAGGGAATTTAGACTTCTTGCCGCCTGCGTTCAGATGTTATTTTGACAGATACATTTGGTTACATTTCAGTTTTTAGGTACATTTAATTACCGTGATATATTTAAAAAGTAGTACGTTTCATACGTCTCTCCAGACGTTTTAGTGTTAGGGGTAATTAGACTTTTTAATTACCTCTTTTTTTATTCGGATATATTAAAGGGGGAATGTAGGGTGAAAAAATCATTGACGCTTTTAGTGGTTACTGCTGGATTATTGGCTATGTCTGCAACGGCAAGCGCCTTCGAGACTAAACCATGCAAAGCTTGCCATGCAGTCGGGAAAGATGTTGTAGGTCCAGACTGGGCCAGAGTTGCAAAGGCATATGGCAATGAGGCAGCTCTGGCAGCTGTTTTCAAGTCTGGCTTTAAGGTGGAAGATCGCAAAATAGCAAGCTCTGAGCCTAAATTCAAGAAGCAAGTGGCCCTAATGACGCCACAGTATAATAACCTGATCAAGGGTCATGAAGATGAAGCAGCAAAAGCACTTTTTGATGCCGTTAAAGCGGGCAAGTTGTAAGCCCGTTTGAAATTTGGAAATGTTAAAGGCGGCCTAAGTGGCCGCCTTTTTTTATTGTAGTAGCCGCGATGAGGGTGCAAGAATTCTTTTAGTCATTGTGGCTCTTTCCAAATTGGCGGCAGTTTCCTCCCAAATGACCGTTTACACAAAATTCCTATACCCTCCCAAAACTCACTATTGCAAAGCCGCCACTTGCGAACTGCAGCAACTGACCGAATGCAGCCAGTCGAACAGTAACTTTTAATTAATTGAACGTGACAATTTTACAGGCTGTCAGCGCGCCGTTTATCTGTCTGCCGAGATTCAGAAAGTTTCCATGTAACCTTTTTCAATGGCATCTCGAATATAACCATGCGTGGATGAGAGGCCGGGAGGGATCAGGCTGTTGAACTAGAATCCGTGCATTATGCTGCAACAAATCGGGCTTTCTACGCAAGAAGGTCGGATGCAGGCTTAACGTTATTAACCAACAAAAAGGGTATTACCATGAAAAATATTCACATTCTTTCTGCCGCAATGGGTAGCTTACTGGCACTGGGTCTGGTCAGCAGCAATGCGAACGCAGCCGACAGTAAAATGGAAATGGAGAAATGCTTCGGCATCGCCAAGGTGGGCATGAACGATTGTTCCAGCAACAAGAGCGCCCACTCATGTGCGGGTCAGGCCACCAAAAACAATGATCCGATGGATTTTGTCGCGGTACCAAAAGGCACATGCGACAAGATCGCCGGTGGAAGCATGATGGGTGGCAGCGGTATGATGAAAAAGGCAATGTAATGAAATTGCCCGCAACTGATAGCTTGCCGTGCATCGCAGGTATCGGCTTGCGGGCGCCTCACTACAGTGAGGTTCTGCACTCATTACCCGAGTTGGGCTGGGTGGAAGTACATAGCGAGAATTTTTTCGGGAGTGGCGCACCACTGCGCACCTTGCTCAGGGTTCGCGAGCATTATCCGGTTAGTCTGCATGGTGTGGGGATGGGTTTGGCTTCAACTGCTCCGTTGGATCGGGAGCATTTATCTGCTTTGCAGCGTCTGTGTGAGATGGTGCAACCCGCCGCCGTATCAGAACACTTGTGCTGGAATTCTGTGCCGGACATGGCTACGAACCAACCGCTGGTAATTAACGATCTGTTGCCGTTTCCCTATACTGAACAGGCATTGGCATCCGTTGCAAGCCGCGTGCAACAGGTACAGGAAAAACTGGGTCGCAGATTGCTGGTGGAGAATCTCTCCAGCTATTTATCTTTTTCCAGCAGCGAGATGAGCGAAGGTGAATTCCTGTCCGAACTTACCCGGCGCACTGGCTGTGGCGTCCTGTTTGACGTCAATAACCTGTATGTGAATGCATGTAATCTGGGTGTGGATGCCAGGGGTTTCATTGCAGCTTTGCCGGCCGAAGCGGTTGCTGAATATCATCTGGCCGGTCACAGCATCAGGGATGGTTGCCTGGTTGATACCCATGGTACCCATGTATGTAGCGAAGTATGGGAATTATATGCAACCGCGCTGCGCCACATCGGGCCGCGCCCCACACTGATCGAATGGGATACTGACATACCGTCTTTGGCGGTGCTGACCAGCGAGGCGGCGAAAGCCCAACAACATATGGAGGCGCGATGTCCGGTCTGAACGAAGTCTTGGCTGATTTTTCCGGTGCCGTTATTGAAGGCGACGAGCCTACGGAGCAAATAACCTCGAGCTACGCGAATTATTCAGCGGCAATCGCCGTCGGGGTATATCGCAATAATTACCGGGGCAATCTGCACGACGCGCTGGCGGGCGCTTATCCGGTCATCGAGCAACTTGTTGGCAGGGATTTTTTCAGGCTGCTGACCCGGCAATTCATCACGCAACACCCTTCCCGCAGCGGTAATCTGCATCATTATGGCGAGCAGATGGCGAGCTTTGCCGCACGATTCCCGGCCGCACAGGGACTGCCATATCTGCCTGATGTAGCAAGATTGGAATGGGCTTGTCATCGCGCCTATTTCGCGGAAGACGCCACCCGGCTTGACATTGCCAAGCTGGGACAGATATCCCCCGAACAATATGCCGACCTGATTCTGAGCATCCATCCCGCGTGTCATGTGGTGTGTTCGGCTTATCCGATCGTAACCATCTGGCATGCCCACCAGCCCGGAGCAGCCAGCGACTTCCGGATCGACCTGGACAGCGGAGCACGTAACGCCCTGATAAGTCGCAAGGATGATGCCGTTCGGGTCAGCGAACTGACGGAAGCAGAAGCCGCATGGTTGCAAGCCATACAAGCCGGCGCTTCACTGGGTGAGGCAACAGATGCCACACTGGAACACCACCCGGACTTTATGTTGCAAGCCATGCTGTTGAATCTGCTGGCGCAAGATGCTTTGGCTGGTTTTCATATAAGGGGCACACCATGAACGCATTGTTTCGCATCGCCCGGTTTTACTACACCGCCTCGCACCTGCCGGAATGCCTGGCACCCGTCTTCGATCTGGGTTTGCGCTTGTATCTGGCCAATGTGTTTTTCAAGTCCGGGTTGACCAAGATCAAAAGCTGGGACAGCACACTCTATCTTTTCAGCGATGTCTATCATGTGCCGTTGCTGTCACCCGAGTTTGCCGCATGGCTGGCGACCGGTGCCGAACTGGGTTTGTCAGTACTGCTGGTATTGGGATTGTTCGGCCGTTTTGCCGTGGCCGGGTTAACCATACTCAATGTGATGGCGGTGATCTCCTATGCCGATCTGAGCGAGGCTGGCATCAATCAGCATGTTTCCTGGGGTATCCTGCTGGGCGTGTTGTTGATACTGAGCCGCGGCAACTGGTCGGCCGACGCATGGCTGGAACAACGATTAAAATTGCCCGAATAAGGAACCCAGGCGGACCAGCCAAGTCAGCGACTATTCACAATGAAATTTGCGCGCACTGCCCGCTTCGAATTACTATGCGCCAGATTTTTTTCACGGAGGAAAGCAGACTATGAATGAAGAACGCAAACTTGTCATTGCCGCTGTCACCAGCCTGCTCGCGCTCGGTATCACTGCCTCGTCGGGTTCGGCATATGCTGCCACCGAGGAGAAATGCTGGGGCGTTGCCAAGGCCGGCCAGAATGCCTGTAACAGCAACAAGAGCAAGCATTCCTGCGCCGGTCATTCAAAAGTAGATAACGACTCTAACGATTTCATTACGCTGCCCTCAGGCAGTTGTCTGAAGATTGGCGGCAAGTTGGAGCCGGCCGTGGGCGACAACAATTCTTCAGGCAAGATGTAACGTTGTCCGAGTTGTGAACTTGCAGCAATAAACCATAGATAAGGCTGCATGACCGTTGTGCAGTGACGTGCTGCATAATAACTTTAGATATACATGAAAGGCTGGTAATGCTGCAGCGCAGGATTTGGTGGGCATTTTTGCTGGTGTTGGCGGTAGGTGTAGCATTGTCAGTTCGTATCGTTTCCCTGGGTGATTCTGTACAGGCCGTGAACAGGATGTTCATCACCGAGAAGCTACCGCTGTCTCAGCGCATCGGTGAACTGCGCGGTGTCATCGCAGATGAAGAGCGTCTGCTTTACGAGTTTTATTCCTTTACGACGAATCGCAGCACATTCCAGAAACAGCGTGCGCTGAACACTGCCCGTCTTGACCATATCGTAGACCAGCTGGAAAAGGACATGGGTTCCCGTGACCAGGTTGCCGGTCTGCGCAAGGAGTTCACGGCACTTGACCAGTTATCCGATGAACTGGCCAACACGCTTACCGGCAAGGCGGTTGATTGGGATCTGGCGCGTGCGATCCTTGCACGGGTCAAACTCCAAGTTCGGCAGATCGAGAAGACACTTGCCGGCATGACTATGGACAATCAGCGCGCCGTGGCCGATCTGGGCAGCGATTCGCAGAGCAGCGTATCCACCATGGTGCGCTGGGTCATCGGTTTCTCGATACTGATTCTGGTGGTCGCGCTTTTTGTCGGCTACTACGTGATCGCTATCATCCGGGAGGGATTGGAACGTCGCCGGTTGGCGATGTTTGCCCAGCGAAATCCAAATCCGGTGTTGCGCCTTGGCGCTTCTGGCGAGGTGCTCTACGCCAATCCTGCGACAGCGGACCTGCTTGCCCGTCTTGATTTTGGGCCTGATGAATATTGGAAATTGTTGCCGGAAGACATGCAGCATCAGTTGAATGCAACCCGTACAGCCCAGACTGCCGATTCGCAGTTCGAGTATGCGCTTGGCAAGCTTGATCTCGAATGCAGGATTGCGTACCTGGGCGATTTTTCCGAATTCCATGTATATGTCAAGGATGTGACCGATCGCAAACGCGCCGAGGAAAAATTGGCCTATCAGGCTTATTTTGATCCCGCTACCGAACTACCCAACCAATACCGCTTGCGCGATGATCTGGTCGCCGCTTTCAAGCAGCAGCGATTGGGAACCGTGATGATGATCGTCGCGGATCGTGAACAGGAGATTTTTGAAAGCTTTGGTGCGGTTGAGACCGAGCGCTGGCTGGTCAAAGTTGCTCATCGCTTGCGGGATGGAATCAACCCGAAAGAAGAAATGCTTTATCGCTTCAGCAACAACGCGTTCGTTCTGGTGTGCTGGGCAGGCGATCTGGCCGGTGCACAACGACGCGCAAAGCAGTTACTAAACACTGCCCAGCAGCCGTTACATCTTGAAAGGCGTGAAATGTTCTCGACGCTGTCTATAGGCGCGGCTCTGATGGAAAGCGATACCGGCAAGGATGCTGGGAGCAGGGCCGAGGGGCTGGTGCAGCAGGCAGCCTCTGCATGCAACCGGGTACGCCGCGCCAAAGGAAATGATTTTGCGGTCTATGACGAGGAAATGGGACGCGCTGCCGCACAGGCACTGAAGCTTTCTGTCGACCTGA
>JBBQNH010000083.1:0-9728 GCA_038329705.1 Burkholderiales bacterium | reverse complement strand
CAGCATCGCGCCAAGGATCTGTGGCTTCAGGAGCAAGGTGATATCGCGTGGGATTCGCTCAAGAAGAAGCTCAGGTTGAATACACCAATCCACATCGACGAATCGCGATTCTTGCCACTGGGCTCGGCTGCCGAAACACCCGCCAAGTAGATTGAATGTGGTTGTTTCGAAATTTACTGGCAATTGGCCCCGATTTTGGATTGCCCGAGATTGATGCAGGAAATAAAGCCAAATAACCGTATAAAGGGATGCTTCCAGATAACTTGGGCCGTGCCGCTGGCACGGCCTATTTTTGCAATGGATTTTCATCACATTAAGACCCGGTAGACCTCACACCATTTTAGCGCCCAATCTTCCTTGATGTTTAAAATCTTGCCGGATAGATATCCGCATAATAATGTCAAACTTGGGTAATTCACGCTATCCTGTTTGTGGTCAACTGCCTTAGTTTCCAGCGCCATCTTCTCCCGTTTCCTATGTGGCAATAGAGCCCATCTTTGATATACTCCGAGGGCAAATACCTGCATTCCAGTCAATAACAAGCTTACGCTGGCTTTGCTAGCGTAAGTGTTAGTGCTTAGTGTTTAGTGCAAATTCCAGCCGCCAGGATAGAACGACAACAAGCTTTGCACGATAATTGCATATCCTAAAGCTTGCGAACCAACGGGACTATTAAACAGTCACATCAATGTTTCATACCATTAATACCAGATAATTAAATGTTTATACAAAATCGGGAGAAAAATGGAACTGATGGCGCTACCCGGATATCAATCGTCCTGGTGGCGGGATGGCTGATTTTTGGCTGGGCGCGTCCGGCGTTCTCTGACGAAACACGGCACCTTGAACTTGCCCCCATTCAAATGGGCGCTCAGACTTCCGGGGATCTTGGCTATATATTTGAGAGTTATAAGACAGGCACGAACAAGACTTCATCTCAGGCTCTTGGCGTGAATGTGAGAACCAATATCCAAGCCAGGACCTATTTTTGGCAGCCTTGGCTCGCTCAAATCTCCAGTTCTTTGGGAGTCGGATTGAGTTCTTCCACCGTCAGCAGCAGTTCATCATCTACCAAAAACAGAAGCATGGCCACCACGGGCGATGCTGCACTGGAACTTGTGAAATACAGCCGCTTCCCTTTCAAGGCACACGTATTCAAAGGAATGAATCACGCAACTGGCAGCGCCGTTAGCCGAATCAATCCCGACGTTACCAATAGTGGCTATGATTTGTCGCAAAAATATCGCAATCTGTCTGGTAGAGTCGATATCCTTGCACTTTATCTCCACAATGCGAGCGGAAGAACAGGTTTCGGCGAGGAAGATATACGCGATCAATTGGATTTTTCTGCTGGAATAAATACCTTTAAATATCAGACAATTAGTTTATACGGCACCAAATACGAAATTAGTCATCCGGCAAAAGGTGACCGTTATAAAATGGATTCTTGGCGTGTCAACCACGTTTATCAACCGATTTCATCCCTCTCGGTTACAAGCATGGTTAATGTGATATCGACACGCTATACCTTGCAATCGTCAATCATCCCTTTGCTAAGCTCCAGTTATTCTGCCCAGCAGTTATCTAGTTTTGCGTCCTGGCGTCCCGTTGGAACGCCTTTGACGTTGACCAGCAGTGTGCGATTATTAAAATCAACGATTGACAGTAACAATTCAGCAGTTGTTAATGCTGATACTGCAAATTTCAACTTGGGCGCAAACTATGCGTGGTCCAGATTGCTGCGAATGTATGGCAGCGTCAATGTATCGGACATCAGCGGCTTGCAGACTGTAACCACAAATGCTGCCTTGTCTGCCCAAAAAATGTTTGGTGAGAATCCAGATGCTGTCAACCTTGGTGGTTTCCGCTACTCCCGATTCGCGGGTGCCAGCATTTCAAACTCGACCACCACCACGAGCGGCTCGAACAACGCAAATACTGGCAACACAACGCAGACCACCAACAGTACGCAAACCTTGGCAGGGAATATTGGTCACGATTTGATAAAAAAAACAGACCTTGGCGGTGGCCTCATGACGATAGACCTGAATCAGCGACTGTCAGAAGCGGTTAGCACCAGCCACAGCCCTTCTTCAAGACTGAGCAGTAGCGGTTCTTTGTCATGGTCCCAATCAGAAGGCAGAAATACCACAATCATACGAACACGAGCGTCTGATTCGCGCTCTCTGACTGGCAATCAAAACTTTTTTCAGCTTATCAACCTGCAGGCTACCCGAAATATAGACTTATTAAATAGCCAGTCGTTGATTGGTAATCTGACAATTCAGACTTCACGTTCCGGATCTAGCGGCACATCGACTCCATTCGTGACCACTCCCAGCGCCAACCTCATGTATCAAAACGCGCGCGTATTCCATGTTAAGAATCTGACTTTCAATTCCACCCTAAATGTCATCGGTGCAGAAATTGTGTCATCCCAAAGCAGCCCTAACCCATTGGGTGTTTCAACAGATAGCACTGCAAGCGCTTCTTGGGACAACGACATGCATTACTTTATTGGAAAACTGGACTTAAGCCTTTACTACAGTCTGGTTGAGGCAAACCGGACCTCACGATCTATACTGCGATTTACCATGAAACGTGCCTTCTGAAGCACATTAAACTTTGCGTCTGCAGCAGCTATGACGGCATAGCTTATTTAAATATAGATTGCTTATAAAAACAGAAACAAATGAATCAATCTATCTCTATGCGAATTCTTGCAGTGTGGATCATGCTTTTCATTGCCCAGGACACTTGCAGTGCCGGTCCGGTTGACATGATCGAACGGCATTGGCGCCCTCTCGCAAAGGACGAATTGCACGATCCTGCAAATCCTGCACTGAAACTGCTGCATGATCCCGCAAAATCACTTTCTGTTCTGTCACGCAGTGGCGACGGAAACCAGGTCAACTGGGCTGCAGCGCTTGAAAGAAAAGAAATCCAGCCGCGTATCAGCCTCAGCACTGACACTCAGACCGAGGTACTCGACCTGAACATACTGTTTCCCAATACCGGCGAAATGGCCATGGTGAATTTCCCGCACAAACAGCACACCGAGTGGCTCGTTTGCGGCAATTGTCACGAGGAGATTTTCAAATACAAATCTCACGCCACCAAATTCGGCATGTTTGAAATTCTGAATGGCCAATACTGCGGTCGCTGCCACGGCGCGGTGGCATTCCCATTAACCGATTGCAACCGGTGTCATAGCGTGGCACGAGTGTCATCGGTAGCACCTGCCAAGGCGCACTAAATGAGTCGCCTGACCGGAAACTGCCAACAGTTCCCCCGCCGCCTGTTGCCATGGCTGATTTTGCAGGGCGCTCTGCTCCTGTTCATTCCAGCCGTCGGACATGCCGAATACGGCGATATCGTAATGAACGAGCGATCTGAGCAAGCCGGGATACGACCGGTCATTTTTCCTCACTGGTTTCATCGTATAAGTTTCAAATGCAATGTATGTCATACTGAAATCGGTTTCAGGATGCGCGCCGGCGCCGATAAAATCCTCATGTCGGATATCGTGGCTGGAAAATTCTGCGGCGCATGCCATAACGACAAGATCGCTTGGGGAATAAAAAATTGCAACTTGTGTCACTCCGGACTTCCGGGACTTCAAAGCGGAACCTACGGCGGAAATACAACCGGAGGTCCGGGAAAATGGTAATTTTTTCTTTTTACACCTGCCTGCGAAATCAATTCGTGGCAATAGCCGAAGCGAAACTCCGGCATTGCCGAAAAATCATATGTGTCATGATGTCCTTACTCTTGGTTGGTTGCGCAATCGAAACTCGCGGGATTGCATCTCCACACGAAATTCTTCAACCTTGGACAGAAATAACCGGTGCCCAATCTGGTGGTTCACTGGGCGGCATACCTGTTCAAATCAACCCCGCCTCTGGTTCTGATTACATCACTCTGCGTCGCCCAACATCGATAAGCGCAAGCGGGAATGATATTTATTTGATTGATGCAGGGTTGCGCCGTATTTTTCACTACGACCCATTCCAACAAACTTTGACCCCGTTTGCCCCGACCTTGCCCGTCAATGTGGACATGCGCATCTATGTTGCGCCTGACAAATCGGTCTTTGTCACCGACCCCGCCCACCAACAAGTATTGCATTTCAATTGGGATGGCAGTCCACTTCCTTCACTGGTTTCACAAGGTAATATGGCACATCCAGTTGCGGTCGTTGTGGATCAATTCAGCGGTCGGGTGCTGGTGGCCGATGGCTTGTTTAACCGAATTATCGCTTTTGACAATCTGGGCATGACATTGGCAATCTTCAAACCCCGACAAACTTTATCCGTTGCCACCATGACATCGGGGCCGGACGGAGTATATGTGCTGGATCGCCTTGCCAGGCAGGTCGTCGTACTGGGATGGAATGGTGCTTTCCTTTACGCCTTCGCTGCGAACGAATTGAGTCAGCCCGGTGCCATAGCCGTAAGCCGGGACAACATCGTGTTCATAAGCGATGACTTTGATAACACAATCAAAGCCTACCGACACAGCACTGCGGACAATAATTTCGTGATTGCGGGCAAGATCGGCAGCAATCCGTTCAACATGGATAGTTTCAATGGTATTGCTGGCTTGGCTATTGATGATGGTCAGCTATACGTGGCGGATAGTTTGAACTCGCGGGTGCAAATCATGTCGATCGACCCCCGCGCCCCTTGATGCAAGGATACAGAATGAACATACAGCGCTCACCGGTGTTTGCATTGCTTGGCTTAACCCTGCTGATGGCCGGTTGTGCAGACAATCACCTGGTGATGAATCTCGCCGACCCAGGCCAGGGCGTTGCCCAAAGAGTATGGCCGGCACCACCCGATGTACCGCGCTACCGCTACGTCGGCGAATTGACCGGCGAGGATAACTTCCGTCCCGATAATTGGGCCAATCGCAGTTCCGCTACAAAGGTACTTGACTGGCTGGTCGGTCTGACCGGCCTCAACTCCGACCCGGTTGTGCTGCAACGCCCACAGAGTGGCGCGGTAGACGACGAAGGCCGTATTTATGTAACAGATATCGGTCGCGGTGCAGTTTATGTCTTTGACAAACCCTCAGGGGAACTGAAAGTCTGGGACATGGCGAAAGCCTTCACGCATTTCTCCGCCCCGATCGGCATCGCACTTGGAGCGCGTGACGAAATCCTGGTGGCGGACGCCGATCTTCATAGCGTGTTCCGCCTGGACAGGAATGGCAACCCGGTCGGCGAGTTCGGCAATGACATACTGCAACGACCGACCGGTCTGGCACGCGATGCGGCGCGGGGCCGGATCTACGTCGCCGACACCCACGCCCATGACATCAAGGAATTCGACGACGACGGCAAATTGCTCAAGGTGATTGGGCGGCGCGGTGAAGGTGACGGAGAGTTCAACTTCCCCACCCACCTTGCTTTTGCCGGTGACAAACTCTATGTTACCGACACGTTGAATTCACGTATCCAAATATTCGATGCCGACGGCAAAATGATCGAAAAATTCGGCAAGCGGGGTCTTTTTGTGGGTGATCTGGTCCGCCCCAAGGGCTTGGCGGTGGACAGCGCCGGCGATATTTACGTGATAGAATCCTTGTATGATAATTTGTTGGTTTTCAACAAGAGTGGACGTGTTTTGCTCGGTCTTGGAGGCAGCGGAAAAGAGATCGGTGAATTTTATCAACCGTCCGGTGTCTGGACCGACAAGCAGGACCAAATCTATATTGCAGACATGTACAACGGCAGAGTTACGGTGTTGCAATTCTTGGGAGCACAACAGTAATGAACCGATTTTTTCACTTGCTGATGAATATACGGCAAAGCGCGCATCTACCAAGATCGGTTTTGTTTACAAGTTTCGCCTTGATACTCGCTTTCAGCAGCGGTGCCATCGCCGCCATCGCCGACAGCAAACATAACCTCTCCACAAGCGGCCCAGGCACTGTCATAGCAACCGGCGAGACCCAGACCTGCGTGTTCTGCCATACTCCCCACGGAGCAAACCAGAGTGCCGGTGCGCCGTTATGGAACCATGCGCTGTCAACGGCCACCTATACCCCCTATTATTCCCTCTCACTCGATGCCAATCCGCTCCCCGGGCCTCCTGGCGCCAGCTCCAAGGTTTGCCTGTCTTGCCATGACGGCACTCTGGCGGTCGGGACTGTCGGTGTATTGAACGGCAAAACCGGTGTCACCATTTCCATGACTGGCACTGGCACAAATGGAGTCATGCCAGACGGCGCTGGAGCGGATACCGGGTACACGCGCAATCTGGGCATAGACTTGTCGAACGATCATCCTATCTCCTTCAACTATGACGCCACCCTCGCTGGTCCGACTGGCACTGACGGGGAACTGCGTACCATCCCCGTTACGGACGGCCCCGTTACCGTGGTTGGCAACCGCACCGCCAGCGTAAAGCCCACTTTCCCCCTGGAAGGCGGCCAAGTGCAATGCATCACGTGCCACGACCCGCACCTGTCCACCAGCGCTTCACCTAAGTTCTTGCGCGGCAATCGCCTCCAGGGCTTGGCTCCACTGGGAGGAGGTTACCTCGCCAGCAACGACATCATGTGTGTGGCCTGCCATGACAAGGCAGGGACAACATGGTCAAGCTCTGCCCATGCCAATGAGTTGGTCTCCGACGAAACCTATCTCGACGCTTCCGCCACCGAACGGGAATTCCCCCTTACCACTCCCGTGTGGCAAGCGTCCTGCCTTAACTGCCATGACAGTCACTCCGTGCAAGGATCCCGGCGTTTGCTGCGCGAGGGGACAGACAGCCTGTCCATCCCCAAGAGTGGCGGCAATCCTGCCATCGAGCAGACCTGCTACCAGTGCCACAGCCCTGTTGGCATAACCGTTCTCAGCCAAATTTCGCCAGCCAACGACGTGCCGGACATCAAAAGTGATTTTGAATTGGCCATCCACTTGCCCATCGCCGCAACGACTGAGACACACGAGATCGGCGGCAACTTCGATGACAGCACCAGTTCCGGGACCGGCATTGCCAACGGCTCGACCGGCCGTTGCAACGCAGGCGACCAGTGCGGCAAGGATTTCATGGAATCAGAAGCGCTACTGGGCAAAGTAAGTGCGGGAGGGGCTACCAATAATCGCCACGTCGAGTGCTCCGATTGCCACAATCCGCACCGTGCCACCAAAAATCGGCTGTTCAATACCGACGCCACTAGTCCGGACGCGGCTGGTACGCACAAACACGATATCGTCGTAGGCGATTTTACCCCCCACAGCAACCTCGCTTCAGGCTCGCTGCGCGGTATAACCGGTGTGGAGCCTTCTTACCCCTCCAGCGAATTTGGTGTCGACCCCACCAGTTTTGATGTGAAACGTGGCGATGGCGGACTTTCTGCTTCCACCCTTGTGACAAGTACCTATGTCACGCGCGAATTCCAGATCTGCCTCAAGTGTCATTCAAATTACGCTTACGACGATAGCCCGCCGGCTTTGGGGTATAGCGGCGGCACACTCCAAAATACCAATGGTTTGGTCAACTACATCAACAATGCCATGGAGTTCCAGGCGCCGCTGAGCCACCAGGGCGCTCCTGCCAGCACTACCGATTCCGGCGCGCTCTCTCCCACCTATTCCGTCAACAACCACCGCTCCTGGCACCCGGTGATGGAAGCCACAGGTCGCACGGCGGTGTTACGCGGCAACGCAAGCCCGAACCTTTGGCGCGCGCCGTGGAACGGCTCCGACAGCGATGGCGGCAGCACCATCGTCACTGCCGTTGGTACCCAGACCATGTACTGCACTGACTGTCACGGGTCGCAAACCAACCTTGCCGACGGTGTCGTGCCACTCAATGGCGAGAACGGTAGTCCCTGGGGCCCACACGGCAGCACCGAGAATTTCCTGCTGAAAGGCGAGTGGAAGACTAATTCCGTTCCCAGCGTAGCGAATGACACGCTGTGTTTCCGTTGCCATGAATACACCCAGTACGCCGACCCTTCCGCATCACCCTCGCCTCCGGCGCTGCCAAGTGGTTTCGGAAATTCAGCCGGTTTTGACACCCATGGTGTACCCATGCTCAACCTCCACCAACGGCACGCCTATTACACCACTCAGGTGGGCGGTAATTGGACATCGGGAGACATCGGTACTTATCGCTGCACCATGTGCCACACAGGGACGGCGCATGGCTGGAAGAACAAGGGTTTCCTGGTCAACCTCAATGACCTTGGACCAGAACTCAACCTGATTACCGGCGGTATCGGCCCTGCCGGGGCGCTGGGCGGGGAGATTGCGCCGGGCCCGATAACGCTGGCTACCGGCAACAACGTGCCCAAAGGTACTTATGTCCCCGGCACCATGGCCCCCATTTCCACTGGTTATAGTAACGGACCCTATTACCGCGGCGCCCTCCTCGGCATCGCGGCAAGCGGCTTTCCAGCCAGCGGGAATTGGATCAAGGCCGATTGCGCAGGCAGTTGTCACTGATGCTCAGTGGTTTTGCGGCAGTCTATTTTGGAAGGATGTGTTGCCGCGACAAATCATCCCGAATGCGATAGCGTTATTCTGAACGTTGTCCTCCGGTGGATTGCGCCTGATGAGTACTTCGACTTCTAACCGGTCGGCAAAACGTTCTGTCGTGATTCCACCCTGTGGGAAATGGCTGTGCTACATATTGCGCTGCGCGGATGAAACACTCTATACCGGCATCACCAATGATCTGACAAAACGTCTCGCTGCGCATAATGCCGGAACTGCGGCAAGATACACACGCGCACGCGGGCCGGTTGAGTTGCTGTTCGTGGAAGGATGCTCAGACAGATCAGCGGCACTTAAACGCGAGATGGAAATCAAGCGCCTGCGGCGCACGGAAAAACTGGCATTGATCGAATCGCAATGATTTGGCACAGATAACACCAACGATCAAAATACCACCATCCCGGCACAGTACTGCGTTGTGCTGACGCCGACAACTGAAAACCGGTAAAATGCGCACCTCTGCAACCGTCTGAACCTTCACATGCTTACCTTCCAGCAAATCATCCTGACTTTACAGAACTATTGGGACAAGCAGGGCTGCGCACTACTGCAACCTTATGACATGGAAGTCGGGGCAGGCACCTCGCATACCGCGACTTTTTTACGCGCGCTCGGACCTGAGCCCTGGAAAGCCGCTTATGTGCAGCCATCTCGCCGCCCCAAGGATGGTCGCTACGGCGAGAATCCGAATCGTCTGCAACATTATTACCAGTTCCAGGTGGTACTGAAACCTGCACCCGCCGACATCCTGGATCTGTATCTGGGCTCGCTGGAAACGCTGGGTTTCGATCTCAGGAAGAACGATGTCCGTTTCGTGGAGGACGATTGGGAAAACCCAACGCTGGGTGCGTGGGGTCTGGGCTGGGAGGTGTGGTTGAACGGCATGGAAGTGACACAGTTCACCTATTTCCAGCAGGTCGGCGGCATCGATTGCAAACCTATCACCGGCGAGATCACCTACGGGCTGGAACGATTGGCGATGTACCTACAGGGTGTGGAAAACGTATTCGATCTGACCTGGACTGAAGGCGTCACTTACCGCGACGTGTACCACCAGAACGAAGTCGAGCAATCCGCTTACAACTTCGAACACAGCGACGTGGACTTCCTGCTCGACGCATTCGGCAGCCATGAGAAGCAGGCCAAGCATCTGATCGAACAACAACTGGCGCTGCCCGCCTACGAACAAATATTAAAAGCGGCGCACACCTTCAATCTG
>JBBQNH010000082.1:0-9749 GCA_038329705.1 Burkholderiales bacterium | reverse complement strand
TTCTCCAGCGCGGCGACCGCCGCCAGCGTGATCGGGTCCTGCTTCCAGACGATGCTGCGGGTGCGCGCGGTATAACGCATATGCAAAGCACCGTCTGGATTCACTGAAAAAACCGGACCGGTCTGCGCGGCGCGGGCCACGCCATCTTCGTCAGTGCGTTCCGGTATCGTCATCGCATCCGCTGCGGACAGCGCACGGATGAAATCGGCATTTTCATCGCGCAACATCAGGTAGGCGATCTCGTGATCCAGCAGGCGGTTCTCTCCGCCTTGCCCGGCACTGTGCACGCAATGCAGGACGAAGCCGCGTATCTGCCGTTCCGGCGGATTGTAGTAGCCGTCGGTGTGCCATTTGATCGGTTTGTCTGTATAGGGAATGTATGCCTGGCGCAACCCGTCATTGGCGCATACGGTGACGCGTGTGATGCCTTGTTCTCCCGCCAGCCAGTTTGCATCCAGGCTTGCCAGCCCGAACTGCAGTCCGAACTGTTGCACGGCACTTTCATCCATCAAAGCTGATAGTTCATTACGCCGCCTTGGTTCCTTTTCCCTTGCAGGGGGAAGGGATAGCGTAGCTGTTCTAGTGGCGGTGGCGTAAACCACCATGTTGCTGCGCTGACAACACTCCAATAGAGCGGCGTGTTCAGCTTTGGTCAGCGCGCGCGGATCATTGATCTCGACGATCAACTTGCTGGTGTCGGTGATTGCGTGCGTCAGTTTGTTCTCACGCCAACGCAGATAGGCGTCAGTGTTTTTGAGATCAAACGGATTCGGCAACTTGGCTGCTGAAATTCGGGGCGATTCAGTCACCACTGGTGACCTTGCGTATGCGAGTCTGTGCGGGCTCTGTTGCGGACAGGTTCTTCATGGTTTTCTCCACCATGTCGACGGCATCGGGCGCTTCTATGCTCATCATCTGGTCGATCACCCATTCAACATCCTTTTCATCCATCACCTCGCGCATGCAAAAGGCAAGGTAGCGGATGAAGGCGAATTCCGGGCCGTCGGCGCCATAATTGAAGTCGGCATATTCACCGGCACGCTGGTTGAGTTTGTCGATGAACAACTGCTTGTAATCGGTGCCGGTGTCATCCATCAGTCGGCTCTGGTTTTCCGTCAGGGTTTCCGCCACGCGATTGGCGAGGGTGCTGGTAAAGGCAAAGCGGTCTTCGGCGGACAATTGGCGATGGGCGATACGATCCGCGACCTGGATCAGGAATGCCAGGAATTCAGTGATGAACGAGAAGTATTGCGGCCCGATGGCGATCTCGAAGTTCGCGCTGCGGGTGTGCTTCAGCGCATTGTCGGCGATCCGCCAGATGGTGAACGCCATTGCGCCGGCGATCTCTTGCGGGGTCTTTTCACGGTCGCCTTTGAACCATTGGCTTTTGATGCGCATGTCAGGTGGCCCGGCAGTAGAGATCAGCCTTTTTGCAGGAAGAATTCATATTCGCCTGCGGCGACCTCGATTGTATTGATGATCTTTATTCCGGTCGTATCCGCCCAGCCAACGATGTCGGATCGGATGCCGGGGCAGTTGCTGATGAGTTTGAGTATTTCTCCTGAATTCATGCCGTTCAACAACTTCTTGGCTTCCACGATGGGTCCGGGGCAATGAACACCGCGAATATCGAGAACGGCATTCGCCTTGGGCGCTTCTCCCTGGCCTTTCATCACGTAGTAGCCGGTGCCGCCATCCGGCATTGCCTCAGTCTTCAATACTTTGTTGTGGGTCTGTTCGGCCCACGAGAAAAGATCGTCTTTGGTACCCGGGCAGTCCGAGATCAACAGCAGGATCTGCTCCTTTTTCAGGTCGTCGACCACGCGTTTGGCACCGAGTAGCGGTGCGGGACAGGTCAGGCCGCGCATATCCAGCTTTATTTTGGCGTGCAAGTCTTGAGTGCTCATTTTAGATGTCCTGTAGATTTCAGAAGCGCCGCTATTTCAATATCCACCTTTACCATATGGCTGTGGCAGACCTGCAACTTTGGCTCCTTGTTTGGCCGGCCCGGTCGGAAATAAATCATACAGCGCCTTGCTGTCCGCTTCCGGCCAGAATTCATTGACCTCCTTCAGCATGTTGCGGAAATTGGGGGTATGGCCGTGTTCGCGGAACTGGTCGCGCATGTATTTTACGACTTCCCAATGTCTGGGCGTCAATTCTATGCCTTCGGCCGCCGCGATGACACTGACAATCTCATCGCCATAGTCCGGTTCCAGCAAATAACCATCGTCATCGGCTTCGATTTCTTTGCCTGCAACTGTGTAGCCCATGATCGTCCTCCATCCTGTAGTTTAGTTAAACAAATCACTCAATCTTCACTCAAGCCGGTGATCACTTTATAAGGTACAAATATTCCACAACCGAATTGACGCTCGCTTCCCAGGCCGGCATATTGCAATTGTAACGATGCATCGGGTTTCAGGTCATGAATAACCAGGCTGAAGCCATCGATGGGTCGTTGTCCGCCGTTGACGTTGACGCGCTTGCCGCAGATCAATTTTCCGGAAACGCCCAGAACGTCCATCTGCTCTTTGACATCTTTCACGAACAGCACCTCATCGCTGCTACCTGTTACCAATTGGGCATGGATGGTCGGATAGGGCTCGATCTGGCGTGTCTTGGCAATGCCTAAACGGATAGTGCTTCCCGCTATGTCGAGTTGCTGTCCGGTCAATCTGGATGCTGCGGTTTCGGCAAGTGTTGCCGGCAAACGTATTGCCAGCTTGGCGCGTTTGGTCAGCAGCATGCCCTGGTTGTTCACTGTCGCACGCAACGGTAATATCCCGACCAGCTTTTCCTCGGCTAGTTGCGGGGCAAAGTCCTGCAGCGAGTTCCACAGTGCGATGCGGTATGCAGCGGGTATTGTGCCTCCCTCGAGATCGAATACCAGGTCGACCATGTTGGTTGGGTTATCATTATTTGTCATCTTCTGCCTGTCTCTGGCTGCTTGCCCAGTGTTGCATCACCTCCGCCCAATGTTGAGCCGTGGCAGGATCGATGTCGAAAATGGTGAATCGCTTGCCCTCGCGGATACGGATGCGCAACAAGCTCATTCCGCCTTCGACATGATCGATCTGTTGCAATTCGATTTCCTGGCCACCCAAAGGGACCTTGAATTTTGACAATCCGTTGATTTGTGCCATTGCATTTGCCTCTGGTCAGGATAGTCGATGATGCCGCTCCAGAACGATCTGGGCGAGCCAGGTTATATATCGAAGTCTATCGTTAATGTGCTTGAAATTGAAATACTACTGGGGGAAGGTGACACACTACCCTTAAGGGTTATTGAAGATAGCCGCTAAGGGTGATGGAATGTGCTACGGTACATATCGTATTATTCTAATACATCAACAAATATGGATATGCCGCAACATTCCAGCGGATATGTTCAGGTGGAACACCAAATCCCCGTCCCTGCCGGGTCATTAAATCGTTTGCCAGCAGCACCCTACGGGCAACGCGACTGAAAGGAAGATTATTATGGCTAAGAAGATGCATGATACCCCTAATCTGGATCAACTTGAGAGTGGTGAGTGGCCCAGTTTTGTTACTGGCTTAAAAGAACTGGCCAAGAATAAAGATTACGTCGTGGATTTGCTGGGGCAGCTTGAGACGTCTTACCGGACCAAAAAAGGTTATTGGAAGGGCGGCACTGTTGGTGTGTTTGGTTATGGCGGCGGCATCATCCCGCGCTTTACCGAACTCAAGGATGAAGACGGCAATGCGGTTTACCCGGATTGCGCTGAATTTCATACCTTGCGCGTGCAACCGCCGGCCGGTATGCACTACGATACCGATGTCCTGCGCAAATTTTGCGATGTCTGGGAGAAGCATGGATCCGGCCTGATTGCCTTCCATGGTCAGTCCGGTGACATCATGTTCCAGGGCGCTACCACCGATAACGTGCAGAAGGCATTCGACGAGATCAATGAGATGGGTTTCGATCTCGGCGGTGCCGGACCGGCAGTGCGCACCTCGATGTCCTGCGTTGGTGCGGCGCGTTGCGAGCAGTCCTGTTACGACGAAGCCAAGGCACACCGCAGTGTACTGAACACTTTTCTGGATGACATGCACCGTCCTTCCTTGCCGTACAAATTCAAGTTCAAGTTCTCCGGTTGTCCGAATGACTGCATGAATTCTGTGCAGCGTGCCGACATGGCGGTGATCGGAACCTGGCGCGACAATATCCGCACTGATGAAAAGATGGCCAAGCAGTGGTTTGCCAAGCATGGCATGGACGAGTTGGTGAACGACGTTGTGGCTCGCTGCCCGACCAAGACCTTTCAGCTCAAGCAGATCAAAAATGTCAAAAGCGGACCAAGCATCTCCAGCGTTGCGATCAACGACACCCACGCGATCGAAATCGACAACCACGATTGCGTGCGCTGCATGCACTGCATCAATGTGATGACAGGTGCGTTGGCTCCCGGTGAAGACAAGGGCGCGACCATACTGGTTGGCGGCAAGAGCACACTGAAGATCGGTGGCTTGATGGGCACGGTCATTATTCCGTTCATGAAGCTTGAAACAGACGAGGAAATACAGAAACTGGTTGAATTGGGTCAGCGTACCATAGACTTTTTCGCGGAAAATGCGCTGGAACACGAACGCACCGGCGAAATGATCGAGCGTATCGGTCTGATCAATTTCCTGGAAGGTGTCGAGGTCGATGTGGATGCGAACATGGTATCCACCCCGCGTACCAATCCTTATGTCCGCACCGACGATTGGGATGAGGAAGTCGCCAAGATCAACGCCAAGAAGCAAGCTGCCTGAGGAGATATAAAATGAACCAAGCCGTTCAAGAGAAACCCGCCGCAAAGCGCAAGCCAAAAGAAACCGGCGTGCCGGACAACAAGAAATATCTTCATCCGCTGATGACGAAGAACTACGGCAAGTGGAAATATCATGACCGTCCGCGCCCCGGCGTACTGCGTCACGTCGCGCATAGCGGCGACCAGTTGTGGACAGTGCGGGCCGGCACGCAGCGGCAAATGGACGTGGGCACCATTCGTTTGCTGTGCGATATCGCTGACAAGTTCGCGGAGGGTCATGTGCGTTTCACGATCCGTTCCAACATCGAGTACATGGTTTCCAAGGAGGAGAAGGTCGCCCCGCTGATTGCCGAGCTGGAAAAACACGGCTTCCCGGTGGGCGGTACCGGCAATTCGATTTCGATGATCTCCCATACCCAGGGCTGGTTGCATTGTGACATTCCGGGTACGGATGCATCCGGCGTGGTCAAGTCATTGATGGATGATTTGATTGTTGAGTTCAAACGTGAAGAGATGCCCAATCGCGTGCATTTGTCCACGTCCTGCTGCGAGATCAACTGCGGCGGTCAGGCCGATCTGGCGATCATCGTGCAGCATACCAAGCCACCGGTGATCAATCATGATCTGGTTGCCAATGTATGCGAGCGCCCTACGGTGGTGGCACGTTGCCCGGTTGCGGCGATACGCCCGGCCATGGTGAACGGCAAGCCCTCGCTTGAAATCGACGAGACCAAATGCATGTGTTGCGGCGCTTGTTATCCTCCCTGCCCACCGATGCAGATCAATGATCCGGAGTTTTCAAAGCTGGCGATCTGGGTTGGCGGCAAGAATTCCAACGCGCGCGGCAAGCCGACTTTCATGAAAATGGTTGCGTCCGGCCTGCCCAACAATCCGCCAAGATGGCCGGAAGTCGGCGTGGTGGTGAAGCGGATATTGAACGTGTACAAGGATGACGCGCGTCCTTGGGAGCGCATGGCTGACTGGATAGACCGTATCGGCTGGCCGCGCTTCTTTGAGAAGACCGAGTTGCCGTTCACCAAATATCTGATTGACGACTGGCGCGGCTCACGCTCCACGTTCAATGCTTCCACGCATATTCGCTTCTAACCGGGAGTAGGCTGCATGAAATTTGGAATTGTCGTTAATGAAGGGCCTTACCAGCACCAGGCCAGTGATTCTGCTTACCTGTTCTGCAAGGCGGCGATAGAGAAGGGTCATGAAGTCTGGCGCGTGTTTTTCTATCATGATGGGGTGAACAACGCATCGAAGCTGACCGAGCCGCCCCAGGACGACCGGCATATCGTGAATCGCTGGGGCAAACTCAACGAAGAGCATGGTGTGGATCTGGTTGTTTGCGTTGCGGCGGCTTTGCGTCGCGGCATCAAGGAGGAAAATCTGGCCAAGGGTTTCAGGATTTCCGGCCTGGGACAGATGGTTGAAGCGGGCGTCAAGACAGATCGTTTGATCGTGTTTGGTGATTAGGGAGAGCGGGATGAGTGATGTCAAAAAATTCATGTTTGTAAACCGCAAAGCTCCCTACGGTACGATTTACGCGCTGGAAGCGCTTGAGGTGGTGTTGATTACCGCCGCATTCGATCAGGACGTTTCCCTGGTATTCCTGGATGACGGTGTATACCAGTTGAAAAAGGGCCAGCAGACCAAGGGCATCGAAACCAAAAACTTTTCACCCGCCTACCGTGCGCTGGAAGGTTACGACATCGAGAAGCTGTATGTCGAAAAGGAATCCATGGAAGCGCGCGGCCTCAGCGAGGAAGATCTGCTGGTGGATGTGACCGTGTTGGGGTGCGCAGAAATGGGTGAGTTGATGGATCAACAAGACGTGGTCTTGAGCTTCTAAGGGAGGATCGTTACATGTTGCATATCATCAACAAATCTCCATTGACCAATTGTGCTCTCGACAGTTGCCTGCGCGTGGCACAATCGGGAGATATTCTGCTTACCGAAGATGCAGTCTACGCAGCTACATCAGGGAACGCATTCGAGGGTAAAATACGCGAGGCGATGGGGCGATTCAAGATACATGTTTTGCAGCCGGATCTCGAGGCGCGCGGACTGGCTGATCGCATCATCGCGGGTATCTTGCCGGTTGATTACGGCGGCTTCGTCGAACTCACCACGACCAATAAAAACTGCCAATCCTGGCTTTAACTTTCATTACCATTAAGGAGAATCACCATGTCCACCATAGAAGTCGAAGGCAAATCCTATGAAACCGACGAAGAAGGCTATCTCGTCAATCTTTCCGATTGGAATAAAGACATCGCCGAGTACATCGCAAAAACCGAAAGTATCGACATGACAGATCAGCATTGGGAGGTCGTCAATTTCCTGCGCGAATATTTCGAGGAATACCAGATCGCTCCTGCGGTTCGTGTATTGACCAAGGCGATCGGAAAAAAACTGGGCGCCGACAAAGGCAACAGCGAATATCTGTATGGATTGTTTCCATACGGGCCGGGCAAGCAGGCATGCAAGATTGCCGGTTTGCCGAAGCCAACCGGCTGTATCTGATTGGATGTTCCGGAGCTGACTCTCGATGAGCACCTTTTTTGCAATCCTGTTTTACTTTGCAACTTTGATGTTTGTTGTGGGTACGCTCTATCGTATCAGTGTTTATACCCGCACTCCCGCCCCGCTAAAAATACCCACCACCCCGGCACCCCAAACCAGCGGCGGGGTGGTGTTGCGCATGATGCGCGAAGTATTCCTGTTCGAGAGCCTGTTCAAGGCAAATTTATGGACATGGGGCCTGGGCTGGTTGTTTCATGCCAGTCTGGCACTCGTGCTGCTACGCCACTTACGCTACTTCACCGAGCCGGTCTGGGGCTGGGTGGCGTTCATTCAACCGTTCGGCATGTACGCCGGCATCACCATGGTGCTGGGCGTCGCCGGTTTGTGGGCGCGGCGTATCTTTGTCGAGCGTATCCGCTACATCTCCACACCATCCGATCACCTGATGCTGGTGTTGTTTCTGGTGATCGGCATGTCCGGCCTGATAATGAGATTTCTGGTGCATGGCGATGTGATCGCCGTGAAGGGATTCATGCTCGGATTGATGCATCTGAACCTGCAAACTTTGCCTCCCGGCATTGGGCTCTATGTGCACCTGTCGATGGTCGCGCTACTGATGATGATCTTCCCGATCAGCAAGCTGTTGCATGCCCCGGGGCTGTTCTTCTCTCCCAGCCGTAACCAGGTCGACAATCCCCGCGAAAAGCGCCATATCGCTGCCTGGGCGAAGAAACTGGAATCGGAGAACTAGCATGGCCGATATCACCGCACCTGCCTACCGAGTCTTTCCCATCATTCCCGTGTTGAAACCGGGTGCGATGGAAGGAAGCGGCCCTTATGTCTCCGGTGAAAAGATGAACGAAGCGCTGGGATTTCCCGGCAAGCTGGTGGACGATTGGCATGACAAGGCCATCGCCAAGATGGGTGATCTGCTGGGCAAGTACCGTTCGCTCAAGGTCTATATGGACGCCTGCGTGCACTGTGGGGCATGCTCCGACAAATGTCATTATTTCATCGGTACGCAGGATCCGAAGAATATGCCGGTGGCGCGCCAGGATCTGATGCGCAGTGTGTACCGGCGCTATTTCACCCTGCCGGGGAAATTGTTTCCCAAACTTGTCGGTGCGCGTGACCTGACCCGCGAAGTCCTCGACGAGTGGCACAACTATTTCCACCAGTGTTCCGAATGCCGGCGTTGCTCGGTGTTTTGCCCGTACGGAATTGACACCGCCGAAGTCACCATGGCGGCCCGCGATATTCTTGATACCGTGGGCTACGGCCAGAAGTACGATATCGAGATCATCGGCAAGGTGCACAAGATCGGCAACAACCTCGGCTTGCCGGGTCCGGCACTGTTCGACACGATGGAAGGGCTGGAAGAGGATGTCAAAGAAGATACCGGTATTGACGTACGCTTCCCGATCGATGTCAAGGGTGCGGAAGTATTGCTGATCACTCCCTCTGCGGATTTTTTTGCCGAGCCGCATATCGACAGCCTGATCGGTTACGCCAAGGTATTTCATGCGACAGGAACCTCATGGACGCTGTCGTCCATGTCGTCGGAAGCAGCCAACTTTGGCCTGTTCATCGGCAATTATGAGCAACTGCGCAAGGTCGCATTGCGTATCCGTCAGGCTGCGCTCGAGCTCGGCGTCAAGCGTATCGTGGTTGGCGAATGCGGCCATGCCTGGCGGGTCGCCTACAGTTTCTGGAATACCCTGAGCGGCGTGGGCGAGGGCGCCGACCCGGATGACAAATTCGCCCAGATGCTGCAGAAGCAGCTCGATCATCGCTATAGACAGCCGACGCATATCTGCGAATTCACCTGGGATCTGATCGAGCGCGGCGCACTGTCGTTCGACAAGGAAGCCAATGACAAACATATCATCACATTCCATGATTCCTGCAACGTGGCACGGGGCTCGAGCATGGGCGGATATCCCGGTGGCCAGTTCGACATCCCGCGCAACATCATCAAGTCGGTGGCCAACCATTTCGTCGAGATGGATCCGAGTACAACCCATGAAAAAACATTTTGTTGCGGCGGTGGCGGTGGACTGCTGACCGATGACTTGATGGACCTGCGCGTGAAGGGAGCCCTGCCGCGTATGGAGGTATTGAAACAGGTGGCGGATGAGAACGGGGTCAATTTCCTGGCGGTCATCTGCGCTATCTGCAAGACCCAATTCAGCAAGGTCATGCCTATTTATGGATTTGACAGAAAAATGGTTGGCGGTGTGCATCAACTGGTCAGCAACGCGATCAGGCTTGGTGAGAAATAATATTTAATCGGAGGCAGGTAATGTCATCAACAACTGAAACAACTCAAAAAATCACGTTCCGCCGCTATAAAGACGGCGACAACAAGGTCGGCCGTCTGAATGAAAAAATCATGCAGGCGAGCTTTACGCACAAGTGCCCGACTTATATCCAATCTAC
>JBBQNH010000081.1:0-9980 GCA_038329705.1 Burkholderiales bacterium | reverse complement strand
GGCGCCAGTATGCTGACGGCTGCGGGGCTGAAGGAATGGATTGCCAAAAATGAAACCGAATACATCGGCAAGGCGGTGGCGCTGGCCGGCGACTTGCCCAAACTCGCGGCATTGCGCGCCGGACTGCGTGAGCAGGTGAGGGTGTCGCCGCTATTCGACGCGCGGCGCTTTGCAAAGAATTTAGAGGATGCGCTGTGGGCTACGTGGCAGGCGCGTGTAGAAAAATCAATATCGAATTGACGCCCGGATTCAAGTTTGAGCAAGCATGATTCAAAAGTTTTCCGGCAATGGACGCTAATGAAGAAGGCTCTCCAATCATGGATGCTTGTTGAATGGCTGACATTATTTTTACAGCCTGCACTTGATGCCGTTATTCAAATGCAAAATATCCGGCGTATTACGCTGAAGGTATAATGCGCAGCTGACTAAACGCGTTTTCCTATATTTTCATTCCGGAGTCATCTTGTTCAAGCTCATCGGCGTCATCGCAGGTTACTATTTTTTCGGTTTTTTCGGTGCATTCCTCGGTCTGTTCGCGGGGTCGTTCATTGACCGCACCATGGCTTATGGCACCGGTGCGGTGAACCCGCTGCAGAATGCGCTGCGCCAGGCTGTTTTTCTTGAGACGGTGTTCATCTCGATGGGCAAGCTGGCCAAGGCCGATGGACAGGTCTCCCGGGACGAGATCGATCATGTCGAGCAGTTCATGCAGAAACTCGGCATGACCACCGAGCACCGCCAGCGGGCGATCGCGTTGTTCAAGCAGGGTGCTGAACCTGCTTTTGACCTGGCGCCGACCTATGACAGATTCATGTCGGTTTGCGGGCACACCCGGCACCTGAAACAGATCTTGCTGGTTTATCTGGTCGTGATGGCGCTGGCGGACGGACATTTTCATCCGGCAGAAGAAGCATTGCTCTCCAATATCGCCAGCCGCCTGGGTTTTGGCCAGGACGAGTTCAGGCAGTTACTCGAGATGGTGCAGAATCAAACCCATTTTGCCGGCGGACAGGCAAATTCAGCGACTGCGCTGGAGGACGCCTACAAGGCGTTGGGGGTCACCAAAGACAGCAGTGATGCAGAGATCAAGCGCGCCTACCGCAAGCTGATGAGCCAGTATCATCCGGACAAGCTGATGGGACAGGGTGTTCCCGAGGATATGATCGCGATGGCGACGGAGCAGGCCAAGGAGATCCAGTTGGCCCACGACCTGATCAAGCAGCACAGGAACATTTGAGGTGAGGATATTCCTGGTTCGCCACGGCGAAAGCGAGGGTAATGTCATCCATCAGATCAACGATGATCCGCAGCGCATCGTCAACCTGACCGCGCGCGGCAGGTCGCAGGCCGAGAGGGCTTCCGACAGGTTGCGCCTGGTGCATTTCACCCACGCCTATGTTTCCGAATTTCCGCGTGCCCGGCAGACGGCAGCGATCCTGTTGCACCATCATGATCTTCCCCTGCAAATCGATGCCCGTCTGAATGAACGCCGTTCCGGCATGGATGGAATGCCGGTAAATTCCTTTAACGATCTGCTGTGCGACGATCCATTGGGGTTCAAGCCGGTGCACGGTGAATCTTTTCTTGAAGAGATGGAGCGGCTGCGCGGCTTCCTTGATGATATTTCCACGCGCCATCCGCAAGGCGTGGCGCTGGCGGTATCCCATGAGAATCCGATCATTGCAGCGTTGTCGCTAACCGTTGGCGATCCCAATAAGACTGTGCATCGCAGCCTGGATAACTGTGAATGGGTGGAACTGGACTGGATGAAGTGATAAATACGATGACGCACTTGTGCAGTCTGGAATCCGGCAAAAGGCTGCCCGCAAATAAACAAGGACACCGTTGAGGTGTCCTTGTTCACGATTGATGCGACCCGGTGTTACTCGATCTTGGCCTTGCTGCGCAGTTCGGCGATATATTCCTGGATGGCCTGCTGCTGCATGCGTTGCTGGATTTGCGGCTTGAGTTCTTCAAACGAGGGGACTTTCAGGTTGCGAATGTCATCCAGTTTGACGATGTGCCAGCCGAACTGGGATTTCACCGGTTCCTTGGTGTATTGACCCTTTTTCAGGCTGAGCAGGGCGTTGGCAAAAGGCGCGACAAAGTTGCTGGGTACCGCCCAGTCGAGTTCGCCACCGTGTGCTGCGGATCCGGCATCCGTGGATTTCTCTTTCGCGATCTTCTCGAAACTTCCCTTCTTGCCCAGTTGCGCGATGATGGCTTTGGCTTCTTCTTCGCTATCGACGAGGATGTGGCGGGCCTTGTATTCTTTCGTGCCCAGATTGACTTTTAACTTGTCATATTCCTGCTGCATCTGTTCATCGCTGATCGGATGATTCTTGGCGTAGTCCTGCACGAATGCGCTGACCAGCACCGATATATCGGCCAACTCGGTTTGCTGGATGACCTCGGGATCCTTGTCCATCCCGGCCTTTTTTGCTTCCTGTGCCAGCACTTCCAGATTGATCATGTCGTCACGCACCGCCTTGCGCAGTTCCGGGGTATCCGGCTGTCCCTGTGCCGTGGCGATCTTGACCCGCATATCGATGCGCGTTTGGGGAATGGAAACGCCATTCACCGTCGCGGCGGATTGATCCCCGGCGAAAGCCGGGCTAAGCGCAACTGCGCTAACTATTGCCAATGCTGCAAATCCAGTTTTAAACATGCTCAGTCCTCTTAAAAAAATATCAATTTACAGTTAAATCTCACCCGCTAAATCCCATCTGGCGTGATCGCTTGTATGGTGAGTGCGTGTATTTCGCGCTTCATCATGTCGCCAAGCGCGGAATATATCATACGGTGACGCGCAACCGTATTGTTGCCGGCGAACCTGTCCGAAACGATGTTCAACACATAATGTCCGCCACCGTCACGTGCGCCGGCATGCCCGGCGTGTTTCCAGCTTTCGTCAATGATTTCAAGTGAAACCGGGTCGAGCGCGGCAAGCCGTACGCGCATCTCCTGTTGGCAGGTATTCACTGCGGGAAGGCCTTTTTGAACGGTTGCACGTTAACTGCAGCGTATACCCCGGCGTTAACATAAGGGTCTGCATTCGCCCAATCCCGGGCGGCTACCAGTGACGCGAATTCAGCGACGATCAGGCTGCCGGCAAACCCGGCCACGCCGGGATCCGGCGCGTCCACCGCAGGGAACGGGCCGGCCAGCAACAGGCGTCCCTGGTTCTGGAGGGCCTGCAGGCGCTCGACATGGGCGGGGCGGGCCGCGATGCGTTTTTCCAGACTATCCGGCACGTCCTGCCCGATGATCGCATACCACATCTATACTGCCTCCATTAGTTGTGTTCCTTCTTTTCGTCTATATATTTTGCCAGCCATGCGCCCTGTGCCAGGATGAATACCAGCATCAATCCGGAAAAGCCGAACAGCTTGAAATTCACCCAGGCATCGGTAGAGAAATTATGCGCCACATACAGGTTGATGAAACCAAGCACCGCAAAGAACAGGCTCCAGATCAGGTTGAGGCGATTCCATGCATGCACGGGCAGGGCGATCTTCTCATGTAACAGCGAGCGCATCAGGTTCTTGTGAAACAGCAGATTCGAAAACATCAGGATGGCGGCAAATATCCAGTAAAGCACAGTAGGCTTCAACATAATGAATCTTTCGTCATGCAGCAACAGGGTCGCGCCGCCGAACACGCTGACGATGGCAAAGGTCACCCATAACATCATGTCGACTTTGCCGTGCCGGTATTTGGTCCAGATAATCTGGGCGACAGTCGCGGCGATGGCCACCGCAGTGGCTGCAAAAATCCCCTGGAATTTATAGGTTACAAAGAACAGCAGGACGGGGAATAGATCGAATAGCAGTTTCATGGCGATGGTTGGGGCGGTTGTTCTTTATCCAGTTCGAGCGCGGCCGAATTGATGCAAAATCGCAATCCGCTCGGTTTTGGCCCGTCCGGGAATATATGTCCAAGATGTGCGCCGCATTGCTTGCAGTTCACTTCCACGCGCTTCATGCCGTGACTGGTGTCGGTTTTTGACATGACGTTTTCCGGTGTATAGGGTTGCCAAAAACTCGGCCAGCCGCTACTCGATTCGAATTTGGTCGAGGAATCGAACAAAGCGTTGCCGCAACACACGCAGCGGTAGATCCCCGCCTCGTGGCAGTTCCAATATTTGCCCGTGAACGGTGGCTCGGTTCCGCATTTGCGACAAACCTGGAATTGTTCCGGCGTTAACTGGTCACGCCATTCGGCGTCGGATTTTGTAACCGGTGTCGTCATGTCGAGATTATTAATAAATGCACCACAGAGTTATCGAGACTCACATGTATATATTGTGAGATGCCCAATGGGTTATTTTCCGGCTGGGTGACGGTATTATAGAACCTCACCGGCATAATCGGCCAGTCTTGAACGTTCGCCGCGCATCAGAGTCACGTGACCGCCGTATTGCCAGCCTTTGAAGCGATCCACCACATAAGTCAGCCCTGAACTTCCTTCGGTAAGATAAGGCGTGTCGATCTGTGCGATGTTGCCCATGCATACTACCTTGGTGCCCGGGCCGGCGCGGGTGACCAGCGTCTTCATCTGCTTTGGCGTGAGATTCTGCGCCTCGTCGATGATCACATATTTGTTGAGAAATGTGCGGCCGCGCATGAAATTCAGCGACTTGACCTTGACCCGTGAACGGATCAGGTCGCGCGTCGCGGCACGGCCCCAGTCGCCGCCTTCCTCGTCGGATTTGTTGAGCACGTCGAGATTGTCCTCGAGGGCACCCATCCACGGCGTCATCTTTTCTTCCTCGGTACCCGGCAGGAATCCTATGTCCTCACCGACCGGAACCGTCACGCGGGTGATGATGATCTCCGAGTAGAGTTTGTTCTCCAGGGTTTGCAGCAAGCCCGCGGCCAGCGTCAGCAGGGTCTTGCCGGTACCGGCCTGACCGAGCAGGGTGACGAAATCGATCTCGGGGTTCATCAGCAGGTTGAGCACAAAGTTCTGCTCGCGATTGCGTGCGGTGATACCCCAAATGTTGTTCTTGCTGTGCGTGTAGTCTATCAGGGTACACAACTGTGCGGTTTGTTCATTCTGTTCCAGCACGATCGCGTAAAAAGGTGTGGGACCGCTTTCCAGGTAGACGAACTGGTTGACGAAAAATGCCGCGCATAGCGGTCCGGAGATCTGGTAATAGGTACGGCCATCCTTCTGCCAGGATTTCATGTCCTTGCTGTGGCGGTCCCAGAAATCGTCGGGCAGCGGCAATACCCCGCTATACAGCAGGTCACTGTCTTCCAGCACCTTGTCGTTGAAATAATCCTGCGCTTCCAGCCCCAGCGCGCGGGCCTTGATGCGCATGTTGATGTCTTTGCTGACCAGGATCACCGGGCGTTCGGGTTGTTGTTTTTGCAGTCCCATGACGACGCCGAGTATCGCGTTGTCCGCTTTGCCCAGTTCAAGATTCTCCGGCAATTCGTATTTGACGAAGCTGGTTTGTAGATACAGGCGTCCGGTGCAGTTCTTGTGCGCGGCTGATTCCAGCGCAATGCCTTCCTCGATCTTGTGCGGTGCATCGCTGACGATCTGGTCCAGAAAGCGGCTGGCCTGGCGCGCATTCCTGGCCACTTCAGTCATACCTTTTTTCTTGTTGTCCAGTTCCTCCAGCACGAACATCGGTAGACAAATGTCGTGCTCCTCAAAGCGGAACAGACTGGTCGGGTCATGCAGCAACACGTTGGTGTCCAGCACGAACAGCTTGGTGTCTGTATTTTTTGCCGGGCTGACCGATTTGTTGCGCGTGGTTGGTGACATGAAGGTCCTTTAGTTGAGGGTGTTGACGAAATCCAGCACTTCCTGAGCGTGCCCGTCGGCTTTGAGGCCGCGCCATTCGCGGCGCAGAACGCCAGTCTTGTCGAACACGAAGGTACTGCGCTCGATGCCGCGCACCTGTTTGCCATACATGTTCTGCATCTTGATCACGCCGAACAGATTGCATGCCTTTTCCTCGGCATCGGATAACAGCGCGAAAGGCAGGGTGAACTTGGCCTTGAAATTCTCATGCGACTTGAGGCTGTCGCGGGAAATGCCCACCACCTCGCAATTCGCCTGCCTGAATTTTGCGTACAGATCGCGGTACTGCTGTGCCTCGGTGGTGCATCCCGGTGTATTGTCCTTGGGGTAAAAGTAAATCACCAGATGCTTGCCGTGCGCACCTGACAGGGTGAAGGTCTGATTATCCGTGGACGGGAGGGTAAAATCTTCGATTTTATTTTCTGACATGGGTGAACCTGCTAATGAGGTTTACATTCTTGTCAAAAATCGCACTAAAGGCAAGCATCATCGTACCCTCGTCAAAATATCGGAGTTGTGCTACGGTTGCGCCCCGATTTTCGTGGTTTCGGGCCCTACAGAGGTGATCGTGATGTCGGATACGGAATACATGCGCCACGCACTGCAATTGGCCGGAGATGCTCGGCAAGCCGGCGAAGTGCCGGTGGGCGCGGTGGTGGTAAGGGATGGCAAGATCATCGGACGCGGTTTCAATGCGCCGATCTCGCGTCATGATCCTTCCGCGCATGCGGAGATGATGGCATTGCGCGATGCCGCGCAGCATATCGGCAATTACCGGTTGGTTGGCTGTGAGCTGTTCGTCACGCTGGAACCTTGTCTGATGTGCGCCGGCGCGATCATGCATGCGCGGATTGCCCGCCTGGTGTATGGAGCAAGCGACCCCAAGACCGGCGCGTGCGGCAGCGTGCTTGACGCGTTTGCCGAAGCGCGTCTGAATCATCATGCCGAAGTCGTGCCGGGAGTGCTGGCAGACGAGTGTGGAATGGTACTCAGCAACTTTTTCGCCCTGCGCCGTGCACAACAGCAAAGTCCCGTCCGGCAGCAAAAGGCGTTGTGAAAATACATATCAACATTGCGACGCAGTATCTCGATCTGCTGGATGGCGCAGGTCAGTTGCTGCATCGCTATGCGGTATCCAGTTCAGGAAAAGGCGTGGGTGAAAAGTTTGGCAGCAATTGCACACCGCGCGGCAAACACATCATCCGGGCCAAGATCGGTGCGGGGTTGCCCGAGAACACGGTGTTTGTGCGCCGCCGCCCCACCGGAGAAGTCTATACGCCGGAATTGGGCGGGAAATTTCCCGGGCGCGACTGGATACTGACGCGTATCCTGTGGTTATCCGGTCGCGAAGCGGGTTTCAACCGGCTTGGCGAATGCGACACCATGCGGCGATATATATATATCCACGGCACCCCTGATTCGGTATCGCTTGGAATCCCGGATTCGCATGGCTGCATCCGGATGCGCAATGCAGACTTGATCGAATTGTTTGATATAGTACCCGCAGGAACGGAAGTCGAAATCTTCGAGTGAATATTCAGGGGGATACACGCATGGGTAATCCTTTTACGGTAAGTCTGGTCAGCTGGCATGATGGCGAGCCTTTGCTGAAGTCGATACGCGAGGCGGTATTCATTCGCGAACAGGGCGTTCCCGCCGAGCTGGAATGGGATAGCCTGGATGAAGGTTGCCGGCACGCGCTTGCGCTCAGCCATCAGGGAGATGCCATCGGTTGCGGACGGATGCTTGCCAACGGCCACATCGGGCGCATCTCGGTATTGCCGAAATGGCGTAAACAAAAGGTCGGCACGGCGATCATGGAAGCATTGCTCGATTATGCTCGGGCGCATGACTATCCGCAGGTGGATGTGGATGCGCAGACATACGCCCTGCCGTTCTATCGCAGCTTTGGCTTTGTCGAGCAGGGCAAGGAGTTCATGGATGCCGGATTGCCGCACATCAAGATGTTGCTGAAACTTTAGCAATCCTCCCTATATTTTTCCTGGCGTGATCGTTAAGTTGTGGGGCTCGGTCTTGAATGTGATCCCTGTTGAGTTTTAAGGCGGCGTCTGCCAGGCAAAACTTGGCGTGAGGCAAAAATGTGCGAAAATGGGTCAACCGAAATCTCCCCCAATGATTGCGTGGGCAACATGACGGAAGAAAAAATCGCATTTTATGGCAGTGCGTTACTGATTGTGGCAGAGGTTTGCCTTATCGTATATGTCGACTATGCTTTTGGACGCTATCTGCCCGTCGAATTGGCACGCTACATCTCCCTCGATGTTTTGTTCACCTTGCCGATCATCCAAACGGCACATCTGACCGCGCTTCGCGCCTCCCGCCGCTCCGATCCCCAGATCGCCACCTTTGTCGCGATTTCTTTGGCACTGGTCTGGTGTGCGACCGAGATGACTATCGCATGGCCGGATTATCCGGTTATTGCGTTCGTGCTGAACACTTTCACGCGCAGCATTGTCTTCATCGTGATTGGCCGGATATTGGTCAAGTTGTGGCGGGAGCGTGAGTATTCGCGTATCGATGTGCTGACCAATTTGGCGAACCGGCGCGAGTTCATGGAACGGCTGTCTGCCGAACAGGGGCGCAGCAAACGTTCCGGCAAGCCTTATTCTCTTCTGTTTATCGATATCGACAACTTCAAGCGGATCAATGATCTTCATGGTCATATTGTCGGCGATGATGTACTGGTGTCCCTGTCTGGAATATTAAGACTATGCTCCAGGAAGGTTGACGTTGTTGCACGTTTCGGCGGCGACGAATTTGTTTTGTTGCTGCCCGAAACCGATGAATCATCCTGCGGTATCGTGGTTGAGCGTATCAAATCGTTCGCGAAGCGAGCTTTTGAGAAAGAATCCTGGCCGATATCGATATCGATTGGCCGAACCACCCAGGCAGATAACGCAATAAACGCGGATACGGTGATCGAGATGGCCGACAGGGATATGTATGAATCCAAAAGAAAGAATAAACACCAGATGCTGCAAGGCAATTAGTTCGAACAATACATAAGCTGAACCGGTATCGGCATAGAGCTGAATTCGAAACGGGAGCATCACATTGGCAGATTATGAAATTTCTTGGTAGATTGCCGGGCAGGCTTCCAGTTTCTGCGTTGTCAATTGATGAGGAGTATGCGGTTGTTAAGTAACGTGAACCTTTGGTGCAGGAATAATCGCGCCCTGACATTGTCTGCAATATCGCTAATCGTAATGGCAGCGTTAATGTCGTTGTATATGGGTTATCTGCGCGGGGAGATATACTTGCAGAACCCCATGCTGGCTGCGTTGCAGTCGACTAGCCACGGGGTGTCCGCAACCCCGTTCCAATATCGTTTCCTCATGCCATGGTTGATCGACCATGTGGCAACATGGTTTGCGCTGCCTTCCCTGCGTCCAGTCGTCAGATATTACGAAACTCTGATGGCATTTGCTTCGGCGCTCGCATTATTTGCCTATTTCTTCAGAATTTGCAGGGATGGGTGGATCGCGTCGGTCTTTGCCCTGGGATTTTTCTATTTGTATCCTTTTCTTTATATAAACGTTCCCTGGACCCGGGCATACTATTCCAGCGATACGGCGTCTATCCTGCTATTCACGCTGGGTTTGTTCTTTCTATATGGCAGAAATTATTGGCAGTACTATATCGTGCTGGCAATCGGAATGTTTAACCGGGAAACGATTGCATTTTTGCTGCTGGCATTTGCATTCAGTCAATACACTCTGCTTGAACGTCGTCCATACCTGGCGCATATGCTGGGGCAAATTATGCTGGTGGCTGCGATAAAGCTTTGGCTGGCCTATTTATTCAGGTACAACCCGGGGGCCGGCATGTACTCTCTGGATGTAAATCTTTCCCCGAATGGATTGCCAGCCACTTTGCAATCAAGCCGTCTGTACATGAATGCCATGCTGTTTTTTCGCTGGGACAGTTTTATCACCTTGACCAGCTTTATGGGGTTTCTGTGGCTACCATTGATTTTTTTATGGAATAAGGTTCGCGATAAATTTGTTCGAAATACGGGCCTCATCATTCCGTGTTTTATCGCAGGCATGTTTGTCGTTGGCAACATTTTTGAATTCAGGATATTCGGCGAACTGGTACCCATATTTCTCGGTACGCTTTGCCATATTGCAGCGGGGGCGAAG
>JBBQNH010000080.1:0-10058 GCA_038329705.1 Burkholderiales bacterium | reverse complement strand
TCCTTCCGGAAAATCCGCCGCCGAAATATTCATCGCATCGAACAATTCCTCGGTCACCAGGTTCACCACGAATTCTCCGCCGGTCAGAATATTTTTTGCGGTGTCCTTCATCTCGCCGGCGTCATTCACGCCGACGCTGATAATGAGGTATAACGGGTTCGCACCGACCGCGTTAAAAAAACTAAACGGCGCGAGATTAATCACTCCTGCAACATTTTGGCTGGTGACCCACGCGATCGGGCGCGGCACCACCAGATTGGTCAGCAGTTTGTAGTTATCCTCGGTGGAATGTTGGGAGGGATCGATTTGCATGTGGATTTTTAAATTAAAATTGGAAACAGTTAAAGGTAATTTCGGTGGCGAGTCCTGGCAGCTGTCCCGAAATCGGTGGCGGCCGGAACAGTGATGCCCGGAACACTGATGCGAGGATCCTTCATGCCGCTATTTTAACCCCGACCCGTGTTACTTGGTAAACTGCCGTCACTCAACCAGATGGAGAAACTCATGCTGAAACTATATTACGTCCCAGGCACCTGTGCACTATGTCCGCATATAGTGCTGCGTGAAACCGGGCTCGACTACACCCTGGAAAAGGTCGGCCGCGACGACAAGAAGACCGAGACCGGCAGCAACTACAACGCGATCAACCCGAAGTCCAACGTTCCCGCACTGACCATGAACAACGGCGAGCTCCTGACCGAGGTCGCTGTGATCGTGCAGTACCTCGCCGACCAGGTTCCCGAGAAAAGGCTTGCGCCGCCCGCCGGCACGCTGGCGCGCTACCGCCTGCAGGAATGGCTCAACTTCATCTCGAGCGAGATCCACAAAGGATGCAGCCCGCTTTTCAACCCGAAACTGAATGAGGAAGCCAAGGCCGCCCTGAAGCCGCGCCTCATTCAACGCATAGACTTCGCCGCCCATGCGCTCGTGGACAGGGAATACCTGATGGGTACATACACCGTTGCCGACGCCTATCTGTTCACTGTGTTGAGATGGGCGCCGCGCCTCGAGCTCGATCTGACGCCCTGGCCGGTGCTGAAAGACTACATGGCTCGCATCGCCGCAAGACCGGCAGTGAAAGCCGCGCTCAAGGAAGAAGGGCTTTAGCGACTATTCTGTTGTTGCGTCAACATTTCGCATTGAAACGCCGGTGAATTGGGTGTATAAAATAACTGTAGTGCCCGTGCAGCAAAGCAACGTAACGATACGTGACAGTTAACCTTTACAGGGAGACGCCTATCGACCCCACGATGACCCACCAAATTCAGTTGTAACCCAAGTCAGCATCACATGACTGACTCTATCGGCACCCGATCTGCCGACCAAACATGACGCCGCAGCGATGCGGCGTTAGTTTTTCAGACACGTTCTTAATTATCCGCCGCACCGCGTTTCTGATCTTCCTCCGCGCTGAGCTCGATGCGCTCATATTCCGCGATCACCTGCGCGCCCAGCAACAGCAGCGTGGCCGCCACCTCCATACTCAGCAGCACGACGATCGCCGTGGTCAGTGAGCCGTACACCATGCTCACCTGCGACAGCGTGCCGAGATACCAACCCATACCATGGCGGATGATCTCCCACAGCAGCCCCGCCACCGTACCGCCGATCAGTGCGTGATGCGCAGTCAGCCGGCCCACCGGCATGAAATAGTAGATCGCGGAGATCAGCAGGATCTCCCCGAACACGCCCACAACATAGATCAGCCAGCGCGAAAAGCCGCCCAGCGACCAGCTATGTCCCATGATCATCACATGCTCTCCGCCCATCGCCATCAGGTCGACGATTAGGAACGTCCCCACAAACAACACCACCGCGATGAAAAATATATAGCCGAAAGGCAACAGCAGCAGGGAAACCAGAATGTGCCGCTTGCTGTTCTCCACGCGATGCATAAAGATCACCGAGATCGCACTCTCCAGCACCTTGAAACCAAGCGAGCTGAAAAACAGCATCGTCACAAACAACACCCAGCCGATCACCTCACGATGATCGAGGAAGGACTTCAGCTCCACCACCATCGCCTTCCCCTCGCCCGGCGCCACGTATTCGAGCGCCCTTTTCAGTGTCACCAACAGCACGGACTGGTCGATCACCTCCGACAATGCGATCACTACCAGGATCAGCAGTGGCACGATGGACAACAGCGCGTAGTAGGCCACCGCACCGGCCAGCAGCAAACCCTGATTGGCCTGAAAGGCTTTCAGCACCCGGCGTGTAAACAGCGCCGGATTTTTCAGCATATAAGTGGTTCGGGGATCGATGAGCTTCATGAGCGTGTTGAACTGCGTGCGTTACCGGAGTTGGCAGCCTGATTCTAGCGCGGTGGAGCGGCTGACGGGTGAATCTTCGATCCTTTTGCCATTGTGCAAAGGAGATCCGTGCGGCAGTACAGCGATGGTGAACCGGACCGGAAGGGCTGCAGCCGTAGAACAACTGCGTCCGATCCCTGATTATCCGTTAGCGCCGGGCATGAATTCCGATACCGCGTTAAAATATCCGCCGCCCCCGACCATTCGCAGAACTGACAGAGCCACCCCATGAATGATGAACGTTTGGAAAACATCGAATCAAAGCTCTCCCTGCAGGAGGACCTGATCGAGGAGCTCAACAAAACGGTCTATCAGCAGCAGAAAAAACTGGACCGGCTTGAAGCGGTATGCAGATCGCTCGCGAGTCACATCGCTTCACTGGATGCGGCAGGCGAACTCAAGCCTGCGAACGAGCGTCCGCCGCACTATTGATTTTCATCCCATTGTCGTGAATATCACAACTGCGCTTCACTCTGTACGACGATCTCTTGTAGGAGCGGGCCCTGCCCGCGAACAAAAAACAATCGCGTGCATGGCCCGCTCCTACAATTTATTGATGCTGAATATTGCCCACCTGCCATAGACGAAACCTGAGCCATGCTGACAAAACTGAATAACTTCCTCGCCTCGATGAGTGTCCCCGCCGGTGCCGACACCCGTCCCGAACACACCCTGCAACTGGCAACTGCAGTGCTATTGATCGAGGTCATGCAATCGGATGCCGAATGTGCGTTTGAAGAACAGGCCACGATACTCAAAATCCTCAAGGAACGTTTCCACCTATCGGATGCGGAAGTGGCGCAACTCACCGAGCGGGGGCAACAGGCGTCAAAGACCGCCAACGATTTTCACCAGTTCACTTCCCTCATCAACCACAAGCTGGATCGATCCGAGAAGATTCGTATCGTCGAATACCTGTGGCAGGTTGTCTACGCCGACGGGAAGATCAGCGCAAATGAAAACCATCTGATGCGCAGGCTTGTCGATCTTCTCCATGTCTCCCATGGCGACAACATTGCCGCCAAGATGCGCGCCAAGCCTGCCGACCTGGAATAACCATGGGCGTCACGGGTAGGAAAAATGACAGGCGCGAGATTGTTCACGCCGCTGGCATTCAAACAGGTCACCCACGCGAACGGGCCCCGCAACAGATCAGACGACCATCAATACACCGCATCATGATCGCCCACATTGACCGGGATGATCTCCCGGTCATGGATCAACAGCTCCAGAGTGATGCGGTAAGAAAGATTGATGGAAACCGAATGCAGTCCTTGCAGCCTGCCGCTTAATGGATGCAAACGCAGCGAAGGATGGTGCGGGTTCAACTCCAGAAGTTGCAGTGTCTTCAGGTATTGGGTTTCAAGCTCGGGATGACGCTTGAGAAAGCGCGCGGCGCGCTTGTTGTATTGCCCGGTAAAGATCAACTGGAAGGCCATGGCGGCTTACTGCTTATTTCGGGGACTTTTTAACCCGCTTGACGTGCGCCGCTGCCGATTCCTTCACAAAACGGCCCGCCTTGATATCGGCATGCGTTTCAGCCAGTGCGGCCTCCAGTTCGCATTCACGGAGATAATGATATTGCGCGATCTCCATCACAACAAAACGCTCTTTGCCGCGCACCGAGACGATTGCTTCGGGCCGCTCAGCCAGCACCGCCTCAATGGCGGCGATACCTTTTGTTTTAAGGTCATTGGCAGTCAGGCTGGACATGGCTATCCCCTCATGGAGTTATTCGTAGTGCGTTAAATAGTATTCTTAATGGTACGATTAATCAAGCGTTATATTGAATTCCCCGTTGGCACTCCGGCTGGTTATTCACGCGTTTAGGCGAGGAACCGCCAGATTGATCGGCAGCCTTTACACAGCAGTAAGTAATAAAGACGACAGATGCAGGGTGGATAAGCGAAGCGCATCCACCAGCGCGCTTTGGTGGATGCGCTTCGCTTATCCACCCTACGTTACTTTGTTGTGACATTTGTAGACTAAATTTCTGACTGGTGAGTAATTATCGGCAATGAAAGTTTGGGTTGAAAGTCGTTACTGTTTAACGCTCACCGCACCCGCTTCAGCCGGAACAATCCTTCGGCATCGCTATCGCTGCTGAAATACAGCGCGCCATCCGGCCCGAACGCCACCCCTGCCGGCCGCGCCCAGCGCTTGCCATCCGGCAATTGAAAACCGCTCACCAGCACGTCCACCCGCACCGCCTCACCTTTCCTGAAACGCACCGCCACGATCTTTGGCGACCGCCGCGTCGCATCGCTGCCGAAAAAACTACCGTTCGGCTTGGTGCCCCACGAACCATGTAGCGCCACCACCGCATCGGATTCCAGGCTGGCATCCATCGCACCCTGCGGCACGAACGCCATGCCCAGCGGCGCATTGCGCGCCGGAAAAGTCGCCACCGGCAGTGTCACCTCATTGATTGGTCGCGGCGGCGGGCTGGTAGCACAATCGTCGCGCTGCAATTGCTTGCCGTCGAACTGGAACCACGGCATGCCGTGAAACGAGCCGGCTGTGAGCCTGCTGAAATATTCCGGCGGCTGATCGAAACCCAGATGATCCGGCCCGTTGTTGTCGGCAAACATCACCCCGGTCTGCGGCTGCCAGTCGAAGCCCACCGGATTGCGCAGCCCGGATGCAAAAGGCGCCCAGCTTGCCTTGCCGCCACCCTCCCGCAGCACCATCACCCCGCCGCGCCGGTCATCGAACCCATAGCCCGCGCCAAGATACTGGTCGCTGCAATTGTGCTGGATGCCCAGGCTCACATACACCCGGCCATCCGGCCCGACGCCCACCGTGCGGCTGCTGTGTCCGCCGCCGGCCGGCAACGCCGCCAGCAATGTCACAGTGTCCGGTGCGATGCGATCCTGCCCCGCACGGTACGGCGCGCGATACACACCATTCTTCTGCGCGATCAGTATCTCCCCCGCACGAAACGCCACACTGTGCGGATAATCCTTCAGCTTCACCAGCACCCCGGGCCGGGTATACGGTGGCGCCAGGCGATACACCTTGCCCGACTGCGAACCCGCGAACAGATCACCGTTCGCGGCAAAGGTCAGCATGCGCGGCTCATCCATGCCGGCGAGCCACTCCAGCCGGTAACCCCTGGGCACCTGCACCGTCCTGCTCACACCATCTACTTTCAGCGTCTGCTGCTCATAGGCCAGTGCCTCGGTGCCCGCCTGCGCCGGCACGTGGGCAAAGCACAACAGCAGCAGCACGAACCTGCCGCGCATCGCGCATGAGATAAAGTGACGCAAGAGATCCTGATTCATCTCGACAGTCCTCCCGATTGAATAGTCAGCTTTCTTTCCTGAATGGTTTTAGCTTGGCACTTTTATTTGTTTCAGGCAATACACCAATCACCGCTGCAAAAAGAAAAAAGCCCCGAAGAATCGGGGCTTTTGCATGGAGGATATCGCACTGATCCTGACCATTGATTCAGCTCAATGCACCGCGTCACTGCCTTCCAGCGCCACCGCTGCGGCTAACACCTGCTCGGCATCCACGGCATCGAAACGGTATTGCTGGTTGCAAAACTCGCAGTTCACCTCCACTGCACCCTGCTCCGCCAGCACCGCATGCACCTCGTCCGGGCCGAGCATCTTCAACATGCGTCCCACCTTGTCGCGCGAGCACGAACAGCGGAACGCCACGTGCTTCGCATCGAACAAGCGTACTACCTCTTCGTTGTACAGCCTGCGCAGCAACTCCTCCGCCGGCAACGCGAGCAACTCCGCGTTCGTTACGGTATCCGTCAGCATCGTCACGCGCTGCCACATGTCGTCATCCTGCTCCACGGTTGCGCCAAGCCCGCCCTCGTGCGGCATCTTCTGCAACAGCAGGCCCGCCGCGCCCTGATCATCCGCCGCCAGCCACAGGCGCGTCTCCAGTTGCTCGGAACGCTGCATGTAGTGCTGCAACACCCCGGCCACGCTGTCGCTATCCAGCGCCACGATACTCTGGTAAGTCTGGCCGCTATCGCGCGGATCAAGCGTGATCACAAAGCGCCCGTCGCCCACCATCTGCGCAAAATTCAATCCCTCCAGCTCGCCTTCCCACTTCGCCGTGGCGCGTACATTCAGCTCGCCGTCACACTCCACCACCAACAGCGACACCGGCCCCTTGCCCTGTATCTGCAAGATCAGCGAGCCGTTCAGCTTCAGCATCGCCGCAAGCAACGTCGCCGCCGCCATCAGCTCGCCCAACACCGTGCGCAACGCAGGCGGATAGTCGTGCCGCTCCAGCACCGCGCGCCAGGCGGCATCGAGATGCACCAGCTCGCCGCGCACATGGGATAGCTCAAAGATAAAACGCTGCAGGGAATCGGGATGGGGTTTCATGACGCGGAATGATATCACGCAGGGTTTGGCGGATTCGCATGTCGACGGGTGAAAAATGAGGCGTTGGACCTTTTAACAACTCAGGTGCGAGTTCAGTATTGATTCGTTGGGCCTGCTTATCCGTTCCTGCCATTGATCAGATTGATAATCACCTTTACCATCATCTCCCTCTCATCCGGCTTGCTTTCTGCGATCAGTAACGTAAACGCGACCAGAGCATTATCGGCAATGCGCTTCTCGCCCACGGCGTTATACAAAAAGTCGTGACGTTGGAGGAACCAAACAAAGACAGCGGCGGCGATTCTTTTGTTGCCGTCGGTGAAAGAATGATTCTTTACGATGAAATAGAGCAGGTTGGCTGATTACTCCTCGATGCTGGGATACAACTCCTTGCCGTCAACGTTTGGTAAATCGTCTCCAGCGAACTCCTGAAAGAATCGTCTTTCTCATTGCCGAATAGACTGCCGAGATTTTCCCGGCTACGCCACAGCCCTACCTGCTGCATCGCCTCATCTTAAGTGATTTTTGGTTGCGCACCCGTGCGCGTGCCCACCACCCGCAAACGCTGGTGATCGTAATCGTCCAGCACCGTCAACGCATGACTGTATTTTTCCAGGATCGCCAGAATGCCTTGTGATTCCGGAGTTGATAAATCCTTGTTGTGTATCAGCCGTGATGACAAGGCAATCGCCCGCTTCAGCTCGGCCAGCTTCTCCTGCTGAGCTTCAAGCCGTTGCTTGTTCAGCGCGTAGCCCTGCACAAGATAGTCTTTCAACACACGGTTAGCCCAGATGCGGAACTGCGTGCCCTGCCTGGACTTCACGCGGTAGCCGACAGAGATGATGACGTCGAGGCTGTAGTGCGTCGTATCGTAGTTTTTTCCATCGGCGGCAGTTATCCGGAAATTCCGGATAACTGCAGATTCGTCCAGCTCTCCTTCCTTGAATACATTGCCGATGTGCTCATTGATGGTTCGGATATTTTTACCGAACAACTCCGCCATCTGCTTTTGCGACAACCAGACGGTTTCACCTTCCAGCCGGACTTCGGTGGTCATCGAGCCATCCCCAGACTGGTAAATGACGATAGGTACTGCGGTATTTTCTGGAGTGGACATATCAAAATCTCCCTTGTTTTTCGGCGTGTCTGCAACTCTCCAAAGCTTCCGCATTGCTGGATTAGCAATATGGAGTAATGGCAAATCACTTGCCCTGCACGCTCAGATCAGCCCATACCTGATGGATGATGGCAGTGGCCACGTCAGTCAGGTAATTCTTGCCGTCAGCGGCTGGCAAAACGATAACCACATCGTAGAGAACGAACGTTCTTATGTCAACAATGCAAGACAGAAACTAAGAAAAGTTTGCGCAGCTTGATGAAACTTGTGAATCGCACGCTGGAGACATCGCATCGCTGGATGAATCAGTGAATGAGGATAATCTTGAGACTGACAGGCCGCTGCACCATTAGGGAAGCACTGTTTTAATCGTCATCCCCGCGAAGAGCCTGCCCCCGCGAAGGCGTGGGGCGGGTATCCGGGTTATTCATATGGCTGGGTTTACCGCCCCACCTTCTCCAGCACGATATCGTAGCGATAAGTCTCCGGATCACCCGGCAACCGCGTCGCGATCATCAGCGGCCGTTGGTCGATCGGCTTGTGCATCAGTAACAAGTCCTGTTCATTCAAATTTTCGCCGGGGAAATACATCTGCGTGACGAGCTCGACATAGCCGCGCTTGCTCACCTTGAAATGAATGTGCGGCGGGCGCATCCAGTCTGCGCCGGCAGGATAGGCGCCGGGATACACCGTCTTGAAACGAAACCCGCCATCGCTGCCGCTGGGCACGATCGCCCAACCCTGAAAGTTGGGGTCCAGCGGTGCCGGGTTGCTATCACGAGGATTGTTATATCGGCCTGCTGCATTCGCCTGCCACAGGTCCACCATCGCATCTTCGAGCGGCTTGCCATCCGTATCCACCACCCGCCCCTGAACGATGATGATCTTGCCCCGCGCCACACCCGCCCGGCCTTGAATGCGCGTCAGGTCAAAGTCCTTGTCCTTCTGTGGATAAACGGGATAGAACGGCCCCTCGATCTCTGATGGCGTGGGACGCGCAGCAAACGCCGCCCCGGTGACGAGGCCCATTGCCCCGCCCACAACACCGCGCTTGATAAAGTCTCTGCGTTTCATGTTATTGATATTAACTGGCAAAAAATGGGGCTACCCCCTAATATATTTTCCATTGCTCCTGTGCCTTACTGGTTGATTTCGGGTGTTTCAGATTGATCGAGTCTAGACTTCCTGGCAAAAATTTCATAACACTCGATCCCGCAGAATTGGCCGACATAATCTCCGCCTTCCGGTGTTAAGGCTGCGCTTAACGGAATCTCTTTAAGGCACACAGTGCAAGAAACGATTTCCAGCTCAATGTCTGGATGTGTCGGAGTGCTCATTTGACGACCTCCTTTCAGTTTCCAGTATTCGTATAGAAATGTTACATACGGCTGGTTCATGCCGTATGTAATCTCTGATATAGAATACACGGCACAAGTTTCATATTTCCCAGGGTCTATACTAAATACAGGGTGCGGCGGAATCTTGCCTAGCCCGTTTACTTACGCGTTAAATTACGTTTTAAGTAAATTGAGCGCATGCCAATCACTTGGCTATAATAGCCGCGAACCAAAAAGGATAGTAGTTATGCGCCCTTCCATAGCTCTGCAAACTCACCGCGAGGCGATCCGCGAGATCGCCCTGCGCCATCGCGTGCGCAATGTGCGCGTATTCGGCTCTGTCCTGCATGGCGCAGACACCGAAGGCAGCGACCTTGACCTGCTGGTCGAACCCACCTCCGAGACCACCTTGATGGACATCGCCAGGATACAGGTTGAAATAGCAAAACTGCTCAATGTCAGCGTGGACGTTTTGACTCCGAACGCATTGCCGGACAAATTCCGGGAACGAGTGATGAACGAAGCTGTCGCGGTATGAGCAAAGCCGACGTATTGCATATCCCGGATTATCTCGAGCATGTCGTAGAGGCAATCAAACGCATCCAACTTTATGTCGAGGATATTGACGAGATTGCGTTCCAGAACGATCAAAAGACGCAGGATGCAGTCATACGCAATTTCGAAATCATCGGCGAAGCGGCACACAACATTGAACACTACCACTCAGCATTTTCCGATGAACACCCGGAAGTTCCCTGGACCGTCATTTATGCCATGCGCAACCGTGTAGGCCAGTCAGCGCCATAACCGGCGATGTCGCCGGGGCAGAGAATACGGTCAACGCCCCGGGACTTGAAAAGCGCCAACGCTTCCGCCACCGGTTCGGGGGTAGCATGCACATCGCTGAGTAGACCGATTCGGGTAGACAGGGCTGGGGCTC
>JBBQNH010000079.1:0-10201 GCA_038329705.1 Burkholderiales bacterium | reverse complement strand
GTAGGCCTCACCGTAAGCGGGATTGCATCTGATCGCCTTGTGATAGCTTGCAATGGCAGCATCGAGATTTCCGAGATCTTTTAAGGCTGTACCCAGATTGTTGTACGCAATGGCCGAGTCGGGCTTGATCTCTATTGCCCGGCGGTAGCTAGTCACCGCATCACCAAATTGTCCAAGTTCTTGCTGGATGTTACCCAGATTACTGTGAGCCTCGGCAAAGTCGGGTTTGAGTGCGATGGCTTTTTGATTACTGGCCGCTGCTTCATCAAGCCGGCCGGCGCTTTTCAGTACGACACCAAGGTTGAAGTGGGCTTCCGGGTCGGAGGGAGTGAGTTCGGTCACCTTTCGAAATGCCCACAGCGCGTCCTTGCCCTGCATCTGCAACGCACCGCCCAGCAGTTTCCAGCCAAACCCAAGCTCGGGATACTTTTCCAGCAAAAGCCTCGTCCGGCTTTCCGCTTCCGCATAGCGCTTCGCATTGTACAGTGCGAGCAGCACCTCGACGTCGGCGACGGGCGGTTGGATTGATTGCATTGGCTCGTTTTCAGTCATCCGATGAGACCGGCGGTTTGGTCCGAGACAAGTTTTTACCGTTGCTTCGCGCTTGCCACATACCCCACAACGCGACATCGAAATTCTTTGCAAACCGTTTCGCGTCGAACAGCGGCGATGCCCTCACCTGCTCGCGCAGTCTGGCGCGTAATGCCGCGAGTTTGGGCAAGTCGCCGGCCAGCGCCACCGCCTTGCCGATGTATTCGGTTTCATTTTTGGCGATCCATTCCTTCAGCCCCGCAGCCGCCAGCATACTGGCGCCCTGTCTGGCTAACAAGGAATCTCCGGCCAGTGTCAGCGTCGGCACACCCATCCACAAGGCCTCGCAGGTGGTGGTACCACCCGGATACGGAAACGTATCCAGTATCAGATCCACATCGGCATGCGCACCCAGATAACCCTCGCGAGATGCGGAGCCAAGCAACATCACCCGCACGGGATTGATACCATGCTGCCGCAAACGCAACACTTGCTGATCGATCACAGACGGATCGCCGAGTTGTTTGCATTGCCAGCGCAGTCTCGCACCGGGCACCGCATTGAGTATCTTGCCCCATGCCGCCAGCACCCCGTCCACTACCTTGGACAGATTCTGGAAACAGCCAAACGTCACGTAACCGTTTTGCAGCGCAGGTAACGCGGCAACCGGCAGCTCAGTCGCGGGAGGCGTGAAGCACAACCTGGTGTCGGGCAAATACCAAATGGACTCGGTAAAATATTTGCGTTGCGTCTCCGGCACCCCCACTTCGTCGGCCAGCAAGTAGTCCATCTCCGCCACGCCCGTGGTGGCGAAATAGCCCAGCCATGCAGCCTGCACCGGCGCGGGCTTCCAGGCGAAAACCGGTAGGCGGTTCTTGCCAGTGTGCCCGGACAGATCGAGCAGCAGGTGTACACCGTCGCTGTGGATCAGCCGTGCGGCGGCCTCGTCGTTCAGATGATACAGCGGCTTCCAGGCGCTGAAGTACGGTTTGATCCGGGTAGTCAGTGCATCGACGGTCAGGTCGGTCGGGTAGGCGATCAGTTCGATGCGGGCGGGGTCGATATTCGCCAGCAGGCTTTCCAGGAAATAGCCCACCGGGTGGTTGTGCAGGTCGCCGGATACCAGGCCCACGCGCAGGCGCTTCGGTTGGTCCGCGCACTGCCAGTCGGAATAGCGCGTGCTGACTTTCCGGCTCACCATCTTGCCGTATTTGCGCGCTTCCTCGAGACAGTATTCGGGCGCTTGGGCCGTGTAGTTGAGCGTGAACAGCAGGTTGGTTTGCGCCTCTTCGTAATCGGGCTTGATCACCAGTGCCCGCTGATAACATACCAAAGCTGCATCAAGTTGACCAAGCTCCTTGAGCACAATGCCGAGGTTGTTGTGCGCCTCGGCAAAATCAGGGTTGATCTCAACTGCGCGGCGATAGCTGGCCACTGCAGCATCAAACTGGCTCAAGTCCTTCAGCACGGAGCCAAGGTTGTTATGTGCCTGCGCGAAGTCGGGTTTGATCTCCAGCGCTCGCCGGTAGCTAGCCTGTGCAGCGTCGAGCCTGCCAAGTTCTTTGAACACGATTCCCAAGTTGCAGTGCGCGCCGGCATTGTCTGGATCGATCTCCAGCGCCCGGCGGCAACTGGCCTGCGCCGCATCAAGTTGCCCAAGTTCCTTGAAGAGATTGCCCAGATTGCTGTGCGCGGCGGCGAAGTCGGGTTGCAGTTCCACTGCCCTGTTAAAGCTGTCCAGAGCCGCATCAGTCTGACCCAGGGTTTGCAGTGCCGCACCCAGATTGTTGTGCGCTTCGGCATAGTCGGGCTTGAGGGCGATGGCTTTCCGATAGCTGTCTGAGGCAGCTTCCAGTTGCCCAATATCCTTTAGCGCAACACCCAAGTTGTTGTGCGCTTCGGCAAAATCGGGCTTGAGTTCCAACACACGCCGGTAGCTGGCCAGTGCAGCATCGAATTGGTTTTGCTCCTTGAGCGCGGTGCCGAGGTTGTTGTGTGCTTCGGCAAAGTCGGGCTTGAGTTCGATCGCACGGCGGTAGCTTGCGATGGCTTCATCCAGTTGGCCGTGTTGTTTGAGTGCGTTGCCCAGATTGTAGTGGGCCAGCACGAAGCCGGGCTTGAGCGCGGTGGCTTTGCGGCAGCTGGCGATGGCATCATCGAGTTGGCCCAGGTCTTTGAGGGCGGTGCCGAGGTTGTTGTGGACGTCGGCGTCGTCGGGTCTGATCTTTATCGCATGGCGGTAGCTGGCGATGGCTTCTTCGTGCTGTCCCAGATCGTTGAGTGTGTTGCCCAGGTTACTGTGCGCTTCGGTGTAGCCGGGGCTGAGGGCGAGGGCTTTACGGTAACTGGCCGCTGCGTCAACCAGCCGCCCTGCTCCTTTCAGCACGACGCCAAGGTTGAAGTGCGCTTCCGCATCCCCGGGCATCAGTTCGACCGCTTTCCGGAATGCGGGCAATGCATCCTTGCCTTGCATCTGCAAAATGCCGCCCAACAGTTTCCAGCCGAACGCGAAGCCGGGATAGTCCGTCAGCAGTGTCCGGGCGCCGCGTTCCGCTTCCGCATAGCGACGGCCGGTATATAGCGCGAGCAGCGCGTTGACGGCAGCGGGGGGCGGTTGGTTCGGGGCGGGGGTTCCCGACTTCATTTTTGCTGGTTCATTTATATATTCGCCTGATGTTGCGCCCGGACCGCGGGTATGCCCGTGCATTCCCTCCCAACCGGGGCATGAAAAACAAACCCGTGCCTAAACTTCGTAACCATTTTTCAACAGCCACGCTTTGGAAAGAGAGCCCAACTGGTCAGCCTGGCCTCGATCAAAACAGGTCCTCCATTCACCGTCATTACTCGATGTTATATGGTTGCTCTGAAATCCTGTTGCCTTATCATACGTCCTGTATGTGCCGTCCATATTTTTAACAGCGTCGAACCCTGAACCTTGTACAGCAACTTCATTTTTATCGATTGTCGCCGGATCTATTCTTGGCATCTCCTGCAGTCTTTTCTGGATATTGGACTTGTCGAACTTCCACAGTATTTCTTTCTTCTCGCTATCAGTCAGATCAATTTTCAAAAAACCACTGATGCTCTCGAGAACTTATAGCGGCGATCTCGTCAAGTCCTCGAAACGGACACTTAGCAGCTCGTTACCATACTCTGCCTGGTAATAATCCGTGATTCTCATCATATCCAGCATGGCCTGAACCCCTCTTTCGTAATCCGCGTGCATGAAGCGCATGAATGAAAGACAGGCATCCCTCACATCTCTTATGTTGGAGATGATCCTTACATCATGTTTTGTCGGAAGCGGCGATTTCAAAGGCAGATGCGTCTTGATGCAGTAAATCTCGTGTTCTTTAAGTTCACTTACTAATGCACTCTTGATCAACGCGTGTTGTGTCTTTGGTATTTCTTTCGGCAAGACCAACCAACCCCGTGTTTTATAAATCTCACGGACTACGTTGTAAGTCCACATGGACCCTGCCCTGGGCATTCCTGCTACAAACACAATCATCGCGTTTCCTTTCTAAACATATTCATCGAACCCGGTTTGGCATGCATCCTTCTAATTCTGCCGATTTTTTGCATTCGTCCAGCGTTCGAACATTTCCTCGTAGGCGCTTTCCAGACTCTGTGCCAGCCCCTTCGCATCACACAAAGGGCTCGACGCCATCTGCTCGCGCTGAGTGGAGCGCAGTATTTTGCGCTGTTCCACGTCACGAGCAAGCGCGACAACCTTGTCGACATATTCTGCTTCCGAACAGGCAGCCCATTCCGGATGTCCGAGGCCACTCACTATTGCTGCCGAAGCTCGCGATGCAACACGGTCTCCCTGCAGGGTAATCACCGGCACCGCCATCCACAACGCATCGAAAGTCGTGGTGACCCCACCCATTGCCCCGACCGGGTCGAGCGAGATATCCAGCTGGTCATAATAGGCCATATGGGCAAACCAATCGGGCGTTGCGCTGCGGTCCCGAAGTTCGAGACGGTCTGGTGGGATACCGTGTTCAGCCATCGCATCCATGATCCGCTGGCGATTCCCTGCATCGGCCAACTCTTTGGTTTTGAGCAACAGCCTCCCTTCAGGCAGGGCATGCAATACCCTGGCCCAAAGCGCCAAAGTTGCATCCGTCAATTTGCCGAGGTTATTGAAGCCCCCTATCCGAACGATGCCCTCAGTATCCGGAGACCATGCCGGTAGCGGCGCATCCTTGCCGTTGAAACTCCACGAGACGCGCGGCAGTCGCCATACCTGCTCGCTGAAATGACCGTCCGTTTCGGGAGGAGTCAGGACTTCGTCGCCGATCCAGTAGTCCATTTCGGTCAACCCCGTGCTGGCGAAATAGCCCAGATAATATGCCTGAACCGGCGCAGCACGGTGTGCAAAAACACTCAGCCGATTGTTCGCCGAGTGACCGGCCAGATCCACCAGAACATCGATACCGTCCGCCTCTATACGTTCCCGGATCGCGGTATGGGTAACTCTCGCGAACTGGACCCAGTGATCGACCATACCCTGTATGCGCTCTGTGACTTCATCACGAACCCCCTGGGTGGAATAGGCGAATATCTCTATCCGGTCGCGGTCGTGGTACTTGAAGAGTTGTTCTATGAAATAACTCACCGCATGCTGGCGAAAATCTCCCGACACATAACCCACCTTCAGCCGCCTGCCGGCTAGCGGTCGGCGCCGGAAAACCCGCAGGCTTGCCGCCTGGCGTTCCTGGGCAGACAAACACGACTTTTCCCATTTGCGTGCCTCGGCAAGATATTCTTGGGGATCGATCAAGGCATGGTATGCATACAGGAACAGCAGGTTGCTGCAAGCCTCGGCAAAATCCGGTTTCAATTCCAGTGCCCTGCGGTAGCTCGACGCTGCCGCATCCAGTTGGCCGATATCTTTCAGTACACCGCCCAGATTGCAGTGCGCTTCGGCGAAACCGGGATCCAATTCCAGTGCCCTGCGGTAACTCGACGCTGCGGCATCCAGATGGCCAATATCTTTCAGCACACCGCCCAGATTGTTGTATGCCCCCGCGAAGTCGGGTTTGATCTCGATCGCGCGGCGGTAACTGGCGATGGCCTCTTCAAAACGACCCAGGTCCTTCAGCGTATTACCCAGGTTGTAGCAGGCAAGAACATGGTCGGGCTTGACCTCCAGTGCCTTGCGATAACTGGCCGCGGCATCTTCCGCCCGGCCGAGCACGTTGAGCGCGATACCCAGGTTGATGTAAGTATCGGCCGCGTCCGGCCTGATTGATAGTGCGCGACGGTAACTGGCGATGGCTTCGTCGAACTGCCCCAGGTCCTTGAGTGTGTTGCCCAGGTTGCCGTGAGCTTCCGCAAAGTCAGGTTTCAGTTTCACTGCATGCCGGTAGTGTGTCACCGCCTCATCCAGCTGCCCTGCACTTCTCAGGGCGACACCGAGGTTGTAATGCACATTGGGATCGTCGGGAATCAGTTGCGCTGTCTTTCGCAATGCCGGCAAAGCATTCTTACCCTGCTTCTGAAGTATGCCGCCCAATAGTTTCCAGCCAAACCCGAAGCCTGGATACTGCACCAGCATTGCGCGTGCCCCGCTTTCCGCTTCGGCATAACGGCGCGCGTTATACAGTGCGAGAAGCGCCTCCACATCGGCACGTGGCGGTTCCGGTTTTTGCTTGGCAGCAGCCTTTTTTGATTTCATATGTATTCGGGGTTATCGTTTTTGCCCGATATTCTAGCGGCACAGAACTTACTGTCGGCTCATCATTCTTCCAGGAGTGCATAACCGAGCAGCTCACACGCGCTGCGATAATCGCTATTGGCAAGAAATTTTATCTTTAGCTCCGGTTCAACCGCCCGCTTGGTCCGCGGCAATATCTTGACCGATCTGCCTGGGACGAGAACGTCGCCGGTGATCGTCTTGTACTCAGGCCATTTTTTGATGAAATCCGGGTCGAAATCGATTTGCAGATGATTACAAAGTTTGCGCATCTCCATATCCGGGTTAACCAGAAAATCTTCGTATCGAATGAAACCGGTTTCCGCACTCAATTCGGCATATTTCCTGTAACCAACAAGAAATTTTTCGAGGCTGAATGCCCCGGTTCGCAGCGGTTCATTCATCACGGCCAGTTGTATCAGGCTCTGCCATTGGGTAACCGGATCACGCGTGGTTGATATGCGAATGATATCGAAACTTCCGGCCAGCTCCATATAAAGCATCGGGCGATAATCCGGTGCGGGAACAAACGGAAGCCCCGTGTAATCGAAATGCCCCCAGTCGCGCAGTACCAATGTGTCGCCACGTTCTTGGCAACGCTGCTCGATCAGCATGATCACTTGTGTGTAACTGAAGTCGTTTTGCTTATTCAGTCCGGCGATATCATCCTGATTCAGCAATCCAAACCATTCCTGTGCCTGCTTGATGGGATTAAATAATTTCCACGCCCGCGGATGAAGCTCACTGAGCAGTACTACTCCTTCCATGCAGCCGAGATTCTTGCACATGAGCGTACTGCCGGAGCGCGCCATGTTATGAATCATTCTGATCTTTTGCTTTCCCATCACTTCTGCCCTTTCGCTCGGTTCGTCGCTACAGCTTTGTGCCAGCCACTATTTCCGGCTTGATTGCGGTGTACCCGCCTGCCACATACCCCACAGCGCTGTCTCGAAACTCCTAGCAAAGCGTGGGGCATCGAACAACGGCGACAGCCTCACCCGCTCGCGCAGTCCGGCGCGCAAATCTGCCAGTTTGCTCAAATCACCGGCCAGCGTTACAGCCTTGCTGATGTATTCCGCCTCAGTGGTAGCGATCCATTCTTCCAGTCCCGTCACATTGAGCAGGCTTGCCCCCTGTCTGGCCAGCAGCGTATCGCCAGCCAGCGTCAGCGTCGGCACGCCCATCCATAATGCTTCACAGGTGGTGGTGCCGCCCGGGAACGGGAAGGTATCCAGTATCACGTCGACTTCGGCGTGTGCATTCAGGTAGGCCTCGCGCGACACCTCGCCCAGCATCGTCACCCGTGCGGGGTCGATGCCGTGCTGCTGCAAGCGTGTGACGAACTTTGCCGCCACCGTCGGATCGCCGAGTTGTTTGCATTGCCAGCGCAGCCGTGCGTTCGGCAATGCGCCAAGGATCTTTGCCCATGCTGCGAGTACATCACTGCCCACTTTGGTCAGCCGCTGAAAGCAGCCAAAAGTGATGTGGCCGTTGTTTAATGCAGGCAGCGCGGCAACCGGCAGATCGTGTTCGGGTGCGCTGAAACACAAGCGCGTATCGGGCAGATACCATATCTTTTCCGTGAAGTATTGGCGCTGTTCATCGGGCACGCCCGTTTCATCGGCGAGCAGGTAATCCATTTCAGCCACACCCGTGGTGGCGAAATAACCCAGCCAGCTCGCCTGCACCGGCGCGGGTTTCCAGGCAAAGATCGGCAGGCGGTTCTGTTCGGTATGGCCGGACAGGTCCAGCAGCACATGCACCCCGTCGGCGTGGATCGTGCGCGCGGCATCGGCATCGTTCAGGGCATGCAGCGGCCGCCATTTGGCGAAATGCGGTTTGATGCGTGCGGTCAGCGCATCGATATTGCTGTCGGTCGGGTAAGCGATCAATTCGACACGGGCAGGGTCAAGGTTCGCCAGCAGACTTTCCAGAAAATAACCCACCGGATGATTGCGCAGATCGCAGGACACCAGCCCCACACGCAGGCGCTGCGGCGATTCTTCACATTGCCAGGCGGTAAACGGCACGCCGACTTTCTGGCTCACCGCCCTGCCGTATTCCCGCGCTTCCTCCAGACGTTGTGCCGCGGTACCGCTTGAAGTGCTGCTCAGCATGCCCAGCAGATTACTGCGCACCACCGTCAGGCTCGGGTCGAGTTTCAACGCGCGTTGGCAGCTTGTCAGCGCCTCGCCGATCCGACCGAGCTCCTGCAGGGCGGCACCGAGGTTGCTGTATATCATCGCGCTTGGCTTCAGCTTGAGCGCATTGATGTAGTTGGCCACCGCTGCTTCGAGCCGCCCAAGCTCGCTCTGCACATTACCGATGTTGTAGTGTGCATCGACAAAACGTGGATCTAGCCTGCGCGCGTTGCGATAACAGTCCAGCGCGACTTCGAGTTTCCCGCGCTCCTGCATTGCCATGCCCAGACTATTGTGCAGCTCGGCATCATTCGGCAACAGTCTCACCGCATTCTGCAAAGCCGGCAGCGCATCCTTGCGCTGCGCCTGCAACGCTGCCCCCAGTAGTTTCCACACCAGCGCCGCATCGGGAAATTGTTCCAGCAAGCGGTTGGCCTGGCTTTCCACTTCGGCGTAACGTTGTGCGTTATACAGTGCGATCAGCGCCTGCACTTCGGCCGTTGGCGGCTGGTTCTGCCGCATCGGGTCGGGTATTTCTGGATTCATGCTCACTACCTTGTCCATGTTCACTATCTTTTTAGGTCAACGCATAGTGTTTCAATATTTCCGACCACGGTCAATCAATCATGATCGGTGTTTCCCACAATGGTCGCCATACGGGTTTATGGTTCGTCGTTTTTAGTTATTGGGCCTTTGGGGTAAGCTACGCCCTTTCCAAAACACGCACATAATATAAGTCATGGCTCAATATGTAATGTCGATGCTCCGCGTGAGCAAGATCGTTCCCCCCAAGCGTCAGATCATCAAGGACATCTCCCTCAGCTTTTTCCCCGGCGCCAAGATCGGCCTGCTCGGCCTGAACGGCTCCGGTAAATCCACCGTGCTGCGCATCATGGCCGGCGTGGACAAGGAATATGAAGGCGAAGTCCAGCACCTGCCCAACATCAAGCTCGGCTACCTGCCGCAGGAGCCTGTGCTCGACCCCGAAAAGACCGTCAAGCAGGAAGTGGAATCCGCGCTGGGCGAGGTGATGGAAGCACAGACCAAGCTGGACGCGGTGTATGCCGCCTATGCCGAAGAAGATGCCGACTTCGACGCACTCGCCGCCGAGCAGGCGCGGCTGGAGAACATCATTGCCGCCTCGGGCAGCGATGCCTCGCACCAGATGGAGATCGCCGCCGATGCGCTGCGCCTGCCCGACTGGGATGCGGTGATCAAGAATCTGTCCGGTGGTGAAAAGCGCCGCGTCGCGCTGTGCAAACTGCTGCTGGAAAAACCCGACATGCTGCTGCTCGACGAACCCACCAACCACCTCGATGCCGAATCGGTCGACTGGCTCGAACAATACCTGGTGCGCTTCCCCGGCACCGTGGTCGCCGTCACCCACGATCGCTACTTCCTCGACAACGCCGCCGAATGGATACTGGAACTCGACCGCGGCCATGGCATCCCGTGGAAAGGCAACTACTCCAGCTGGCTGGAGCAAAAAGGCGCGCGTCTGGAAACAGAAAGCAAACAGCTCGATGCCCATGCCAAAGCGATGAAGCAGGAACTCGAATGGGTACGGCAAAATCCGAAAGGACGCCAAGCCAAATCCAAGGCGCGTATCGCCCGCTTTGAAGAACTCAACTCGCAGGAACACCAGCAGCGCAACGAGACCCAGGAAATCTTCATCCCGGTCGGAGAGCGCCTCGGCAACGAAGTCATCGAATTCAACAACGTCAGCAAAGCCTACGGCGACCGCCTGCTGATCGACGACTTCAGCTTCAAGGTGCCGCCCGGCGCCATCGTCGGCATCATCGGCCCGAACGGCGCGGGTAAATCC
>JBBQNH010000078.1:0-10403 GCA_038329705.1 Burkholderiales bacterium | reverse complement strand
GGCAGCGTAACTTGCTTGCCGATCAGGTGTTTGTAGCGTTCGTCCTCCGGATGCACCATCACCGCCACGTCGCCGAGCATGGTTTCGGGGCGGGTGGTGGCGACGGTGAGGTGAGTCAGTCCATGTACGCTGTCCTTCTCTACCAGCGGGTAACGGATATGCCACATGAAGCCATCTTCTTCTTCCTGCACTACCTCAAGATCAGATACGGCGGTGTGCAGTTTCGGGTCCCAGTTGACCAGGCGCTTGCCGCGGTAGATCAGTCCCTCGTTGAACAGGCGCACGAAGGTTTCGGTGACGGACTGCGATAACCCTTCGTCCATGGTAAAGCGTTCGCGCGACCAGTCGGGTGAGGTGCCGAGGCGGCGCATCTGGCGCGTTATGGTTGAGCCGGATTCTTCTTTCCACTTCCACACGCGCTTAATGAATTCTTCGCGACCCAAGTCATGACGCGTCTTGCCCTGTGCGTCAAGCTGACGTTCGACCACGATCTGCGTGGCGATACCCGCGTGGTCGGTGCCCGGTTGCCACAAGGTATTGTCGCCCTTCATACGGTGATAGCGGGTCAGCGCATCCATCAGGGTCTGGTTGAAGCCGTGTCCCATGTGCAGCGTACCGGTGACGTTGGGCGGCGGCAGCAGGATGCAGAATGCTTCGGATTTGCTGGGATCCAGTCCGGCCTTGAAGTAGCCGGATTGTTCCCATTCGGGATACCAGTGCGATTCTATTTTTTTGGGTTCAAAACTTTTTTCGAGTTCCATTGTTCTACGTTGCGGCGGACAGCCTGCACTGAGCTCTACATAAGGGGCGCGATTATACCAAAGGCGCGCGCGCGGAATCGGACTAAACAGCCGCGCAGTGTTGAGGGTTAATGTTGGCGGGCGCGATATTGCATGCCGCTATCGGTCAACTGGGCTCGAGATGATTATCCAGGGCATCCCGTACCAGTTCGGGCAACTCGGCTTTGAGTTCATCGAGTGCCTGGTCGATCGCCTGGCGTTGTATCTGCTCCAGACGGATACTCAGTCTTTGCGTGAACAGGGTCTCGATGCGCGCTTCCAGTTTAAGCAGGAGTTGCTGGATTTCCCCGCTGCCCAGTTCGTGTGCCTGACGGGCATCTGCTGCCGCGACAATTTCGGTGAGCACGGGCAAGCGGTTCAGCGTGGTATCGCCTATCGTTCTGGGAGGCGTTCGGTTTGCCGATGATTGGACCGGCAAACCTTGCTCGGTCTGTTCGCCAGATTGATCACCGGACTGCTTAAAAGGAGGGGTCATGTCTGTTGCGCCTTTGATAGATCGATATGTCGTAATTCATACCCGCGGTCGCGATAGAACTTGAAACGCTCACGCCCCATGCGGCTTTCTTCCTCGCCAGTGCCGATGACCTCGATGACACGTTCGAAGCGGCTGAAGTAGGGCACGCATTCGTTGTGCAGGCTGATCAGAAGGTCATGATGGGGGAATTTGTCGCCACCATGATCGAGAATGACAGGCATTTCTTCGGAGGTTTCGGCCCCGCTGCGACTGTGCGGGATAAAAGCGGTGGCAGGATAATGCCAGAGCAGTTTATCCAGCGTATCGGCAGTCGCCGCGTCGGGTAAACTGATCACCGTGCGCACGCCGCTTTGCATGGCTTTGTGGCTCAACTGGCAAACGGTGCGCAGTTTGTCCGGTGAGCCGGTGTAAAAATCCACTTTAGTCATAATGTCCGTGACATTATTTTGCGGCCTGCGCGCGACGGATCAGATATTGAGCAAGCAACGGTACCGGACGGCCTGTAGCGCCTTTTTCCTTGCCCGATTTCCATGCGGTGCCGGCGATGTCCAGATGTGCCCAGCGGAAATCCTTGGTAAAGCGCGACAGGAAACACGCGGCAGTGATGCTGCCACCGGCCCGCCCGCCGATGTTCTGCATGTCGGCAAAGTTGCTGTCCAGCAGTTGTTGATAGTCATCCCAGAGCGGCATGTGCCAGGCGCGGTCATATGAGTATTCGCCCGCGTCCAGCAATTCAGCGGCAAGCTTGTCGTCGTTGCTGAACAGTCCGCTGGCAACATGGCCAAGCGCGATGACGCAGGCACCGGTCAGGGTGGCGATGTCCACCACGGTATCCGGCTTGAAACGTTCGCAATAGGTCAGCGCATCGCACAGGATGAGACGGCCTTCCGCGTCGGTGTTGAGAATCTCGATGCTCTGCCCCGACATGCTCTTGACGATGTCCCCGGGTTTGCTGGCCGCGCCGTCAGGCATGTTTTCTACACTCGGTATCACGGCGACCACATTCAGCTTCAAGCCCATTTCGGCGATCGCACGCATGGTGCCCAACACGCTGGCAGCCCCGCACATGTCGTATTTCATCTCGTCCATTTCAGCGCCTGGCTTCAAAGAAATTCCGCCGCTGTCGAAAGTGACGCCTTTGCCGACCAGCACGACCGGTTTTTGTTTCTTCTTGCCGCCCTGGTATTCCAGCGTGATCAGTTTGGCGGGCTGCCGGCTACCGTGTGTGACGGACAGCAAAGAATGCATGCCCAGTTTATGCATGTCCTTTTCTTCAAGGATAGTCACCTTTAGTTTGTGTTCTTTGGCCAGAACCCTGGCCTGGCTGGCCAGATAAGTCGGTGTGCAGATATTGCCCGGCAAGTTACCCAGATCTCTGGTCAATTCCATGCCATGCGCGATAGCGGCGGCCTGGCTGAGTGCGGTTTGTGACGCGTTACCGGGTTTGCCGGCACAACCCAGCAGGATTTTTTGCAGTTTTGGTGCATCTGCGGGTTTGCTCTTGAACTGGTCACAACGGTAGTTGGATTCGGCAGCGATCAATATCGTCTGCAGGATATGCCAGGCTTCAGTACGGCCCTTGACCGGAAGGTCAGTGAGGTACAGCGCGGCATCCTTGCAGGCAGTTTTTTGCAGGGCGCCCAGCGTGGCGCGCAATACGTCGAGGAATTGTTTGGCCCCAAGCTCGTTGGCCTTGCCAAGGCCAACCATCAACACGCGCTCCGCAACGATGTTGGCAACGTGATGCAGCATCAGGGTATTGCCGACCTTGCCATTCATGTCGCCGCGCGCGATGAGGTCGCTCAGATGATGCGCTGCTGCCTTGTCCAGCAACTGCGCTGGCGCGGAGAGTTTGCCGTTCTCATACACGCCGACCACTACACAACCGCTGCCCTGTTTTTCCGGACTGCTTTGTTTTATGCTAAATTCCACACGTTGCTCCTTTTAAAATCCCATTCCCAGATGCCTGATTATCCGCACACTCAGCATATAAAGTCAAAGCCATTGCGCACCGGGATTTTTCACCGCACTTTGGTGAGTGAATTCGCCGGCAATGGACTGCTGGTATTCGCAGTGTTGCTCGGTATTATAGTGGTCAGCCAGCTGATACGCCTGCTAAGCGAGGCGGTCAGTGGTGTGATCGCTGTGGATGGGGTGTTGGCACTGCTGGGTTTCAGCGCCATGAATTACCTGCCGGTATTGCTTTCCATCAGTTTGTTCATTTCCATTCTGCTTGCCTTGTCGCGTAGTTACCGGGACAGTGAAATGGTTGTGTGGTTCTGTTCCGGGATCGGTCTGACACGCTGGATACGCCCGGTTCTGTGGTATGCCTTGCCAGTAGTGTGTTTGATCGCATTGCTCAGTCTGGTGCTGTCACCGTGGTCGTTGCGCAAAGCCGAAGACTTCAAGAAAAAAATGGAAAGCCGTGATGATGTAACGTCCGCGACACCGGGTTTGTTTCGCGAGTCCAAACAGGCGGACCGGGTATATTTTATTGATAATGTTGATGTGGGTTCCAATCGTGTCGGCAACATCTTTGTGCAATCCGAACAGAACGGCAAGCTGGGCACGATGGTGGCTAAACAAGGCTTGCAGGAAACCGCGCCGAACGGGGATCGCTTTCTGGTATTGCTTAATGGCACGCGTTATGAAGGCACTCCGGGCCAGCGCGATTACCGCATCGTGGAATTCGAACGCTATGCGATGCGCATCGATTCGGCGCCTGTCAAGCAGGCTGAGCCGGAAATGCGCACTATGACGACACTCGAGTTATGGCGTAACCCGACCGCATGGCATCTTTCCGAGCTGGAATGGCGCGTTGGTTTACCGATCAGTGCGATGGTGCTTGCCCTGTTGGCAATTCCGCTGGGCTTCGTCAACCCGCGCGCGGGCCGTTCACTCAATCTGATCCTGGCGATCGTGTTGTATATGTTTTATAACAACATGATCAGTGTCACCAACACCTGGGTGGGACAAGGCAAGCTGTCACCCGGGATTGGCCTGTGGGGCATACATGTGGTCATGTTGGCAATAACGATATTGATGTTTTATCACCGCATGACATTGTTTTCCCTGCGCAGATGGCTGGCAAAAGATCGTCCCGATCCCGAAGCCTCATCGCTCTCTCCTGCCTCGCTTGTTGAACTGACGAACGGGCCCCCATCAGGCACAGCAGAGAGGATTGAGGAGTAATGGTGAGTTCATGAATTTACTGACACGTTATCTCGGCCGTGAAATTTATTTCAGTATCGGTTTGGTATTTTTTGCCCTCATCATGCTGTTTTCATTTCTGGACCTTATCCATGAATTGAATTCGATGGGGCAGGGGCAGTACCATTTGGGATATGTGTTGCTATTCGTAATATTGACCATCCCAGGCCATATCTACGAGCTTTTCCCGGTGGCAGTTTTGATTGGTACGATCGTTGCGCTGGTGCAAATGGCAGCCAGTTCGGAATTGACTGTTTTCAGATGTTCCGGCGCCTCGCTTTGGCAAATGGTCGGTGCACTGTTCAAAATCGCCTTGCCATTGGTGCTGCTGAGTTTTGTCTGTGGCGAATTGCTGGCACCGCCGAGCGAGCGTATGGCCCAGAAATTGCGCCTGAAGGCGCAAAACGCGCAGGTTTCGCTGAAGGAATTTCGTTCCGGTGTATGGGTCAAGGACGAGCGCAGTTTCGTGAATGTGAAGAATGTGATGCCCGACACCAGTTTGTCAAATATAGAGATTTACCAGTTCGATGATACCTATCACTTGCAGTCGATTACCAATGCCAAGCGGGCCAATTTTATCGATGACGGGCGTTGGCAACTCGAGGATGTGCTGGAAACCCGATTTAGCAAAGCAGGGACGAGCATCAATGCACAGCCTTTGCAGGAATGGCATTCGGTTTTGAACCCGGCGATCTTTAGTGTGCTTTTGGTCGTTCCCGAGCAGATGTCTGCATGGAATCTTTACCAGTATGCCGAGCATCTGCGTGACAACCACCAAAAAAGCGCGCGTTATGAGATCGCGATGTGGAACAAGCTGATCGACCCGGTTTCTTTGCTGGTGATGATGTTACTGGCACTGCCATTTGCTTCTTACCATCGCCGCGCGGGCGGCATAGGCGCGATGATATTCATGGGAATTGTGCTGGGTTTGCTGTTTCACTTCGCCGGGCGGCTGTTTGCCAGCTTGGGCGCGCTCAACGATTGGCAGCCCTTGATGAGCGCTACGGCAATGACCGGATTGTTCTTGCTGCTGGGCGTGACGATGTTGTGGTGGACCGAGCGACGCTGATTATTGCTGATTGGTCATCGGCGCAGCAGCGGAGTTTGGCTGCTGCGCTTTTCTTGCCCGCTCTTCTTCTCTGACCATCCGTTTCACACTCTCACGTTGTTCTTTTGGCAATTTGTTGAAGGCGCGGAATTTGTCGCGTGCGGCATCGCGTTGTTCGGGAGTAAGCTTGCTCCACTTATTCAAACGGCTAAGGTAACGTTGCTTTTGCTCGGGGGTCATCTTTGAATAGTGACTGGCGGTATCGAGCAGGCGTTGCCTTTGTTGTTCGGGAAGTGTATCCCACTGCTGCACCATGGGGGCGAGTGCTTCCCGCTGCGTTGGGGTGAGGGAACGCCAGGACTGATCCGCGCTGCTGGACTTTGCAACTGTCATGCAGAGCAGAAAGAGTGCGGCGATGACATAACCCTGCATTTGAACACGCGCGTAACTATTCATTTATCACCATCAAGAATCAATCAACAAAAACATCGATCGGCATGTCATTGGTCAAAATAGCCACATCAATCTCGTCAATTTGCTGATCCTGTATGTTTTGCCAGTAGTTTGTGCCGGCGATGAACACCGCAACCAGAAGTATGGCCGCTATCCATGAGTGTGCCGAGTGTGGCATCAGCCGAGTGGCCCAGTGCGCGGAACCGTGAGTTGAGGCTGAGGCAAGGGCAAATACAGGCTTGCGCGCCGATTGCCTCTTTAGCGCGTTTTGGCGCGCATCGACCAACGCGGATACAGTAGCCTTATCCAGTTGCCGAGTGCCTATCGTGAGCAATTCGGCAATCTTTGCGGGATCCAATTCGTTGTTCATGATAGTTCTATGCCTTTCGCTTTAAGTGACACCGAAAGCGCATGCACAGCACGCGAACAGTGGGTTTTTACGCTTCCCGCTGTGCAACCCATCGCTGCAGCCGTTTCGGTCGTGTCCAATCCTTCCCAGTAACGCAGCAGGAAGGCTTCGCGTTGACGTGCCGGAAGTTTTTCCAGGGCCTGTTCGACCAACGCGATGATTTGACTTTGTTGCAGGGATTCCTCTGGCGCCAGGGGGGAAGTCTGGTTTTCGCTGTCTTCGAGTATGTCCAAAGGGTCGAACTCTTCTTCGTCCCTCGGTTGCAAGCTGGAAAACAGCGAGATCCAGGAAGATCGAACCTTTTGCCTGCGATAATGATCGCGGATGGTATTTTGCAGAATGCGCTGGAACAGCATCGGCAATTCCTCGGCGGGTCTATCACCATATTTTTCTGCCAGTTTGAGCATCGCATCCTGAACGATGTCCAGGGCGGTGTGATCGTCGCGCACGGCAAACACCGCATGCTTGTATGCGCGGCGCTCGACGCTGCTGAGAAACTGGCTTAATTCGGCGGAAGTACTCAGTTTTTCACCTTTTAATAGTGTCGGCATGGTAACAAATTGTTATCTAAGTCGCTTGAAACCCTGTCGTCAGCACGGCAAAAGTTGACCAAAACGCTGCCAACCATTATCTTACGCGGTTCTATTTCGCTAATAATTAAGGTGTTTGTGATGGATTTGACCGGTGCGGAAATTGCTATCCGCTGTTTGCAGGAAGAAGGAGTCGAATATATATTCGGCTATCCGGGTGGAGCAGTGCTGCATATATATGATGCGCTGTTTCAACAAGATAAGGTCAAGCACATACTGGTTCGTCATGAACAGGCAGCGATACACGCTGCGGATGGTTATGCTCGTTCTTCGGAGAATGTCGGTGTGGCATTGGTCACCTCGGGACCCGGGATCACCAATGCGGTGACCGGTATAGCCACCGCTTATATGGACTCGATTCCGATGGTGGTGATCAGCGGGCAGGTGCCCAGTTTTGCGATCGGTGAAGACGCATTCCAGGAAGTCGATGCGGTCGGCATTACCCGTCCCTGCGTGAAACACAACTTCCTGATCAAGGATGTGAAGGATATCGCGCCAACCATCAAGAAGGCATTCTATCTGGCCAAGTCGGGACGACCGGGGCCGGTGCTGGTGGATATTCCCAAGGATATATCCAATCAGAAGACCGAGTTCAATTATCCATCCAGCGTCAGCATCCGCTCCTATAATCCGCTGGGACAAGGCGACGTCGGACAGATCAAGCGTGCCGTGAAAATGTTGCTGGAAGCCGAGCGCCCGATGGTTTACAGCGGAGGAGGGGTAGTGTTGTCCGGGGCCTCGGCGCAATTGACCGAACTGGTGCGCCTGCTTGGTTTTCCCTGCACCACTACGCTGATGGGTTTGGGCGCCTATCCTGCCAATGACAAACAATTCGTCGGCATGCCAGGGATGCACGGGACCTATGAAGCATGTATGGCGATGCAACATTGCGATGTGTTGCTGGCCGTCGGTGCGCGCTTTGATGACCGGGTGGTTGGCAATGTCGAACATTTTGCCCAGAACCCGCGCAAGATCATCCACATCGATATCGATCCTTCCTCGATCGCCAAGCGCGTCAAGGTTGATGTGCCGATCGTGGGCGATCTGAAATTGGTGCTGGAACAATTGTTGGGAGAATTGCGCAACAGCAAACAAAGGCCTTCTGCAACTGGAATGACCGAGTGGTGGAAACAGCTGGAAGAGTGGCGGGTCAAGGGCGGCGGGTTGCGCTACAAGAACTCTGCCGAGATCATCAAGCCGCAGTACGTCATCGAGAAACTTTACGAAATCACCGGCGGTGATGCCTTCGTCACTTCGGATGTCGGACAGCATCAAATGTGGGCAGCGCAATATTACAAATTCAACAAACCGCGCCGCTGGATTAACTCGGGTGGGCTGGGCACTATGGGTTTTGGTTTGCCTGCCGCGATGGGTGTGCAGTTGATCAATCCCGGCGCAACAGTGGCCTGCGTTACCGGTGAAGGCAGTATCCAGATGAATATTCAGGAACTTTCAACCTGCAAGCAATTTCATCTGCCGATCAAGGTGGTGTCGCTTAACAACCGTTATCTGGGCATGGTGCGCCAGTGGCAGGAGTTCTTCCATGGCAACCGCTACGCCGAATCCTACATGGATGCCTTGCCTGATTTTGTGAAATTGGCAGAGGCATACGGGCATATCGGCATACGTATCGACAAGCCTGCGGATGTCGAACCGGCGTTGAAAGAAGCTTTTGCGCGCAAGGACGACCTCGTGTTCATGGACTTCCGTACCGATCCGACGGAAAACGTCTTCCCGATGGTGCCCGGCGGCAAGGGCTTGTCTGAAGTGATCTTGTCGGAGGACTTGTAATGAGACATATCATTTCACTGCTGATGGAAAACGAGGCGGGTGCGTTATCGCGCGTGGCCGGTTTGTTCTCGGCGCGGGGCTATAACATCGAGTCACTGGCGGTTGCTCCGACGGAAGATCCGACCCTGTCGCGCATGACCATTGTCACCAGCGGATCGGATGCGGTCATCGAACAGATCAACAAGCAACTCAACAAGCTGATTGATGTCGCGGCAGTCATGGATCTGAGCGAAGGCGAGCATCTGGAGCGCGAATTGATGCTGGTCAAGGTGCGTGCTGTAGAAACGGACCGCGAAGAACTGAAACGCATGACTGATATATTCCGCGGACGCATCATCGATGTCTCAGACAAGACTTACACGATCGAACTGACCGGAACCGGCCACAAACTGGACAGTTTTCTGCAGGCGATAGACCGGGGTCTGATTCTGGAAACAGTACGCACCGGGGCTTCCGGTATCGGGCGCGGCGAACGGATTTTGAAACTTTAATTTTTACTCAAGAGGACAACATGAAAGTTTATTACGACAAAGATGCAGACCTTTCCCTGATCAAAGGCAGACAAGTTACCATCATCGGTTACGGTTCACAGGGTCATGCACATGCGCAGAACCTGAAGGAATCCGGCGTTAACGTGACTGTCGGTCTGCGCAAGAACGGCGCTTCATGGAAAAAGGCCGAGGGTGCCGGTCTTAAGGTCGCCGAAGTGGCTGCCGCTGTGAAAGGTGCCGATGTGGTGATGATGCTGTTGCCCGACGAGAACATCCCGGATGTCTACAATTCTGAGGTCGCCCCGAACATCAAAGCGGGTGCAGCGCTGGCATTCGCACACGGCTTCAATGTGCACTACAACCAGGTCGTGCCGCGTGCCGATATCGACGTGATCATGATCGCACCCAAAGGCCCGGGACATACCGTGCGCTCCGAATATCTCAAGGGCGGGGGCGTTCCGACCCTGATCGCGGTGTTTCAGGACAAGTCCGGCAAAGCCAAGGATATTGCGCTGTCTTATGCGGCAGCCAATGGGGGCACAAAAGGCGGCGTGATCGAGACCAATTTCCGCGAAGAAACCGAGACCGACTTGTTCGGCGAACAAGCTGTATTGTGCGGCGGTGCCGTGGAATTGGTGAAGGCCGGATTTGAAACATTGACCGAAGCGGGTTACGCACCGGAAATGGCTTATTTTGAATGTCTCCATGAGCTGAAACTGATCGTGGACCTGATGTACGAAGGTGGCATCGCCAATATGAACTATTCTATTTCCAACAATGCCGAATATGGTGAATATGTGACCGGACAACGGGTGATTGGCGATGAAGCACGTGCTGCCATGAAGGAATGCCTGAAAAACATCCAGAACGGTTCTTATGCCAAGCAATTCATTCTGGAAGGACGCACCAACTATCCTGAAATGACCGCGCGCCGGCGTTTGAATGCGGAACATCCGGTCGAAGTTGTAGGTGCCCAGTTGCGTGCCATGATGCCTTGGATCAGCAAGAACAAGCTGGTCGATCAATCCAAGAACTAAGTGAAGTGATCAAGGGGAAGCGTAAGGGTATATTCAGGCCCCGAAGCTTCCCCTATTCCTTTCCTCCCTCACATAATTCCGTTGCCCTTCTCACACCGT
>JBBQNH010000077.1:0-10511 GCA_038329705.1 Burkholderiales bacterium | reverse complement strand
TCGAACCTTTGTCGGCAATATGGTTGAGGCGATGACCGCCTATGCGAAAGGGGAGCTCGGCATACAGCAAATCCCATTTGCCGACACAGACCGTATCATCGCGATCGGTTCGGACGGCATGATGGCGGCCGTGGCCGCCGCACGCCATGCGGTACTGCAGCCGTACCTGAAGCCGCATCACTTTGCGATCGGTTCGGTCAACTCGCCCATGCAGTGCATGATGAAGGAGATCTGCGCGCAGTGCCTGCAAACCAATATCGATCCGGATACCGGCGAGACCACTTATGTCTTTTCCTGTTTCAACCAGGATCAGCCGCTGGATCGCATCGACTTCCCCGGACTGAGAGCGCGGTTGGGGCAGAATTCGGTGCAGGAAAAATTGACTGCACTATGGATCAAACGTTGCCTGCATCATTTGAATCTGCGCACCACTGCGGTTTCGTGAGTGCGGGATACACGCATTCAGCCTGCCAGAGTTTTTATTTACGTGCCGAACAACACTGCCAAACGTGTCAAAATGCGTCCCTTGAAATGACGGGGTAATGCGATGGACGTATATTGGATATGGTGGCTGGCGGCGGTGGTGCTGGTGATCGCCGAGATAAACAGCGGCACGTTCTACCTGATTGCGGTGGCGTTTGGACTGGCCGCCGCAGGACTGGCGGCATTTCTTGGCATGGGCTGGGGCGGCCAGGTCGCCATCGCCGCGTTGCTTTGCACCATGAGCATTGCGGGCATCTATCGCTTGAAGCAGAGGCAGGGACCGGATCGCGAACAATCCAATCAGGCTTATGACATCGGCCAGTCCGTGCAGGCGCTGCACTGGTCGGACGAGCGCCATGCCCGGGTCAGTTATCGCGGTGCGGAATGGGATGCCGAATTGGCCGGCACGGCATCAGCAGATACGGCACGGCAAAGCTGGCAGATCAAGGAAATCGCGGGCAGCCGTTTAATCATCGAGTAGGTCTGCATCATCAACTAACCAGCCGTCAGGCAGGAGAAAAGCATGGATATATTTTTCATTGTGTTGGGAATTTTTGCCGCCGTGTTGGCGTTCAGGACGATCAAGATCGTACCGCAACAGAACGCCTGGGTGATCGAGCGTTTCGGCAAATATAACAGGACGCTGGAACCCGGCCTGAGTATCGTCATCCCGTTCATGGATCGGGTCGCCTACCGCCATCGCCTGACCGAATTCCCGATCGATATCGAACCGCAGGTCTGCATCACCCGTGACAATACCCAGGTGCAGGTGGATGGCGTGCTGTATTACCAGGTCACCGATGCGGCGCGCGCCAGTTATGGCACATCCAATTATCTTGCTGCCATCACCATGCTGGCGCAGACGGCATTGCGTTCTGAATGCGGCAAGCGCGATCTGGACAAATTGCTGGAAGACCGCGAAGCGATCAACCGTACCGTGGTATTTGCGCTGGACGAGGCCAGCCCGACCTGGGGCGTGAAGGTGCTGCGTTACGAGATCAAGGACATTACCCCGCCGCAACAGGTACTCGCCTCGATGCAGAAGCAGATCACCGCCGAGCGCGAAAAGCGCGCGCTGATCGCACAGTCGGAAGGAAAAAAGCAGGAAGAGATTAACATTGCCGAAGGGAAGATGACGGCTTCAATCCGCGAATCCGAGGGTTCCAAGCAGGCGGCCATCAACAACGCCCAGGGGGAAGCCGAGGCAATACTGCTGGTCGCGAACGCCACCGCCGAATCGATCAAGGTGGTCGCCAGCGCGATCCAGAATGACGGCGGGCTCGTCGCGGTCAATCTCAAGGTTGCCGAACGTTTTGTCGATGCCTTCGGTAATATCGCCAAACAGGGCAATACCATGATCCTCCCGGGTAATGCCGCGGATATTGCAGGAATGGTCGCGACCGCGATGCAGGTGGTGAAGAAAACTGCCTGAAAGTGCCACCCGAATTCTGGTAACGGAACGCCATGAACAGACGAAATTCGCTTGAATATCTGGCGCTGGCGGCGTTGCTCGTCGCATTCTTTGGTTATTTTTCGGTCAAGGTTTGGGATATCGATTTCTGGTGGCATATCGCCGCCGGCAGGAATATCCTGGCGACGGGCACCATCCCCAGCGTAGACCCGTTCGGCATGTACGATGCCGCCAACGCGTGCGGGCAGACCGTGCTGAAAAGCGAATGGATCGGTCAGGTGGTTCTGTATTGGGTTTATGGCTGGCTCGGCCTGGACGGTGTCATTTATTCCGGCGCCGGGGTGCTGACACTCTGTCTGGCTATCGTGTATCTCCGCTGCCGCATCGCCGCCAGTACCGGCCCATTCGTTATGCTTGTCACAGCACTGGCAGGGTTGGCGATACTGCACCATACCGGCGAGCGTCCGCAGCTTTTCTCATTCCTGTTGTTATCCCTGTTGTTTCTGTTGCTGGATAGTTTCATCCGCACCGGCAAGCGCTGGCTGCTGTATTGCATTCCCCCTCTCATGCTGCTGTGGAGCAATACGCACGGTGCCGTGTTGCTGGGTGTCGCTGCTCTGGGCTTGTTCGGTATCACTTATGTGCTGGAGAATCGCTGGGGTTCCGCAAGAATATCCCGCACACATGCGTCACAGAACATATTGATGCTGATGGTCGTGGCTGTGAGCGTGGTGATTTTAGTGACGGCACCCAGCGGACTCGACTCGATAAAATGCATCATCTCCCAGCAGAGCGGATCGGTCCGCGAGCAGGTGTCGGAATATGCCAGCCCCTGGTCGTTATGGCCGGTGACCCTGTATTACTGGGTGTTCATTGTCGTGACGCTGGTATCGTTGCCGGGATTTTTCGACAGGATATATCTGAGGCAGGGTGCCCTGGTTGTTGTCCTGGCGCTGATCAGTATGGCAGGTTTTCGCTATATACCGTTGTTCGTACTGGTCGCGGCTCCCTATGTGGCAGCCAGTTTGAGTCGTATGCTGAGCCGGTTCAGGTTGCCCGTGATCGCGTTCCCGTTTTCCGTACTGGTGATTGCGCTGGTTTTGCTGGGGCTCGGTTTCCGCCAGGGAAAAGTGTTTCAGCGCGGCTTGCAGGAACAACGGTTCCCGGTCGGTGCCGTGGAATTTATCAAGTCCCGCAATCTGGGCGGAAAGATGTTCAACAGCATGAACTGGGGCGGCTATTTGCTCTGGAACTTGTACGGCACGACATCCCTGTTCATCGATGGCAGAACCCTGGATCCCTATCGCGTGGCGCCCTACACCAATATATTGTGGACCACGCCGGAAGGGCTGCGTTATTTCGAACAGGAAAATTTCGATCTGGCGTTGGTGAGTTATGGCAATGCTTTTACCGGAGAACGGCATCCCATCGTTGCTTATCTGCAGAACCGGCCCGATTGGCAGCTGGTGTACCGTGACAAGGCGGGAGTTCTCTTTGTCCGGCGCGCCGGAAAGTGATTCTCAGCCCGCCCTCCGGCAACGCTGCAATTAATGACGGCAACTAGATTGCAGCGATCAATTCAGTGATGACCTTGTTCTGCGCATCATCGATGTCCACCCATAAAGGCAGGCGCAGCAAACGATCCGACAGATCGTCGGTATGCCGCAACTCGCCGCTGGTTCGACCATATTTCTTTCCGGCCGGGGAGCTGTGCAGGGGCACATAATGGAACACTGCATTCACGCCATGCTCTTTTAGTTTTGCGATCACCCTGGTGCGCTTTTCCAGCGACTCCAGCAGGATGTAATACATGTGCGCATTGTGCTGGCAGTCGTCGGGAATGATGGGCCGGCGTAACTTGCCGCTTTCTTCAAGCGGAGCCAATGCCCCGTGATATTGATGCCAGATTTCCAGTCGCTTCCGGGTAATGCTCTGCGCTTCTTCCATTTGCGCCCAGAGAAACGCCGCGATCACTTCGCCGGGCAAGTAGGAAGAGCCGATATCCACCCAGGTATATTTGTCGATCTGACCGCGAAAGAACTGACTGCGGTTGGTGCCCTTCTCGCGAATGATCTCGGCCCGTTCCGCAAAATGGTCATCGTTGACCAGCAAGGCGCCGCCTTCTCCGGCAATGATGTTTTTGGTTTCATGGAATGAATAGGCGCCGAGCTGCCCGATCGTTCCCAGCGGTTTACCCTTGTATTCAGACATGACTGCCTGTGCAGCATCCTCGATGACCAGAAGCTTGTGACGTTGCGCGATGTTCATGATGCTGTCCATTTCGCAGGCCACACCCGCGTAATGCACCGGCACGATCGCCTTGGTACGCGTCGTGATAGCGGCTTCGACCAGCGTTTCGTCCATGTTCAGCGTGTCGGGCCGAATATCCACGAACACCGGAATCCCGCCGCGTAGCACGAAGGCATTCGCAGTGGAAACAAATGTGTACGACGGCATGATGACCTCGTCGCCGGGCCGGATATCCGCGAGCATCGCCGCCATGTCGAGAGATGCCGTGCATGAGTGGGTGAGCAATGCCTTGCGGGATCCGGTATGCGCCTCCAGCCAGGCATGACATTTTTTGGTGAACATGCCGTCGCCAGCTAGGTGCCCATTGCTATGCGCCTGTTCGATATACAGGAGTTCGCGACCTGTCATATGCGGCTTGTTGAAAGGAATGTTAATCATCTGGCATGTCCTTTGTGGTCATAGGTTTGTAGCCGACCAGCAGTCTGGATCCGCCCGCGGGCAGCGATACTCCGGCACGGATCAGCAACGATTCTCCAGCCATCAATAGTTCCATCAGGGTGTTCAGAACGGGATTGACGCGCAGCCCGGCCACATGTGCGGCCACGTCGTCACTGTGCTTGTCTGCTTTGCTCCTGTTCATTAGCCTCGACAGGTACATTGCGGGTAACAGCATAGTCACGAACGACGTACTTCTGATGATCTGGAATCCCGCCCGGAAAACTTTTTCGTGCAGTTCGGCGGCGTCATATCGACGGACATGGCAGGCATAATCATCCACATCACTCCACAGCCAGCGATGTTGCGGGACGGTAATGAACAGGTAGCCGCCCGGTTTCAATGCATTGAAAACCTGCTGCAGCACGACGTCGTCTTCACTGATGTGTTCAAGCACATCAAAAGCCCCTATCGCATCGAGTTCCGACCGATACGGGATATACCGCGCATCCATCTGCATGAATTCGGCTTCGGGAACACGGCGGCGTGCAAATACCAGGCCTTCCTCATGGAACTCGCTGCCACAAAGTTTTGTGTTGGGGAATCTGGATGCGATGCCCGAAATGACGAATCCGGTTCCGCAGCCTATCTCCAGAAAGGAGCCCATGCGGGGGACGTACTTGCCCAATGCCCACAAGATGAGCCGGTTCCTGGCGCGAAACCAGAAATTACCCGCCTCCAGTTCGGCCAATTCCCTGAAATATTCAACCTTGAATCCCTCGTTCATGATCTATCCGGCGAGATTGCTTTCGCGAAAACAAAATACTTGAATGCGAAAAAGAGGAATCCCGCGACTATTATTATTGCGGCGGCCTGAACCCATTGGTGAGCATAACCGAAGTGGTCGACGAATATCGTCAGGATAGCCAGGTTCAGCAGATACCCGATCAGGTGGGCGAGGCCATACCTTGACGCTGTTCCAGCCAGGGCGCCCCGGTGAGCGAAAGTCCAGTTTCTGTTGCCAAAGAAACCCACGGACGCGCCGACGAGGTATACGAAAGTCATGGCTAGCTTGGGCCCGATGCCCAGATAGGTGATAATCAGGTAAATGAAATAGGCAGTCAGGTTGCTTGCAATGCCTACCAAACCATAACGAATCAGCTGGCGCATGGGAAGTATGGTGCAGTTGCCGCAAACTGTTGTTTGTCGGCGGTTTGCCAGCGTTCATCCGAGAATCTGTCCATATTTTTCCGAGGATCAATCTTGAGTTAACCGGTGATATATATCCTGCGGGTGCTCGAAAATGAAACCGAGTGAAGCATAAAGGTTCACCACGGCCGGGTTGGCCGCCGATACCGAACTCCTGATTTCATTGTGCCCCGACGCCAACAATTCGCCGCATACCAGTGTCCACCAGTATTTCGATCTGCCCTTGCCGCGATGCTCATTGGCCACGGCATGCAGGAGCAGCCTGTTGTCGCGGTATCCGATGAAACCTGCGCATTCATCCTGCCAATACAATCCGTAAACTTGCCGCTCCTCCAGCAATTGTCTCAGCCAGGTGTCATAACGAAGGTCGGCGGCTGATCCGGGCAAGTTGTGATCGCGATGAAAACGGCCATGTGCGAACGCGCCATGACAGATGGCCAGGGCCTTGCCGGTATCGATATACCGGGAAATGGTCGCATCCGGGCGACCGGCTGTACGCAAACGTGCGGCACTGCAAACAGGTTCGATCAGGGTGTCACAATAGTAGAAGCCATATTCATGCAGCAGCCGTTTGTCCGCAAGGGGATCGACTTTGATGGTGTGGTGACCTTTGGTCTGTGTCGCCAGCTGCAAGGCTTCCCTGGAATATTCAAGCAGCTCCCAGCTGGGGATGCCGAATGCCACCGTGTCCCAGGGCGTGGCTTTAATCAACGTTTCCGCGTGCATCGAATGTTTCCCGCCTGATGATATACAGAGGCCGCTTTTTGCTCTCATCGAAAGTCTTGCCGAGGTAAATACCGATGATGCCGAGAATTGAAATGATGATGCCACCGATGAAATACATGGAAACGATCAAACTGTTCCAGCCGGGAATGGGGGATCCGTAAAGCAATGCATGACCAAGTATGTAGGTGCCATAACAAAAAGAGAAGAACGCCATCATGAAGCCCAGGCGGATCGCCAGTCGCAAAGGCTTGTCGGAATACGCGATGATGGTCTCGGTGGCGAGTCTCCATAACTTGGCAAACGTGTACGTGGATTTCCCCTCAAGTCGTTCATCGTGGCGGATTTCTATGCTGGCCGTCGGGAACCCCATCCACTGCACCAGCCCGCCAAAGAATCGCAATTGTTCCTGCATGCGGCAAAAATTGACCACCACCTTGCGCGACATGATGCGGAAATTGCCGCTGTTGCCGTCATACTTGATATCTGCCAGGTAACTGAACAACTTGTAGAATAACCATGAAGTGGCACGTTTCAGGAATGGATCCTGGCGTGCACCGCGGTGTGCCAAAACCACATCGAAACCTTCGCTGGCTTTATTGTAAAGACGCGGGATCTCCTCGGGGCGATCCTGCAGGTCACAGTCCATTACCACCACCCAATCGCCGAGACTATGGTTCAGTCCGGCAGTGATACCGTAATGCTGGCCGAAGTTGCGGCTGAACTGGATGCCTCGCACGCGCGAATCACTGGCAGCCAGACGTTCTATCACCTGCCATGAATTATCTCCCCCGCAATCCTCGACTAATATTATTTCGAAGTCTGTAGAAATGGCTTCAAGACTGGACTTTAGTCGTGTATAAAGTTCGTCGAGCGTGTTCTCGGCCTTGTAAACCGGAACGACTACGGACAGGTGGGGTGCGGAACGGTTCATTAGACAGCCTGTTTGTGTGATGGTGATTTTTTATAAACATAACCCATATTCGGTTTATACCAAAATTTATCCGTATCATTTGCACATTATTTCGAATACCCGTGCAGCCTGCCATACTGCCAACAGGGCTTGATAGCTCTTTCGACTATTGTTTGTTTGCTTCCGCTATCGTTCCTGTAACGCTTGACAGGCTTAGAGTGAGTCCTGCAGATTGCCTGACGGGGTGATGGTTTTCGGCATTAGCCTGCCGTACAGCATTTGCGAATCTGCACAATATTGATATATTACGGCCGAGGTATATATCGCAGCCCGCATCGATAACCCTGACCGGCAACTAATGTGCCGTAGCAAATGAATCAGGGATTGATCAGGTTGTTTCTGCGGAAACAGGCAGGGCAGGTGCTGTACTATCAACATGCAAAATTAATTGGACCGAACCGATGGGCGCAATGACGAAGTTGACCAGGGAAAATTTTTCCTCCGCGCGCAAGCGCCTGCTGCAAATGCATTATCAAAGCGGGGTAGGGCATATCGGTGGAAATCTTTCCGCGCTGGATGCGATGCTGGTTGTCTTTCATGAATATCTCAGTGGCGAGGACAAGTTCATCTTGTCCAAAGGGCACTCGGCAGGCGCTCTCTATACCACGCTCTGGAGTCTGGGTCGGCTGCGGGATCAGGATCTGGAGCAATTTCACAAGGACGACTCGCTGCTTGCCGGCCATCCGCCGGCGAAAGGGATAGAGGATATCCAATTTGCCACCGGCAGTCTGGGACATGGTTTGTCGCTTGCAGCGGGCACAGCACTCGCTTTCAAGCTGAAGGAAAATGATACCCGGGTCGTGTGCCTGACTTCGGATGGTGAATGGCAGGAGGGTTCGACATGGGAAGCACTTATATTTGCCAGCCATCACCGCCTGTTCAATCTGACCGTGATGGTCGATCACAATGAGTTGCAGGGATTCGGCTCCACTGCCGATGTCGCATCGATGTCGCCACTCTGGGACAGACTCAAGGGCTTCGATGTCGATTTGCAGATCATCGATGGGCATGATCCCGATGCCATCCGTGCTGCGCTCCAGGCGCAGAGTCGGCGTCTCAAGGTCATCGTGATGCGCACCGTCAAAGGCCACGGTGTCAGCTTTATGGAAAAACGGATGGAATGGCATTACCTTCCGCTGACGGAGGCGCAATATAAAATGGCCGTCGAGGAGATCGAGGGCGAGCTCAAGTGAGAAAACAATTATGCGATGCCCTGGTGGCACGGGCAGTCAAACCGGAGATGGTGTTCCTGACCGGTGACCTTGGATTCATGGCGCTGGAACCGCTACAGAAGGCCCTTGGCCGGCGTTTCATCAATGCCGGTGTGGCAGAACAGAATATGGTATCGGTGGCGGCGGGACTTGCGCGGCAGAGTTTCGAAGTCTGGGCTTACAGCATCGCACCATTCTGTTATGCGCGTCCTTTCGAGCAGATTCGCAATGACATCACTTTCCATAACTTGCCGGTGAAATTGATCGGTAACGGGGGGGGGTATGGGTACGGGGTGATGGGGCCGACTCATCATGCCATCGAAGATTACGGGGTGCTGCTGACTCTCCCGAATATGTCCGTGTACGTTCCGGTGTTCGATGAGGATATGGATGCAGTGATCGAACGCGCTGGCAGCTCTTCACGCCCTGCCTACATCCGGATGGGACGTGGCGAACCGCCCAAGGGTTATGGGGTGCCTGCATATTTGCCCTGGCGGCAACTGACCCATGGGCATGGTCCGGTGGTGATCGTGGTTGGACCTTTGGCGGGAACCTATATCGAAGCTTTCGACAGTATGCCTTCAGAGCGTCGTCCCTGTCTCTGGGTGGTGACCGAACTGCCTGTTGCACACAATCCCGTCCCTGACGAGTTGCTTGCCCAGCTCGAAAAATCGTCAATGCTGTGCGTTGCCGAAGAACATGTGCGCCATGGCGGATTCGGATCAGAGCTGTTGCTGCATCTTGCGGAGCGGAACATTGCGATACCCCGCTTCCGGCATCTTTATGCCCGGGCGCACCATTTTGAACGCTACGGATCGCAACATTATCTGCGCCGCCAGTCCGCCCTTGACGCGGACAGTATGCTGGCAACACTGGAGATCCGTTGAACATGTCCGGCCTGCAAGCTTACATACGTGCCCTGAGCGGACCGGTACTGGTTACTGGTGCGTCCGGTTTCGTCGGCGCCAACCTGTACAAGATGCTCGCGGCGGTACGCGATGATGTCTATGCGGTCGTCAATCGCGAGAAGGGCTGGCGGCTTGCCGACGTTCATGATGAGCGGGTCATCGCGGTCGATCTGAATGATTTTGCGGCTACCAAGAATCTCGTCAACAGTGTAGTGCCGCAAACGGTGTTCGATTGTGTCGCCTATGGTGCCTATTCCTTCGAGGAAGACACCAACCTGATCTATCAGACGAACTTCCAGGCCATCGTCAATCTGGTCAGCCTGCTTGCGACCAAGCCTTTTTCCGCCTTTGTCCATGCCGGCAGTTCCTCGGAATATGGCACGAACTGTGCCGCGCCGTCCGAGGATAGTGTGTGCGAGCCGAACAGCCCCTATGCGGTGTCCAAGGTAGCGCTCGCCGGTTATTTGCGTTTCATGGGCAAGCAACGTGAATTCCCCTGCGCCAACTTGCGGCTTTATTCCGTGTATGGTCCGCTGGAGGATACTTCGCGATTGTTCCCCAACCTGCTGAGGCAGGCGCTGGCCGGAAAACTCCCGCCCTTCGTGGATGCGCGTACTTCTCGGGATTTTATCCATGTGGATGATGTGTGCGCCGCTTTCATCATGACCGCGGCCAAGATGCATCCGGGCATCTATGGCGAGAATTTCAATATCGGCACCGGCATCAGGACCACCATCGCCGAATTGGCGGAAACGACACGGGAGTTATTCAAAGTGGTCGCAGAGCCCAAGTTCGGCACCATGGAGGGGCGTGCCTGGGATCTGGCCGACTGGTATGCCGATCCGAAGAAAGCGATTGCTCAACTTGGCTGGAAGCCACAGATCAAGTTGGAAGACGGGCTGCGATCG
>JBBQNH010000076.1:0-11424 GCA_038329705.1 Burkholderiales bacterium | reverse complement strand
CGGTCACGGCGGGTTGATTATCTGGCCGGGGAACATCAACGGAGCCGGCGCGGCTGTAGCCGATGCGTTGGACGGTTGGGCATGTCCCTGGGTAAACACGGCAGGAATGGCCTTGCGTTCAAAGGCATGACCGTTGAGCTGGATCTGTCCGGTCACGCCGTCCATCGGCAAAGCACTTTTTAGATTGCCGGACAACATCTGTTCGATGAGCCTGAACGAGTCGATTCCCAGCGCGTAAAGCCGTTCATTGCTGGTTGTCAGAGGTGGATCGATGCGCGGATAGACCATCACGGCGGGGTGATCGGGCTGCAGCAGCCAGGGCATATCGACAAAGCGAACACCGTTCAGGTCGTAGTTGCCCAACGCGTTGTCGTTGCCGGTAAACACTTGCGAAGTCGCATAGACCGGGATCTTGTTCGGCAGGTAAGGGTTGATTAAACGGGACTTCTCCGCGTCGGTGGCCAGAAATACCATGGTGTCGGTGATATCGGCGATATCGGTAAGCACCGACGGGTCGCCGCTATACTCGATCTCGCGCAAAATACCCCGGTCCAGGTCGTCTGCCGTACCGGTCCACTCATTCTCAAAAGCCGTCTGCAAACGCTGGGACAGGGGCGTACGGGTGGTGACGATGATGGCCTGGTGCAGTCCCTGCTGTTTGGCCAGTTGCGCGACTTGTCGTGCCTCGGCTTCCACGGCCATGCCGAAAAAATACAATTGCGGCGCAAACTGGCCATCCACGAAGTTCAACGCCAGGGTTGGCACCGGGATGCTCGGCTTCGCTGCCAGTGCACTGACGCCATTGCGTGTCAGCGGTCCGACCACGGCGACCGCGCCGTTGGCGACAGCCTGACGATAAGCGGCAACCACACTGGTGTTCTCGTCAAAATCACTGTAAACGCGCACCGGCAGTATCTGTCTTTTACTATACTTGGCTGCGGCAAAGAAGCCCTGCCGTACGGCATCGGCTGCGCGACCGAATATGTCCGATTGCACCGGCAACAACAGCGCGATATGCGGGAAGGGCGTTATATTCGGGAGGACGGCCGGTTCGGGTACCGTTTCAACGACCGGAGGGGCGACGGGAACTTCGCTGACGGCTGAAGCAGCCGGTTGCCCGATTGCCGGTGCGCCGGGTAGCGGCGCCTGGGCTGGCTGCGGAACTGTGCTGGTGCAGGCGTATAGTGCGAACAAGGTCGAAATCAGGAGGAGTACACGTTGCATCATTCACATCCGCAAAAATTGGACCCCGCATTATATGTAGTTGCCACCCCGATAGGAAATCTGCGTGATATCACCCTGCGCGCGCTGGAGGTGCTGGCTGCGGCAGACGTGGTGGCAGCGGAGGACACGCGCAACACTTCACACTTGTTGACCCATCACGGTATCAGCGCGAACAGACTGATCGCGGTACACCAGCACAATGAACGCGGCGCGGCTGACAAGATCGTCGCGCTGCTGCAAGCCGGTCAAAGCGTTGCATTTGTCAGTGATGCGGGTACACCCGCGGTCAGCGACCCCGGCGCGTTGCTGGTGCATGCGGTACATGCGGCGGGCTTGCGTGTCATCCCGATCCCGGGGGTGAGTGCGGCGCTGGCAGCACTATCCGCAGCAGGCCTGAACGATCCGCACTTTTTGTTCTATGGATTCCTGCCCAACAAATCGGCCGCGCGGCGCACCGCGTTGCAATCGCTGGCCGGTTATCCCTGCACACTGGTGTTCTATGAAGCACCGCATCGCATCGTCGATTGCGTTACCGACTTGTGCGTAGTGCTGGGTGGGGAACGGCAGATCGTGCTGGCGCGCGAGATCACCAAGTTGTTCGAAACGATACATGCCTGCGCGCTGGGCGAAGCCGAAGCATGGTTGCAGTCCGACAGCAATCAGCAACGCGGCGAATTCGTTGTGCTGGTCTCCGGAGCGCAGCCGCAGCTTGGATTATCCCCGGAGACACTCGGCACCCTGTCTACGCTGCTCGCCGAACTGCCGCTCAAGCAGGCTGTGCAGCTCGCCGCAAAGATCACCGGCGCCAATCGTAGCGAGCTATATCAACTGGCCTTGCAGAGCAAAAAACCCGCCTAGCCTGGGGGAATCGACACATCTTGTTTTACTTTCAAACAATCGTTTGATACAGTGGTTGGGTGATTCGGGATACCCATTGTTTCGGGAAGATATGACTGCTGTATGGATATTTCCAGATCCACTAGCTAAATCGAGTCAGGTTTCCTCCGGCTTTTACTGGCAGACCTGCACATAGCCATTCAACCAAGCCAATTAATGTCCGCGTCCCGATCAACCGGTATCAAGACCGTTTTCACCGCTTCAGGAGTAAAGAATTGCTTTTACAAAATCACATAGAGATCCCCGACATGACAACTCCAATCAAACCTATCATTTTTGTTGTGCTGATGATGTCCGTGCTGGCCGGTTGCAGTGACAAACCTGCAGCGGGTCCCGGAGCGGGCGCGGCAATGCCTCCACCCGAAGTGGATGTGATCACCGTCGTTCCGGGCAAGGCGACACTAACCCAGGATTTGCCCGGGCGAATCCAGGCCTATCGCACGGCGCAGGTGCGAGCGCGCGTCGAGGGTGTGGTTGAAAAAAGACTGTTCAAGGAAGGCAGCGACGTCCAGGCAGGCGATTCACTATTCCGAATCGACCCGCGTATTTACAAAACTGCGGCGGCATCGGCCAAAGCCGATCTGGAAATCGCGCGCCAGAATGTAGAACGGTATAAGCCGCTGCTGGAAGTCAAAGCGGTCAGCCAGCAGGAGTTCGATCTGGCGGAAGCCAAGGCTAAACAAGCGGAAGCTGCTGCTACGCGCGCGTCTGAAGACCTGGCATACACCACTGTTCCCGCCGCTATTTCCGGGCGCATCGGCCGCGCGCTGGTGACTGAAGGCGCATTGGTAGGCCAAGGGGAAGCCACACTATTGGCCACCATCGAGCAACTCGATCCTATCTACGTTAATTTTACGGAACCCGGAGCCGATCTGTTACGCCTGCAACAGGCTGTTCAGGCAGGTACGCTGAAACGGGCGGAATCAGCCAAGGTGGAATTGCTGCAGGAAGATGGCAGTGTTTATCCACACCCCGGCAAGATATTTTTCACCGACATGGCAGTGGATCCCGGTACAGGTTCGGTGTCGTTGCGCGCCGAATTCCCCAATCCCAGACGCGATCTGTTGCCCGGCATGTTTGTGCGCATCCGCTTTCCGCAGGCTTTGGCGGTGAATGTGATACGCGTCCCGCAGCGCGCGGTACAAATCGGACCACAGGGTCAATATGTCATGGTGGTCGGCGCAGAGGACAAGGTAAACCCCGTGCCGGTAACAGTGGGTGACATGGCTGGTGAAGATTTCATCATCGCCGAAGGCCTCAAGGGAGGTGAACAGGTCATTGTGAACGGTTTGCAGAAAGCGCGACCCGGGTCTGTGGTCAAGCCGGTACCGCTAACGGGGGACAAATCCCCCACGGCTTCCGCAAACAACAAACAGTAAGGATCCCCCATGTTCGCAAAATTCTTCATCGACCGCCCGATCTTCGCCTGGGTGATCGCGCTCATCATTCTGTTGGGCGGTGTGCTGGCACTGAAAAACCTGCCGGTCGCCCAATACCCTTCTGTCGCGCCACCGGCCCTGTCGATCTCCCTCAATTATCCGGGAGCATCGGCGCAGGTCATTGAAGAATCGGCGGTGTCGCTGATAGAACAGCAGATGAACGGCATCGAGCACCTGCTGTACATGGAATCTTCATCCGAACTGGGTACCGGCAGCATCACGCTGACCTTTGAGGCGGGCACGAACCTTGATCTGGCCTCGGTCGAAGCGCAGAACCGCGTCAAGCGCGCGGAGCCGCGCTTGCCCGATGATGTGCGCCGACTGGGCATTACCGTGACCAAATCGGCGCGCAATTATGTGATGTTCGTTGCGCTGTTCTCGCCGGACAAGAGCATGAACGATGTCGCGCTGGGCAGTTTCACCACGGCCAATGTGCTAGACAGCATCCAGCGCGTGCCTGGAGTGGGCGAGGCGCTGCTGTTCGGCACCGAATACTCGATGCGCTTGTGGCTGAAGATGGACAAGTTGAAAATCTATAACCTTTCGCCCGCAGATGTGGCGAGTGCCGTACGCGCACAGAATTCCCAGTTGGCGACAGGGGAGCTCGGGCAATTGCCGTCGGCACCCGGACAACAGCTTGATGCGGTCATCGTGACCCAAAGCAGATTATCCACGCCCGAGGAGTTCGGCAACGTGATCGTGCGGACCAATCCTGATGGCTCCACGTTGCGCGTAAAGGATGTGGCACGCGTTGAGTTGGGTGCGCAGGACTACAACCGGGCAGCGCGTATCGACGGCCAACCGACTGCCGCGATCGCGGTACGATTGACACCGGGCGCGAACGCCCTGGATACCGTCAAGGCGGTCAGGGCGAAGATGACGGAGTTGGCCAAATTTTTCCCCAAAGGCGTCAGCTGGGTCGTGCCCTATGACACGTCCAAGTTCATCGATATATCCATCAGGGAAATATTGAAAAGCCTGAGCGAGGCATTGTTGCTGGTGGTGCTGGTGATGTTCTTGTTCCTGGGGAACTGGCGCGCGACACTGATACCTGCCATCGTCATCCCGATCGCACTGGTGGGCGCACTGGTCGGACTGTATTTGCTCGGCTATTCCATCAATGTGTTGACGCTGTTCGCGATGGTGTTGGCGATCGGTATCGTGGTGGACGATGCCATCGTGGTGGTGGAAAACGTCGAGCGCATCATGAGCACGGAGAATCTGTCGCCACGTGATGCGACGCGCAAGGCGATGGATCAGCTGGTCGCCGCGATCATCGCGATATCGCTGGTGCTCATGGCGGTATTCATACCGATGGCATTTTTCCCGGGATCGACGGGGGCGATCTACCGCCAGTTCGCCGTAACCCTGGTGCTGGCCATGATGTTCTCCGCGTTGATGGCGTTCACGCTGACGCCGGCACTGTGCGCGACTTTGCTCAAACACACGCCAGGCAAGGCAGATGTGTTGCCGACGCGCGGATTTTTGGGCTGGTTCAACCGCTTCTTCGCGCGCAGCACCACACATTACACCAGCGGTGTGGGCAAGATCGTCAGGAAGACCACGCGGTACCTGCTGGTCTACGTAGTGATCTTTGTCGCGATGGCAGGGCTGTTCAGCAAGCTGCCCGGCAGTTTTTTGCCGGCAGAAGACCAGGGTTATTTCATCAATATCGTACAGCTACCTCCGGGAGCCACCCAGGCGCGTACCCTTGAGGTGTTGTCCAAAGTTGAAAAATTCTATCTTGGACAACCGGAGATCGAGCACGTGATCGGTGTGGCGGGCTTTTCGTTCGTCGGGCGCGGCCAGAACGTCGGGATCGTCTTTGTGACCCTGAAGCCCTGGGATGAGCGAAAGGGCGCGGGCAGTTCGTCGGTCGCGCTGGTGCGTAAGGCCAACATGGCACTATTTCAAATCAAACAGGCGATGATCTTTGCGGTCAATCCGCCGCCTATCCCGGAGTTGGCGGCATTGGGCGGCTTCGATTTCCGCTTGCAGGATCGCGGTGGCGTCGGACGGGAAAAGTTGCTGGAAGCACGCAACATGGCTTTGGGCATGGCCTCTCAGAATCCGGTACTGGCCGGTGTGCGTCCCGAAGGCCAGGAAGCCGGACCGCAACTGCTACTCGACATCGACCGTTTGAAGGCAGAGACCCTGGGCGTATCGATTGCAGATTTGAATGAAACTCTGCAATCGACATTGGGTGTAGCCTATATCAACGACTTTACCCGGCAGGGGCGTACCCTGCGGGTGCAAATGCAGGCTGAATCGGGCATACGGAGCACACCCAAGGATATATTGCGGGTGTCGATACGCAACAACAAAGGCGACATGGTGCCTTTGTCGGAACTTGCAAAGTTGCGCTGGATCGCCGGCTCGCCCAAGTTGGACCGTTACAACGGTTTGGCGACGATGAAGATTTCGGGTGGTCCTGCTCCCGGACACAGCAGCGGCGAAGCATCGGCAGCGATGGAGCAGATCGCGCAACAGTTGCCACAGGGCATAGGCTACGAATGGTCGGGTACCTCATATGAGGAGCGGCAATCAGGTGCGCAGGCACCCTTGTTGTTCGCCATCTCGCTAATTGTGGTGTTCTTGTGTCTGGCTGCGCTGTACGAAAGCTGGTCTATCCCGTTTGCGGTGCTGCTGGTCGTGCCGCTGGGTGTTTTCGGCGCGGTATTGGCGGTGACGATGCGCGACCTGCCCAACGATGTTTATTTCAAGGTGGGTTTGATCGCGATCATTGGACTCTCCTCCAAGAACGCGATTTTGATCATCGAATTCGCACGCAGGTTGCAGGATGGCGGCATGTCTGCGATCGATGCAACCCTGGAAGCATGTCGCCTGCGTTTCCGGCCGATACTGATGACTTCGATCGCGTTTATCGCCGGAGTAGCGCCGCTGGCATTCTCGACCGGCGCGGGCGCGCAAAGCCGTCATGCGATCGGCACCGGCGTGATGGGCGGCATGTTGGCGGTGACCGTGCTGGCGGTATTCCTGGTTCCGGTGTTCTTTGTGGTGGTGCGGCGCATCTTTCCGGGACATGCGCGCAAACCCGCCGTACACGAGGAGAACCAGCATGACTAAGCGACACAAGAAATTAACGCTGGCCATATTGGCAGTGATGCTGGGGGGTTGTTCCTTGATGCCGAACTATGAACGTCCGCCAGCGCCTGTAGCGGCTGCATGGCCGGACAGCGTGAAGTTGAAATTAGCACCGGGTATCGCACTTGGCGATTGGCAACATTACTTTACCGATCCGCGTTTGCAGGCATTGATAGCGGCCGCGCTGGAAAACAACCGCGATTTGCGCATCGCCACCGCGCGCATCGCCGAAGCTCGTGCGCAATATGGGATACAGAGTGCCGACCGCTTGCCTAACGTGAATCTCGCGGCGACACGAAATGCTTCTCTGACACCGGCCGGTGCGTCTGTTACCGGCAGTGCGATCAGCACACAGCGATACGATGTGGGCGTGAATCTGGTGTCATACGAGCTGGATTTTTGGGGCAGGGTCAGCAGCCTGAATGCGTTTGCCAAGGCCAGTTATCTTGCCACCGAATCCGCACAACGCGCATTCCGTCTGTCGTTGATCGCCGATGTGGCCAATGCCTACCTGTCTTTGCAGGAACTGCGTGAACGTACCCAGTTGACTGCCGATACCGTCAAGGCGCGTGGCGAAACCAGGGAATTGGTAACACGCCGCCGCGAAGCCGGTATCTCCAGCGACTCGGACTGGTTGCAGGCGGAAGGGTCGTATCAATCCGTGCGGGCCGAACTGGCGAATCTGCAGCAACAACAAGCCGCCGCGGAAAATCTGCTCAATCAGTTGATCGGGAAATCCATGGCGGAAATACCGGATTTGCCCGCCGGTCGCAGTCTCGCCGAGCAGGGTATCAATCCCTATCTGTTTGCGGGATTGCCTTCGGAAGTGCTGTTACGGCGTCCCGACGTGCTGGCTGCCGAACAGCAATTAATTGCCGCGAATGCCAATATCGGTGCGGCCCGTGCCGCATTCCTGCCGCGCATCTCTTTGACCGGCAGCGCGGGTACGGCCAGCCGAAGTTTATCCGGACTGTTCGATGCGGGCAGCGGCGCGTGGAGTTTTCAACCCGCCATCGTCCTGCCGTTGTTCGATGCCGGACGCACTTCCGCCAACGTTGATATCGCCAAGGCACGCAAGGAGATCGCTGTTGCCGAATATGAAAAAACCATACAACAGGCGTTTCGCGAAGTGGCGGATCTGCTGAGTGCGCGTGACAAACTGGCCGAACAGCTCGCTGCACAGCAGGCCAATGCCGATGCGCAAAACCATTTATTGCGCTTGGTCGGGGCACGCTATAAAGCGGGTATCGTCAGCAATCTGGAGGTGCTGGATGCGCAGCGCCAGTCTTTTTCTGCCGAGCAGGGTGCGCTACAGGTGCGGCGTGCGTGGCTAAGCGCAGCCACACAGCTTTACAAGGCGCTGGGAGGCGAAGGTAACGATAAACCAGACAGTGCCAAGCAGGATATCGCCAACAAATGATGACCGAAGTGGAAATCAAGACAGCCAGCGAACAAACCCGCATGCGTTTGCTGGACGCGGCCCGCGAGGTGTTTTCGGAACACAGTTTTCAGGGTGCGACGGTGCGCGAGATATGCCGTCGCGCCGATGCGAACGTCGCCGCGGTCAATTATCATTTCGGCAGCAAGGACGGATTGCTCGCCGAAGCATTGAACTTCGCGCCGCTGGCCGCATTGCAAAATGCCAATGTCAGTGCCGCCGCGTGCCCCAGGTTGCGATTGCGATTGTTCCTGCGCGATTTCATGCTGATGCTGCTGGATGAAAAGAATCCTTCATCGCAATGCCGGATCATGGCACGTGAACTGGCCGACCCCACGTCGGCACTGGACAAGATCGTGCGTGAAGCCATTGCACCGTTGCATGCGTTTCTGGGCAAACTGGTGCGCGAGATCGTTGGTGAAAAAGTCTCAGAGTCCGAACTGCGCCGTTGCGTGCACAGCATCGTCGGCCAGTGCCTGTTCTACCGGCATTCGCACCCGGTGTTGCAGCGGCTGTATCCGAAGTTACGCTATGACCGCAAAGAGATCGAGGCGATCGGCGAGCATATTGCGGAATTTTCGCTGGCCGGCATCGGACAACTCGACAAAACCGACCGCGTCTGAGTTCAGCACTGTTAAGCATTAGTCCACTTTTTCCGGGAATCCGCATTCGGACTCCGGGCTCGTAAACAAGGCTAGTTATTGCACGTCACCTGCAGGGTAGACCAGCCTTACATTACCGACCGGTTTTGCCCTTGACGGATTTCTTGGCTGTAACAGCAGCCTTTTTTGGGGCAGGCTTTTTTGCTTTCCCGGCAGCAGGTTTTTTGGTGGTGGTCTTGGCCGCCTTCGGCTTGGCGCTAGCAGGCTTGGACGCTTTTGCCGGGGTCTTGGTTTTACCATTGTCAGGTTTTGCAGCCTTGGACTTTGCAGCCTTGGGCTTGGCGGTTTTGGCCGCAGGTCTTTTGGTCTTTCCGCCACCCTTGGCTGCCTTGGCCGCGATCAATTCCAGCGCTTCATCCAGCGTGATGTCATCCGGCGACACACCTTTGGGCAGGGTTGCGTTGATCTTGCCGTGGCGGGCATAGGGGCCGTAACGGCCGCTGCATATCTCCACACTGGCCTTGTCATCCGGGTGATCGCCCAGCACGCGCAAAACGGTGGCGCCATCGCGTGCCTGTGCCAATAATTCCACGGCGCGTTCCATTCCGATATCGAAGATGCTGTCGCTGCGCGGGATGGATTTGAACTTGCCGTCGTGTCCGATATAGGGGCCGAAGCGGCCGATGTTGACGATGACCTTCTTGCCGGATTCGGGGTGTGCGCCGAGTTCGCGCGGCAACGCCAGCAGCTTCAGCGCACCGGCCAGATCGGCCTGTTCCAGCGGCATTTCCTTGGGCCATGACACGCGCTTGGGTTTGATCTTTTCTTCCTTGACGGCTTCGCCCAGTTGCACATAGTGGCCATACGGGCCGCGCAACAGCAGCACCGGCTGTTGGGTTTCCGGATGCACACCCAGCTCAATCCTTGCCGAGGCGTCGTCCTGGGATTCACCGTTGAGGCTGCGTTTGTATTTGCACTCCGGGTAATTGGTGCAGCTGATGAAGCTGCCGTACCGGCTGAGTTTTTTGGCAAGGGGTTTGCCGCATTCCGGGCAGGCTTCGTCGATCAGTTCCACCGGACGATCGATGTCGGCTTTTTCCTTGATCAGCTTGGAAAAACCTTTCCAGAATTCGTCCATCACGCCGATCCAGTCGCGCTTGCCTTCGGACACCTCGTCAAGTTCGTCTTCGAGATGGGCGGTGAAATCGTAATCCACGTAACGGGTGAAATGGTCGGTGAGGAAGCGCGTCACGACGCGGCCGACATCGGTCGGCATGAAGCGCTTCTTGTCGAGAATCGCGTATTCGCGCGCCTGCAGCGTGGAAATGATGGTGGCGTAGGTGGACGGTCGACCGATGCCGTGTTCTTCCAGCGTCTTGACCAGACTGGCTTCCGAGTATCGCGGCGGCGGCTGGGTGAAATGCTGCTCACCATATAGCTTGTCGATCGGCAATACATCGCCCTCGGCAAGCGGCGGCAGTTTGCCGCCCTCTTCCTCGGTCGCGTCGTCCACGTCTTCCATGTAAACGCCGATGAAGCCGGGAAAAACCAGCACCTGGCCGTTGGCGCGGAACAACGTGGTGTCGCCACCCAGACGAATGTCCACGCTCACCGTGTCGAATCGCGCCGGGGTCATCTGGCAGGCCAGCGTGCGTTTCCAGATCATTTCATAAAGGCGCGCCTGGTCGGCGGTCAGGTAGTCGCGCATGCTGTCCGGCGTGCGCAGGATCGAGGTCGGACGGATCGCCTCGTGCGACTCCTGCGCATTCTTGGTCTTGCTTTTGAAGGCCGGTTGCGTGGAAGGCAGGTATTCGGAAGAAAAATTATCCCTGATGTAGTCGCGGATCTCCTGCACGGCTTCTTTTGCCAGCGACACCGAGTCGGTACGCATGTATGAGATCAAGCCTACCGTTTGGCCGCCGATGTCCACGCCTTCATACAGCGATTGCGCGGTGCGCATGGTGCGGTCGGCGGTCATGCCGAGTTTGCGCACCGCTTCCTGCTGCAAAGTGGATGTGGTGAACGGTGCTGCCGCATAACGCTGCTTGGCTTTCTTCTCGACACGCACCACCTTGGGCGGCAGTTTGGCATCGTTGAGCTTGGCGCTGATCGCATCGTATTCGGTCTGGCTGGCGATGCTGAGCTGTTCCAGTTTCTTGCCCTGGTACTGGAACAGCTTGGCGGTGAACGGCTGGTGATCCTTGTTGGTATCGAGATGCACGGTCCAATATTCCTGGCTCTTGAACGCTTCGATCTCCAGTTCGCGTTCGACGATCATGCGCAGCGCAGGGCTTTGTACGCGGCCAGCCGACAGTCCCGGGCGGATCTTGCGCCACAGCAGCGGCGACAGATTGAAACCGACCAGATAATCCAGCGCACGGCGCGCCTGTTGTGCATTCACCAGCGGCTGTGAGATCTCGCGGGGGTGAGCGACCGCTTCGCGTACCGCCGATTGGGTGATCTCGTAGAACACCACGCGCTGCATGTTCTTGCCCTTGATGCCGCGCTTGGCTTTGAGCAATTCGGAAATGTGCCAGGCGATCGCCTCTCCCTCACGGTCCGGGTCGGGTGCCAGATAGATGTTGTCGGCGACGGCGGCGGCTTTGGCGATTGCGTCCATGTGCTTGCTGTTGCGCGCAATGGTTTCGTACTTCATCGCAAAATCGTTGTCGGTATCGACCGCGCCGGTCTTGGGTATCAGGTCGCGCACGTGTCCATA
>JBBQNH010000075.1:0-11445 GCA_038329705.1 Burkholderiales bacterium | reverse complement strand
TATAATTTTCGTTGTTACTACTGCCATGGCTATTCAGGTAATGCACGCACCCTGGCCGCAACCTTTCTTACTCCAAAGCCGGTAGATTTCACCAGCATCTCGCCCAACAACCTTAGCCGGGAACGCATGATGCAATCCATCCAGTCCGGTCGTCCGGGAACCGCAATGATGAGTTTCTCGAGTATCTTGAAACCGAACGAGATCGCGGCAGTGGCGGATTTTGTGCGTCAGGAATTCATGGTCGAGAAGGCGGAAAACACCCGTTACCATACCGAAGCGAACGGGTGGTTCAACCATGAACGTTACGCAGCCGCTTATCCCTTCGCACTCGGCGAGATCCCGCTCGACACGCCCTGGGAGAAGCTCACTCCGCAACAGGCCGACGGCAAGAGACTGTTCATGACTTCGTGTGTGAGTTGCCACGATCGCGCCAGGGAAAACAATAGCGAGCTACATTGGGAATCCCGCCCCGTGTCCTATCCGCGCAACAATTATGCTCCCGGAGATGATCGGGAAACGGATGGCGCGAGTAATGTCACAGATGCAAAAAATAGTCAGCCTGTAGATGCGATGACCAGTGCAACTCCCTATCATTTGCATGATCAACCTCCCAAGCTGGAAGGGTTGACTGAAACAGAACGGCGTGGGGAGACGCTGTTCCAGCAGAACTGCGCCTTCTGCCATGCGGCGGATGGCACTGCACGCAACTGGATCGGCAGTTTTATGGAACCACATCCGCGCAACCTGACGCAATCTGCGGCCATGGACAGCATGACCAGGACACGCTTGAGAACGGTGATACGCGAGGGGCTGACGGGCACTTCCATGCCGGCGTGGAAATCGGTATTGTCGGAACAGCAGATCGGTGACGTCATCGCCTATGTGGCGCGCGCATTCCATCCGCTTCCGCCTTAATCATTATGTTGAAAATCTACAATACGCTGGTGCGTGACAAGCAGGAATTCGTGCCTATTGTGCCGGGCAAGGTGGGCATGTACGTGTGCGGTATGACGGTATACGACTATTGTCATCTCGGCCATGCGCGCGTGCTGGTGGTGTTTGACATGGTGTATCGCTGGCTGAAGGCGAGCGGCTACGAAGTGGATTTCGTGCGCAACATCACCGACATCGACGACAAGATCATCAAGCGCGCCGCGGAGAATGGCGAATCCATCCATGTGCTGACGCAGCGGTTCATCGATGCGATGCACGAAGATGCGGATGCACTCGGCGTGCAGCGTCCGGATCATGAGCCGCGTGCCACGCAGTTTGTGCCCGAGATGCTGGACATGATCTCTCAACTTGAGCAGAACGGGCTGGCCTACCTGGCAGCGGATGGTGACGTGAATTACGCGGTGCGCAAGTTTCCCGGCTACGGCAAGCTGTCCGGCAAATCGCTGGAAGACCTGCGCGCCGGCGAGCGGGTCGACGTGACTGATGCCAAAGATGATCCGCTCGATTTCGTGCTGTGGAAACACGCCAAGGAACAGGAAGCTGACGAGGTAAAGTGGGATTCAAAGTGGGGCAAGGGCCGCCCCGGCTGGCATATCGAATGTTCGGCGATGGGTTCAAAATTGCTCGGGCCACATTTCGACATTCACGGCGGCGGCGCCGACCTGCAATTCCCGCATCACGAGAATGAGATCGCCCAGAGCGAGGGCGCACACCAGTGTACTTTTGTGAATTACTGGATGCACAACGGCTTCGTCAATGTCGACAAGGAAAAGATGTCCAAGTCGCTTGGCAACTTCTTCACGATCCGCGAAGTGCTGAAAAAATACGATGCCGAGGTGGTGCGCTACTTCATCCTGCGCGCGCATTATCGCAGTCCGCTGAATTATTCCGACGTGCATCTGGACGATGCAAAGCAATCATTGGATCGTCTCTATACGGCACTGAAGAATGTGCCTGCGGAAGATGCTCCAATAGATTGGAGTTCGTCCCATGCACAGCGATTCAAAGTGGCGATGGATGATGACTTCAACACGCCGGAAGCAATTGCAGTATTGTTCGAACTTGTAAACGAAGTGAACAAGAGCAAGTCGGCTCAGCTTGCCGTGCAAATCAAGGGGCTTGCGGGTACGTTGGGGTTGCTGCAACGCGACGCAAAAGATTACTTGCAGGGGCGCCGTATTGGTTCATTGATTGGTGTGGAAGTTAAAGCAATGGCGGGGTCTGTATCTAATCAACTGGGAATTGATGATTTAATCGAAGCGCGTAACGCCGCCAAGCAAGCCAAGAACTATGTCGAGGCGGATCGTATTCGCAAGGAGCTGCTGGAAGCGGGTATCGTGCTAGAAGACAGTGCTTCGGGGACCACCTGGCGGCGCGCTTAAGGCAGCTTGCCTGCCGACACCATGCGGTTGATCAGCAGGTTAGGCGATATCCAGATGGCGATGTCATCGAATGCGCCATTGGTGGCGTCGCTGGGGGAGGGTAGATGGCTGACAAAGGTCTGGTTGTTGTCGAGATTGGCCGCTTCATCAGTTCCCGCACTGCCCTGAGCGCCGTTCTTTCCTGTGGAAAATATCAGCACAGGCACGCCGGGGCTGGCAGTGAGCGCATTACCGCTGCTGCAACTCGATCCGCTGATGCCGGTGGCGGTCGAGCAGACCAGCAGACGTGGCGAAAGGTTCGATATCCCCACCGTGCTCATTCCATTCGTTGTGGTGAATACATTATTCACCACCGGACTCAAACTGTTCCACGAAGTGACTGCATAGCGGATCGGGTTGCCCCACGAATCGAGAACCAGGCCCGAGCTGCTGGCTCCCGAGAGTCCAAGTGTCGCTGCGGGAACAAAGCCATTGTAGAAGTTTGTGCAATTGCCGCCACCCGCCGGACTCTCCACGCCATTGCTGGTGGATGATGCAGGGCAGGGCAGGCGGCCATTGATGATGGTGTAGCCGATCAGTGCCTGCTGTATCTCATCAAGCTGCTTGCGTGTCTCGCCGACGTTTCGTTGCTCGACCTGGCTGGTAATGGTGGGCAACAAGCCACCCAGCAGTAATGCCACGATGGTCAGCACCATGGCCAATTCCACCAGTGTGAAGCCGGATTGACCTTGTCGTTCGGGGTAGAGTGAAAGATGGGTCATCATTTGCAATTGTTCTTTCCATCCAGACACAATACCAAATCATTGTTGGTCGAGTAGTTGGTACTCGACGGGCTATTGGTGACGAAAGTGATCGCCGGTGTCGCTCCCGTGTGCGGGTTCACTCCTTCCAGGTAAGCGGATGGTGGGTCGGTGTTGGGATTGGCGCGCCCGGTTGTCTGTGCGGACGAGATCGCGACTCTGGCGAGCAGAACCGTTGCGCGATAGGTTCCGGAACCGCCGGTCGTATAACCGGCTCCGCTGATGGAGAGGCAGTTGGCGCCACAGCCTGTGCCACTGCTACCGGGTTGGTAACCGCCCGCTACCTGGTAGAACACCATATTTGACCAGCTACCCCAATAGCTGCCCGGGACGAAACATCCGGACGGCCAGTTTGTAGACATCGTGGTATCGGTACTCGCCGCGAGGGATGAAGTTGCAGTCTGCGCAGTATTGATGGATGTGGTTGCACTGTTGAAGTTGCTGGTGGTACTGGAAACGTTTCCATTTCCGATGTCCCGACCCCAATCGCCCGCATCATCGATCTTTGAACTGTAGTTTGATGCAGCGGGCGGTGAGGGGATGAGATGCTTCAGACTGACCACGTAATTTCCCGCGTCGCGCAACGCGGTTTTGTTGGAGAGGGTCTGATTCGCGATGTAGTTGTTCAAGGCCGTCAGCAGGTCATTCAAGGCGTTGGTCATGGTTGCCTTGTCGGACGAACTGACGCCGCTGCCTGAAGAGGTATCGATATTCGGCGTGCTGGAGATTCTGCCAAACAATGTGGAGTAACTGCCGATATTGGAAGTGTCGGTGGCCGGGGCGGCCCACGGGTATTTGTTTGCGGAAGATAATGCATAGGCATCCAGACAATTTTTCGCTTCGCGCGCGATGCGCGTCTCCACCGGTTGGAAAAGCTGGTCATGGTTGATGACGAGCATCCGGTCATTGAAGTTGCTGCTGGTCGCGGCGGATTGATAAGCAGAGTTGGGTGCGCCTGCCGTGCTTAGATTGGCATTACTGCCTTCCAGATAATTGGTCGCACACTGATTGCCGGGTACTGGGGTGCCCAGTGTGGTGCATGCAGCGGTGGTGGTTGAGCGGTTTTGCCCCGATAGCGTGGAGCCGGGCGCAAACACGATGGCGATGATGCTATTGGCAGCGTTGGCACCGCTGATATTCAAGGTTCCCTGAGTGTCGCTGTTGATCGGGTTTGCCGAGATGTAGTCACGGAAGTTGGGTGACAGCGCATACCACAACTGTTCTCCCGCACCATCGCGCAGATCGGGCAGCCCCAGGGTTTTCCATGGCAACCTGCCAATGTAGCTGGGGCAGTCTGAGCCTGAGAATAATTCTGCCGAGCCATCGCCATTGGTATCCGGGCAAGGCAGGCTGCCCGGACTGGAACTATCGGCTACGGCCCGACCTATCAACGCATTTTTTGCCTGTACCAGTGCGTCGGCAGCGCTGGTGTCGCGCGCTAACTTCAGTGCTGAACTGTTGAGTGTACTGACCAGGATTGCCGCAGCACCCATGATCATGATCACCAGCATCACCATCAACGCAGCGCCGTGCTGCTTGCCGCGATCCTGATTGAAAAGGGCGGTGCGTTTGACGGACATGATTTATTCCCCGGGCTTGTCTGGTGTATCCGACCTGGTTGTGTCCGGATTCGAGCCAGAATTGGCGGCGGGATCAAGCAATACCCGTTGCCCGACTTTGAGTTTGACCGTACTGGGTTTGCCGGGTATCTGCACGGATTGGCTCTCGGGTGCCCTGTCATCGCTGCTTCCGGCTTGCTGGGGCACGCCGTTGATCCATACGGTGCGCTTTCCGCCATGCTTTTGCACGATTCCGTTCAACATCAGTGCACGATCATTATTTTCTGACACGGACTCTCTTGAATAGTTATAGTCAAGCCGGGTGCGTTGTTCGGGGGTAAAGAACAACCGCTTCAGTTCTGCAGCGCTGGTGAGTGCCGATGCGGACAATTCGAAGGCGAACAGTCCGGTGGCGATAAGGCCGATTTTGAGCATTGGTCTCATGATGGGCTGTTCCTGTTCTTCAGCGTTATCCAGCCGCCGTTGCATTCTGCCTTGAGGTTCGCTCCGACGCTCGGTCCGGTTTCCCCCACCGCAATGGCACGTTCCAACTTGCAGCCTTCAAGTTGGTAATGACCTTTGATCCGGCGGCGCAAAGCATCGAAGAAGTTCAACAACTGCCCTTCATGCAGTAAATCAAATTGCAATTTCATTTCGCTGTAATGGATTTCGAAGTCACCGCTGTCTACGGCGGGTTGCGGGGCATATTTCTTTTGCGGGGCTATATTGTAGCCAAAATCGATGACCAGATTTTGCTGGCGGAGTTTCGACATCCCTTCCATCCAGTCCAGCCTGTGGTCGTCGCCGATGATCTTGTTCGATTCCAGGGCATCATATTCCTTGGAATATGATGCCAGATTCTCCCGGTCCTGGCGGGCCATGGTCAACTTGTTTTGAGCACTATTCAGCTGGGTCTGTGCGGTCCGGTGGTCATTTTTCGTGTGGATTGCATACACACTGCTGCTGTACAAAATGACACCGCTGATCAGTATCGATGTGCAGACCAGCGCGATGCTCAAGCGCATCATGTGAAAGTCGGAGTTGGAGAATTTCATATCGACGGTCTCCACACAAGCTTGAAGGAAAATGCGAGTTCAAGCTCGGCAGCCTGGCTCTGATCACCAAGGCTGCCGCTGGGACTGATATCGAGTGGTCTGGCAAGGGCGCTCACCTGGTAACCCTGCCTGCTCAACTCAAGCTGGAAGCGATCCAGATAGGCCAGGGCGGCGCGGTAATCGTCGCCGAAGCCTTGCATATTCCCTTTCAGGATGATCACTTGGGCGGGGACGTCGCCCCGGGTGTTGCCGGCAACCGGTTCGGCCGCACTTTCATGCCAATCCAGTTCGTTTATCGCGATCTGCGGATAACGGTCAAGCACCGCACTGACCGGTTTCAGGATGACCTGCGGCACAGGGTCGTACTGATCTAGCTTGCGGATGACAGAAACACTGGCCTTCATGTCTGCCGCGGGGACGCGTGTGCCGGGGAAGCTTTCCCTGATCTGGTTCGCTTCCTGCAATATGCCGGCCGCCTGTTTCTTGAGCGAATCCGCTGCATTTGCATCCGTGCGACTCTGCCAGACAGTTGATATCCCCCACAACAAGCTGGCAAGCAATACCAGGCCGCCACTCCAGTTCAATATCCGGCGTAGCGTCCAGAGCGTGTAGTAGCGGGTGTGTTCAGTATTGGCGTAATGGGTGCTGGGGCGGTTGGTCGCAAGTTGGTGCAGGAATATCTGGCTGGCATCCGAATCGGTGAACCGGTAGCCGATCTTGAGTTGCTTGCCGACTGCTTCGATATCCGCGAAGTCATAACGAACATCATCGCTATCGGGCAATCTTTTCAATAGGTCGCTGCGGTCATTCGCATGGCAAAGAATGCGCACGTCGAGCGTTTGTCCCGTAGGAAGCAAACTCAGGCTCTTCAGATACTGATAGGTTCTGTTGAGCTCATTGATGACGGCATCCTGAAAGGTCAGTTCTGCGTGCACCGGCGTCAGACGGGATATCTGCATGCGATGTTCGCTGAAATAGGTTTGCCGCAAACCCGAATACTTTTCCCATGAGATCAGCAGGAGATGATTGGAAGGATGGTTCTTGACCAACGGCTCGCTGATCTGCGGTACCGAGTAGATTCCCACGAGCGGGATCTCCTGCGCCATCAGGATATTCAGCCAGGGGGTAATGAGCCCGGGGTTGGTCAGTGCCGAGAACAGGATGTCATCGTCGCGCCGCCCTGTTTTTTGGCGCTGCAGCAGGGTCGCCTTGCAGAAAGGGGTACCGCGATAATACTGGTCGAATTTGCGCTGCAATAGCGCGGTGCGACTGCTGCCGACCAGGTGCGGAACGATTTCATGGCGGAAATCCTCCTCGATCATGTCGGTCAGCAGATAAGTCGGGCACTTGGTCGTTTGCAAAAAGGTCGTGAAGTTTTCCCGCCCTTCCCTGGAGTCTTCGAAATCACGCTGCAGCATGATTTGTTTGCCCGCCATGAGCTGCATGTGCAGACGGTCTGCGCTCAGGAACAGTAGCAATGCCTGGCTCATCTCAATGAACTCCGGATTGGGCGACGAGGGACACCGGATATGCCCGCAATGTGCGATCTCTGTTGAAATTCGCAATTCGTGGCATCCATCGTGTGGCTCGATATTTTTTGTGATTCAATCAAAATTGCACCTTGCCGATAAGATCATAGATTGGCGACAGTACCGACAGCATAACCCAGCCGAGTAATGCGCCCAACACGATGGTCATGGTCGGTTCGATCATCACCTGCACCTTTTTGATGGAGCTTTTTACGTCGCGGTCATAAAAATAGCTGACGTTGAGCAACGCCTTGTCCAGCGAACCGGTGGCTTCGCCTACCCTGAGCATGCGTATGACCAGTGGCGGAAACATGCCGGTGTTCTGAAAGCTTTGGGTCAGATTCTTGCCGGACTCGATCTCGTGCGTGACATCGTCCAGGCTTTTGACAACCGCGCGATTGTTCACCACATCCCGGGAATTGGCAATGCAATCCAGGATGCTGATGCCTGAGCCGTACATCATTGCAAACGTGTTGGCGAAGCGCGCCAGAATGATTTTGCGCAGAATCGGACCGATCACCCACATATCCAGCTTGAATTTGTCGAATCTCAGGCGACTCTCCGGGCTGGCGGTGACGATCACCTTGCCAATGATGGGCAATACGATGGGTAAGGCGATCATGATGTACCAGTAATTGACAAAGAAATTCGACGTGGCGATCAGGATGCGCGTCTGGATGGGAACTTCCTGTCCCATCCCCTTGATGAAGCTGACCAGTTGCGGTACCAGGTAGATCATCAGGAAAAACGTGATCGCCACCACCGCGGTGCCGACGAAAGCCGGGTACATCAGAATGGTCTTGGTTTGCGAGGCCATCTCATCCTGCCACTTCACCGACTCGGTGATGTGCTCGAACACCTCGGGCAGGCGTCCGCTCACTTCCCCGGCATGGGTCAGGCTGACAAAGATCTTGTCGAATGCATCGGGGTGTAGCGCCATTGCTTCGGACAGTTTCTTGCCGCCTTCGATCGACTCGACCAGGTTGGCGATGACTTCGCGGAAACGCTGGTCGTTCATGGTGTCGCGCAGGTCGGCAAGACTTTCCAGCAGCGGTACACCGGCACGGGTAAGCTGTTCAAGATTGAAAAAGAACGTGATCAATTCGGGTCGCTTGATCTTGTTGCGGCCCCCGCTCCCACCGGCATCCACTTTGGCATCGATCAGGTCGAGGCCACCCCGCTTGAGGCGCAGTTCCAGGTCGACCTGATTGGCGGCATCCTGCAAACCTCTGTGAGGCTTGCCGAGACTATCTATTGCCCGATAGTTATAGAGCGCCATTCAGTTTCCTCAGCTCAGCCGGTCGGTCAGATCCACGATGCGGCTGACCTCCGCAAGCGAGGTGATACCCTGCTGGATGCGACGGATGCCGTCCAGTGCCAACGGGCGAAATCCCTTGGCAAGTGCAGCCTCCCTGATCTCGCGGGCACTGGCGCGATGCGAGACAAGGTCATCCAGTTCATAATCCATCTTGAGCAACTCCATGATGGTCATGCGTCCCTTGTAGCCCTGATGGTTGCAGGATTCACAGCCGGCAGCGCGGTACAGGGTGATGTCCTGCTGCCCTTTAAGGCCGAGCAATTTGCGTTCGGACGCATCGGGAGTGTAGGGATATTTGCACTCTTTGCACAAGATGCGCACCAGACGCTGAGCCACGATACCGATGATGTTGCCGGCCATGATGTCCGGCAGTATGCCGATATCGAGCAGTCGTGGGATCGCACCGATCGCGGAATTGGTGTGCAGCGTCGAATAGACCTGGTGTCCGGTCATCGCGGCACGGAATGCCATCTCGGCGGTGGGATGGTCGCGGATCTCGCCGACCAGGATGATGTCCGGGTCCTGGCGCATCATGGAGCGGATACCGTTGGCGAAATCCATCTTGGCAGATTCGTTCACCGAGGTCTGCCGGATCATCGCCAGCGGGTACTCGACCGGGTCTTCCAGTGTCATGATGTTGACCGATTCGGTGTTGATATGATTCAGCACCGAATACAGCGTGGTGGTCTTGCCGCTACCGGTGGGTCCCGTCACCATCACGATGCCTTCCGGCTTGGCAATGATCATCTTGAGCATGGTGAGAGCATCGTCATCCAGGCCCAACCGATCCAGCGACACGATGCCTTTCTGCCGGTCAAGGATGCGCAGCACCAGATTTTCGCCGTGCGTCGTGGGATGCGAGGCGACCCTGAAATCGATCGGCCGGCCGGACAGTCGCAATGAGATACGTCCGTCCTGCGGCGCGCGGGTCTCGGCGATATTCATGTTGCTCATCACTTTCAGGCGCACCACCATCGCCGGCCAGAAGCTCTTGTGCAGACTGCGTACCTGGCGCAATACGCCGTCGACGCGGTAGCGGATGCGCAAAAAGCTGCTTTCGGGTTCGAAGTGGATATCCGAAGCCCCGCGTTGCACGGCTTCGGTGAGCAGCGCATCGATCAGGCGCACCACCGGCTGGCTGAATTCGTTCACGCCGGATTGCGTGGTCTGGTATTCCATGTCGCCCGGCTCGATCTCATGCAGGATGCCGTCGATGGAAAGTTCGAAACCGTAATACTGATCGATCGCGCGCAGGATGTCGGACTCGCTGGCGAGTTCGGTGACGAGGCGGTACTCGTCCTTGAGCAGCGCGCGTACCTGGTCCAGCGCGATGATATTGTCAGGATCGGCTACTGCCAGGGTCAGGATGCGGGCAACCATATCCACGGACAGGGGCAATAATTGATAACGGCGCGCGACATCCTTGGGGATCAGGGACAGCGCCGTTGAATCGATGATGACCGTGGAGAGATCCACGCTTAGCTGGCCAAGGTTTTCCGACAGGACGTCGCGGATAGTGGCTTCCGAGAGAAAGCCAAGGCGAACCAGCAGGCGTCCCAGCGGCTGATGTGTCTTCGCCTGTTCCTGCAGGGCGATGCGCAACTGGTCGTCGCTGATCACGCCTTTGCTGACCAGAATCTGACCCAGTTGCTGGTGTGGTGGGCTTCCTGAATTCAGATTTTCAGGCTTCTTGTTTGTAGGCATGAATATCTAGTGGGTCAGTTCACTAATGCGTTTTGAAATGTTTGCGTGGTCGAATGCCGCAAGGTTATCCGGATCAAGCTGCAATGCACGCTGGTAATACTGTGCTGCTGCTTTGCTTTGCCCGAGACGGTCCAGACTGACGGCCAGATTGAATGCCAATTCGGCATTGCCGGGCGTCAATTTGTAAGCGTTGAAATAGGATTGTTGCGCATCTCCCCAGCGTGCCTGCTCCGCGTAGAAATTGCCCAGGGCAAAATGCAGGGATGAAGAATCACGCTGCTCATTGAGCAACGACTTCAGACGGCTTTCGCGGTTGTCGTCGTTGGACAAAGCCGACATGCCGGAATTGGCCACGGCATTGCGCGGGTCCAGTGCCAATACCTGCGCGTAATAGTGCGCTGCCTGGCTGCTATCTCCGCGTCGTTGTGCAATGGCCCCGAGGCCGAGAAGTGCATCGGTGTTATTTGAATCCAGATTGAGTACATCGAGATACTGCTGTTGGGCCTGATCGAGCTTGCCAGCGCGATAGGCCAGATAGGCATTGTTGAGTATCGGGTCTATGGGTTGCTCGCGACTCAGTTCGATCTGCACAGGGGCATTGTTGCGTGCCCGTGCCGGCGCCGATCTTGCCGAACGTTTTGTCACATGCCTTGGTTTTGTCGTGTCGACTGTTTTTGGGCCGACCGTTTTCGGGGCGGCGACTTCGGCGGGGGCAATGTTGGACACCAGATTGTTTTGTGGGGGAACCGCTGCGGGCGCCTGCTTTGCAACAGCAACAACCGGCGATTGGACGGGATGTCTCGGCTGCTGTTTGGGGTTAGAGATCGCATACCAAACGTAACCCGCGCCGGCAGCGAGCAGAACGACCGTGGCGCCCAGCGCGATCAGCAGATTGCGATTGGCACCGGCGCGGACATTGGATGCTGAACCGGATTTTGCGTTGAACAGGTTTTTTCCGGCGGTTCGTGCATGCTCGTCAGGTACCGAAGCAGCCGGTGCGGCAGTTTCGGGCGAAGAGGGATGCGGTTCCAGGCTCAATTCAACACCGGAATTATTTCTGTCGCCGGCCTGGGCGGATTGCGCTTGCTGGGATTTTTTGCGGGCGTCCAGTAGCAGGCTCATGCTCAGGGCTTTCCGTATGCGG
>JBBQNH010000074.1:0-12006 GCA_038329705.1 Burkholderiales bacterium | reverse complement strand
TTTACCCAGAGGCACGGTGGGCGCATTGGTGCTGACCGGCGGGCTGGGCAATACTTCCTACTTTGGCCTGCCGATGATCGAGGCCTATTACGGACACCAGGGACTGGCCACCGGCATCATCATCGACCAGCTCGGTTCCTTTCTGGTGCTCTCGACATTGGGCATCACCGTTGCCGGTATCTATTCTTCAGGACGCCCCGGCATCGGTGAAATGCTCAAGCGGATCGTGCAGTTCCCGCCGTTCATCGCTTTGGTGATCGCGCTAGTGCTGATCCCGGTGGATTATCCGGCATGGCTCACATTCGCACTCAAACGGCTGGGTGATACATTGGCACCCTTGGCGCTGGTCGCGGTCGGCTTCCAATTGCGTCTCGGTCATCTCCGAGGCAACGGTCGAAATCTGGCGATAGGCTTGGCATTCAAACTGCTGCTGGCGCCGCTGGTGTTGTTCCTGTTGTATGTGCCGCTGTTCGGCGCACACGGCCAGGTCATACAGATCACCCTGTTCGAAGCGGCGATGCCGCCGATGATCACCGCCGCGATACTCGCGACCGAACATGATCTCGATCCGCCGTTGGCGACATTGATGGTGGCAGTAGGCCTGGTGATCTCATTAGTCACGCTGACCGGCTGGTGGTGGATGATGCAGGGCGTATAAGAACACGCGGGCCGGATTTGATCTTCACTTCCGATATATCCGGTACGCGGAGCATGGTGCATTGATATCCGGATAAATTCTGGCCATATGCTTTTTGATGTGTTAAGGTAAAAAAGAAATTGTAAACCCGACCCACAAGGTGCTGGATGACATGTTGTATTGTCTTTCCATGCCGCATTATGTTTTGACCAATCAAACAGACAGAGAAAATTTAGCGGTTCACGATCCCGTCCCATTTGAATTTCGCACTCTGGCGCCTACCGATGGTATGGCGCTGCACCGGTTGGTGCATGCCTGTCCTCCACTCGATCCCAATTCCACATACTGCAACTTGTTGCAGTGCAGTCATTTCCGGAACACTTCGATGGCGGCCATCAGCAACGGCGATCTGGTTGGTAGCGTAACCGGCTATGCCGTACCGGATCGACCGGACACGCTGTTCGTCTGGCAAGTGGCGGTGCATCCTTCGGCGCGCGGCCGGGGTCTGGCGCGCACCATGCTGCGCAATTTGATGAAACGGACGGCAACGCAGGGTATCCGTTACATCGAGACATCTATCACCCCCGGAAACGAGGCGTCATTGAAATTGTTTACGGGGTTCGCGACTGAGCAACATACAGACATGGTTCGCTCAGTCATGTTCGAGCAGGCGTTGCATTTTGAAGGCGCGCACGAAACAGAAGACCTGTTTCGAATCGGCCCATTTGCAGCAGAAAGTGGCTCACATTTACAAGATTAAGGAGAAAAAGGAATGAAGATTTTTGACGAGCTGGAATCGGAGGTGCGCAGCTATGCACGGGCTTTTCCCAGGGTGTTCAACCGCGCGAGCGGTGAGTATCTGTACGACCAGGATGGAACAGAATTTCTGGATTTTCTTGCCGGTGCGGGGACGCTGAATTACGGACATAATAATCCGCTGTTCAAGCAGGCACTGCTGGATTACATCGAGGCGGACGGGATCACCCATGGGCTGGACCTGCATACCGTGGCCAAGCAGCAGTTCCTGGAAACGTTTCAGGCCAAGATACTCAGACCCAGGGGGCTGGATTATCAGGTGCAGTTCACCGGGCCGACCGGAACGAATGCCGTCGAAGCCGCAATGAAGCTGGCGCGGAATATCACCGGACGACACAACATCATTGCTTTCACCAACGGATTTCACGGCGTCACGCTGGGTGCATTGGCAGCGACCGGGAATTCACACCATCGCGGTGCGGCCGGGATCAATCTGGGTGGCATCACGCGCATACCCTATGACGGCTATCTTGGCGAAGGTTTTGATACCACGGCATATCTGGACAAGGTGCTGTCCGACGCCAGCAGTGGTGTGGATAAGCCGGCTGCGGCCATCGTTGAAACGGTGCAGGGCGAAGGCGGGATCAATGCGGCGAGTTTCGCGTGGCTCAAATCATTGCAGGAGGTTTGCCGGCGCCATGAAGTCCTGCTGATCATCGATGATATCCAGGCAGGCTGCGGAAGGACCGGCACGTTCTTCAGCTTCGAGCCGGTCGGTATTCAGCCGGATATCGTCACCATGTCCAAATCACTGAGCGGATACGGATTGCCGATGGCGGTGGTGCTGATGAAATCGGAACTCGATCTGTGGAAGCCGGGCGAGCACAACGGCACATTCCGCGGCAACAATCATGCATTCATCACCGCGACCGCGGCGATCAACCACTATTGGTCGGACAGCAAGTTTTCCAAAAGTATCGCGGAAAAGGGGCGTGTCATATCTGATCGCCTCAATCATTTTGTAGAGCAATACGGCGACGGGAATTTTAACGCGCGCGGTCGGGGCATGTTCCAGGGGATCAACTGCGTGAGCGGGGAGTTGGCCAGCGCCATCTCGCTGCGCGCCTTCAAAAAAGGGCTGATGATCGAGACCAGCGGCGCAGATGACCAGGTGATCAAATTGCTTTGTCCGTTGACAATCTCCGATGAGGCGCTCGGCAGGGGGCTCGACATGATTGAGGAGAGCATCAGCGAATCATGCGAGCATTTCAGGAAGATCCCGAGCGAGAAGGATTTTTTTCAGACGGCGTGATATGTGCGGAATGGACGGTGGCACTTGAAAAATGAAATGGAGATGAAATGATAGTCAGAACATTGGGGGAGGCCGGGCAAAACGATCGGCGCGTGGTTAGCAAGGGCTGGGAGAGCACGCGTTTGCTCCTCAAGAGCGATGACATGGGATTTTCTTTCCATATAACCACCATCTATGCCGGCGCCGATCTGGAAATGCACTATCAGCATCATCTGGAGTCGGTGTATTGCATCAGCGGCGAAGGCGAGATCGAAGACCTGGCTGATGGGAAAGTCTATCCCGTCAAACCCGGCACAATCTATGCGCTGAACAATCATGACAGGCACAAATTGCGGGCCACAACCGAGATGAAGATGGCCTGTGTGTTCAATCCGCCGCTGCATGGCAAGGAAGTCCACAACGCCCAGGGCGCTTATGAGCTGGATGCCGAGGCGATAGAGGACTGAATTTCCACTGTGAAGGAGGCGGGTCGAATTGGAACAGGAGAATTGAAATGAGTGAAGCTGTAGATAGATATCCGTCGCGCGCCGGTCGTGGAGCATGTTTGGAATCACGTGCGGATCCTGTCATTTATTCGCCGGGTTCTGCGCGGCTGTTGGCACATTTGTCATCCAAACAGATTGTGCAATATGAACGCGATGGTTATCTGGTGCTCCACGATGTTTTCAGCGGCGAGGAGGTCCAGTGTTTCAAGGATGAACTGGAGCGCCTGCGCAAGGATGCTATTTTGACGGGGAACGACGAGGTGATCTCGGAGCCCGGAAGCGGTGACATCCGTTCGATATTCCGTGTGCACAGCATCAGTCCGGTTTTCAAGCGCCTGGCATCGGACCAGCGCCTGGCTGGAATCGCGCAGGGCCTGCTGGATGATGATGTCTATATCCACCAGTCCAGACTGAACTACAAGCCCGGTTTTCGCGGCAAGGAATTCTACTGGCACTCGGATTTCGAGACTTGGCATGTCGAGGATGGCATGCCTGCCATGCGTGCCCTGAGCATGTCCATCACATTGACCGAGAACACACAGCATAACGGCCCGCTGATGCTGATGCCCGGGTCGCACAAATCGTATGCTGTTTGTACCGGCGATACGCCCGCCAACCACTTCAAGGCATCGCTGAAAAAACAGGAGTATGGCGTGCCGGAGGACGATCTGCTTGAGCAATTGGCCAGACACAACGGGGTAGTGAGTGCGGTGGCCAAGCCGGGCTCGGTGATCATATTTGATTGCAATACCATGCACGGTTCCAACAGCAACATCACACCGGACCCGCGCTCCAACGTGTTCTTTGTCTACAACGCGATCAGCAATCGGATCGTAAAGCCGTTCTGCGATCAATCACCCCGGCCCGAATACATCGCTACACGCGAGCATGTCGAGACAATAAAACCGCAACGCTTCGACTCGGAAAGTTATCGCGGCGAATTGCAGGCCGCATAGTTTCCTGCCGGCCATCCAAATGTATTCCCAGCTGTGGAAAATTAAGCGCACATGATATTGACCTTCATATTGTTTTTGGGCTTATTCCTGCTGATCGGCCTTGCATCGATTTTCAGCAGCCGCAACACCAAGCAGGATTATTATCTGGCCAGCAAGTCGGTTGCTCCATCGCTGGTCGGCCTGTCTGCAGTCGCGACCAACAACAGCGGCTTCATGTTCATCGGCGTGATCGGTTACACCTATGTAACCGGGCTGGCTTCGGTATGGCTGATGCTGGGATGGATCGCGGGCGATTTCCTGTCTTCCACTTTTATTCATTCCCGTTTGCGGATGGCCACCCAGCATACCGGAGAGGCGAGTTTCGCCGGAGTGCTGAGCCGCTGGAATGGCGGGCAGGGGCGCATGCTGCAGCGCGTTATCGGCGGGATATCGCTGATCTTCATGCTGGCCTATGCCAGTGCGCAGCTGGTTGCCGGCGGCAAGGCACTGCACGTTCTGCTCGACTGGCCCACTTGGTCGGGCGCCGTCATAGGTGCGGTCCTGGTGGTGGGCTACTGTTTTTCCGGCGGGATACGCGCATCGATCTGGACAGATGCAGCCCAGTCGGTCGTCATGATCATTGCGATGGGATTATTGCTGTTTGTCGCTGTATCCAATCTTGGCGGTATGGGGGCAGCCATCACGCAGATGAACGGAGTGCCGGGCTTCATGGACTGGTTTCCCAAGGATATGGTGGTGCCGGGTTTTGTCGGCGGGGTGATATTTGCCGTCAGTTGGGGATTCGCCGGATTGTCGGTGGTCGGGCAGCCGCACATCATGGTCCGGTTCATGACGCTGAACGATTCAGCGAAAATGCATCAGGCGCGCTTATGGTATTACCTGTGGTTTACTGTGTTCTATTTGATGGCTACAAGTGTCGGTATGTTGTCCCGGATTTATCTGGTCGATCCCGGTTCGTTCGATGCGGAACTGGCATTGCCGACGATGGCCCTGCAGTTGCTGCCGCCGGCCCTGGTCGGCGTGATTCTCGCAGGGATTTTCGCCGCCACGATATCGACGGCGGATTCACTGATACTCAGTTGCTCGTCCGCGCTGACCCATGATCTGCTTCCGCACAGGATTGAAAATACAAGAATATTGAAAGCAGGGACAGCCGGAATCACCCTGGCCGCCCTATTATGGGCATTGCTCAACAAACAGAGCGTATTCAGCCTGGTCATCATGGCATGGTCCGGTCTGGCCAGTGCTTTCGCCCCGTTGTTGATCGTGCTGGCGCTGGGTGGCAAGCCGGGCTCCAGGGCAAGCATCATTGCGATATTCACCGGCCTGGCAACTGCGGCCTTGTGGCGTTATATTGGATGGCAAAACGCTGTTTACGAAGGGATGCCGGGAATTCTGGCGGGATTGCTTGTGTTGTCACCCGCACTTTTCAGCAGTTTGCCAAAACGGGCAGTGGCAGCAGGATGACTCTACGGTCGAAGAAGACTATCGTAAAACGGTAAAAAATATGAGCGAACTTATAAAATCTGCAGTCCTGATGCTGGCCCTGCTCAATCCCTTCCTGGTCATCATTTATCTTGTCGACCTGGTCGAGAAGCTCGATCAAAGACGCTTCGCTAAGGTATTGATCCATGGCAGCCTCATCGCCACGGCGGTATTTTGCAGTTTCGCGATACTCGGCGATGTCATATTCTCCAGCATCATTCAGGCGCAATTTGCCTCTTTCCAGATATTCGGCGGCGTGATCTTTCTCCTAATCGGGTTGCAGTTCGTCTTTAACGGACCGAACGCGATAACGGCGCTAAGAGGGGAATCACCGGGTCTTGCGGGTGCGATTGCGATGCCTGTATTGATCGGTCCCGGCACGATCAGCGCCAGCGTGGTCATCGGCAAGAGGCATGAAGCACTGTATGCCAGTGCCACTATCATTATTGCTGTAATTATTTCTGTGGGGATCATGCTCGCCCTCAAGGCAATACACGACTTCGCGCGGCCACGCCATGAACCCATCATAAAAAAATACATTGAGGTCGCCGGGCGCATTACGGCACTGTATGTTGGAACCATCGCAGTGGAAATGATCATGCAGGGGTTACGGACCTGGGCGGGAAAATTCTGACGATGCAACGGTTGAAAGTCGCGATGCGTGGCAAAATCGAATTGAAACGAAATTCGAGTATTTGTTGAGTCAGATATCCGGCATATGCTTTTGCTATGCCTGAACATCAGGTGAATGGCAGCCTGTCAAAATTCCACAATGCGTGCTTGCGCGACTACGGTGCCAGAATCTGATCCGGGTTCGAAGCCATTTTCTCTATAACTTCCTGCAATACCTCGTCCAAACCCTTTTCGGAACTGGTGAGGGTGGTACGTCCGATCGACAGGCTGATCGGCCAGTTCTCCTCCTTGAATAATTTCTCTGTAGCCACCTTGATCCGGAGTAGCAACACACCGCAGACATATTCATCCGTTTCCGGGAACAGGACCGCAAACTTGTCTTCACCGATGCGGGCAACCGTATCGACAACCCTGCAATTGCACTTCATGATGCCGGAAAATGCCTTTAATGATGAATCGCCCGCCCGGCGACCTTGCAGGTCATTCAGCGTCTTGAGTTGGTCGATGCTGAGATACAGCAAAGAAAATGGTTTGTTGGAGCGCACGCTGCGCAGTTGCTCTGCCGTGAATTTTTCGTTGAATTGAAAGCGATTGACGAGCCCGGTCAGCGCATCCTTGCGGTAATAATTACGTTCTTTCCAGAGTTTCGTGACCACGCGGCCGAGTACTGTAAACGTGACGCTGCGGGTAAAGATGTTCATTGTGAAAGCGCCCAGCGGATAACTGGGCCAAATCACGGCTGCTTCGGCAATACTCCAGGCGACAGCCGTGATTACGCCGACCAGCGCTGACATCTGTGTGTCGGAGTGGCGCGCGGAACGAATCGAGCTGATGTGTGCAGCCTGGATGATCGGCAGAGAATACAGAACGTCGAGGGAGTAGTAACCCCCGGACATTTTGTAATCCAGAAGGGTGATGAACAGAACTTCGATTGCAACCAGTGTTAAACGCCAAGCCATACTTCTTCCACTTTCCATGCAGGTGATGCCATACATTCGTTCATGGAACGAAGGGCTGCAGGCATCCGGGGTCACAATCTATCAGCTATAGTCGTATTCTGCTACCGTTTCAGACGAGCCCAATGGCAATTCCGAAAGGCGCCGCATTCTTTGGTGAATCCGTGCGGTTGTAAACACGCGATATCCAGCCCGGCCCTTCAAAGTTGCCCCGCGGGTCTTGAAATGGAAAAGTCTGGTAGCATGTGCTGCGTACGGTTGGACACGTACCTGCAGGAAAGTTCAATTGCATTTTGGCAGCAAGTTTCCGGGCCGGGTACTCGATTGCATTTGGCATGGAATATATTTTCTGAAAGGATGTGGTCTGGGATGACAATCTTGAAAAGGAACTGTTTGCACTGCAGGAACGGCGTTCTGCAAGAGTAATGATGATCGTGGTTGCCATATTTGCAGGGGTGTTCCTGTTCGTCTTTTAATTTCTTTTGCAGAATGGTTGAAGCAACTTCGCAATTGCTGCATGGATGGGATATGAGGTCAGTAAACTCAAGGACTGGATGGCATTGCAATTTATATATATTTGGAAAGCGGCGGGCGATGCCGCTATAATTCACCATGAGTCGAAAAATCCGGCCAGCGAATCGGGTTGGCTTAACAATGAAAGGGGTGTCACATGATCTTAACGCTTGTGTTTTACGCGGTTGCCATCACCATATTGACGCTGCACTTCACCGGTTGGCTGGCAAGAAACCGTCTGGAATGGCTGGTGCTGGTGCTTGCTGTTGCGGTTTTCCCGGCAGTGATCTATCTGTAGCCCTTTCCTGAACTCCATATCCTGCATCACATAATAAACCCGCCCTGTATAGGCGGGTTGTTGTGTCATGCGCTGTATCAGCTGACCAGTATTTTGTTCGCCGCATCCACCGCGACACCGCGCCTGACCGGGGCATTCATCCGGCCCAGCACATCGTCCAGTGCATTGAGGCATAAGCGCACGTTGCGCGGGTTGCTGGCATGTCCCATCAGACCGATGCGCCACACCTTGCCGGCCATCGCGCCGAGTCCCGCGCCGATCTCCAGGCTGTAATCCGACAACAGGATGGCGCGCACCGCGGCTTCGTCCACGCCTTCAGGCACCGCGATCGCATTCAGTTGCGGCAGGCGTTGCGCTTCCGGCACCACGAATTTCAGGCCCATCGCTTCCAGTCCCGCGCGCAGCGCAAGATGATTGTTTTGATGTCGAGCCCATGATTGTTGCAGGCCCTCCTCTTGCAGTATCACCAGTGATTCGTGCAAACCATACAGCGCGTTGATCGGTGCAGTGTGGTGGTAGGCGCGTTTGGTCGAACTGCCCCAGTAACCCATCACCAGATTCAGATCCTTGAACCAGCTCTGTACCTTGCTGTTACGATTCCTGATCTTTTCCAGCGCTTTTGCGCTGAAGCTCACCGGCGAGAGACCGGGTGTGCACGACAGGCATTTCTGCGAACCCGAGTAGATGGCGTCGATTTCCCACTCGTCCACCTTGAGCGGCGACCCGCCCAGCGAGGTGACTGCATCCACGATGGCCAGACAATCATGCTGGTGCGCGATCGCCACCAGAGTCTTTGCATCGGACAGCGCGCCGGTGGAAGTTTCCGCGTGCACGAAGGCCACGATCTTCGCGTCGGCATTGGCCTTGAGTGCGTCTTCCAGTTTCTGCGGTTCAACCGCGCGCCCCCAGTCATCCTGCACCATCACCGCGGTGCCGCCGCAACGCTCGACGTTCTCCTTCATGCGCCCGCCGAACACGCCGTTCTGGCACACGATGACCTTGTCACCCGGTTCGACCAGGTTGACGAAGCACGTTCCCATGCCTGCGGAACCCGGCGCGGAAACCGGCATGGTCAACTCATTTTTGGTCTGGAATGCATATTGCAGCAGTGTTTTCATCTCGTCCATGAAGGCGACAAATACCGGGTCGAGATGACCGATGGTCGGTCGCGACATGGCTTCGAGTACGCGCGGGCTGACATCGGATGGGCCGGGTCCCATCAGGATGCGTTGCGGGGGGTGAAATGATTTTATTTTCATGCGGTTCACTTAGGAATTAATGAGTTGAGGGAGTATTTTATTTGGATACGGATTTCAGCAGAGTTTGAGTATGAATGCAATCTTGCCGAACATAATTCCCTAGTCAGGCAGGCGCAAGGATCAGCAGTACCCGGTAAGGACCATGCGCGCCCAGCGTCACGGTCTGTTCGATATCGGCAGTGCGCGAGGGGCCGGAAATAAAATTGACTGCCCGCGGCGGCTGTTGGTATTCATTGCGCAGCAGATCCCAGGCATCTTCCATGGTCGCAACGATGCGTGCCGGGTCGAGCACGGCCACATGGGTTTCGGGCAACAGACTGGTGGTGGCTGGCGTGGCAGCACCGGATAGCATCATCAGCGTACCGGTTTCCGCGATCGCGCAAAATGCGCCGGTTACGCCAACCATGTCTTGATTAGTGGCCGGGCGGGGCATTACCTGTAATCCGGCCTCATGCCAGGGTAATCCCGCAAGCGACGGCCAGCATACTCCGCTGGCAGGCAGCTTTCTTTCGTCAAGATAACGCGCCAGTAATGCGGGCACTGCCGTCCTGTCGTTCGTTTCCAGCACGTCACTGGAAAGTTTGATGGCACATTCCTTGAAGCGCGCCAGCAGATCATCCGCAAGCGCTGGCAGCGGTCCGCGCGGGTGGTGCGCAAGGTGGCTGGCGAGCGACGTCGTTGGTGCGCCCGGCGTCGCTTTGGTTTGCGCGTTGCGCAGCTTGCCGAGTATCTTTTCGCGCGCGTTCATGGCTTTGCTCCACGCCGGTACATCTCGCGGAAAGTTCGACCCGATGGTGCCGGGAAATCGCGGCCGTCAGTCCAGCCGCTCGCGCCGGGCAGCGTGTGCAGCAATTTGTCTTTGCCGCCCATCATGCTCAGGATACGCACGCCGATCCTGGTGGCCAGCGCGTAAGTGCCGGGATGCAGTGCCAGCCATGCCCACGCTTTGAGTAAGAAGGTTTCCCGCCTCGATTTCATGCCGCGTTCCATCTGCTGTTCGCGCAACTTGCGCAACAGATCCGGCAACGGGATCTTCACCGGGCACACTGCCGAGCAGGCACCGCAAAAGGTCGAGGCGTTGGGCAGGTCGGGAGATTTCTCCAGTCCGCCCAGCAGCGGTGTCAGGATCGAACCCATCGGGCCGGGATACACCCAGCCGTAGGCATGGCCGCCGATATTCTGGTACACCGGACAATGGTTCATGCATGCACCACAGCGGATGCAGCGCAACATCTCCTGCATTTCTCCTCCGATGAGACCGCTGCGGCCATTGTCGAGCAGAATGATGTGGAAGTGCTCCGGGCCATCGTGGTCTTCTGCATTCTTGTTTCCGGTCAGCACCGACACATAGTTGGTGATCGACTGGCCGGTGGCGGAGCGCGGCAGCAGGCGCAGCAACGTGGTGACGTCTTCCAGCGTCGGCACCACTTTTTCGATGCCGGTGATCGCGACATGCACGCGCGGCAGCGTGGTCACCAGTCGCCCGTTGCCTTCATTGGTGACGATCAGTACCGAGCCGGTCTCCGCCACCAGGAAATTGCCGCCCGAGATGCCCATGTCCGCACCGAGGAAGGCCGGCCGCAATACCTCACGCGCCTCGCGGCACAGTTCGGCGATATCCGTCTTGCGCGGTTTGTGATGTTTTTCGGCGAACAGGTCGGCGATCTCTTCCTTGTTCTTGTGCACCACCGGCGCGACGATGTGCGAAGGCGCTTCGTGCGCGAGTTGCAGGATGTATTCACCCAGGTCGGTTTCCATCACCTTGATGCCGGCCAGTTCCAGCGCGTCGTTCAGCCCGCATTCCTCGCTGACCATGGACTTTGATTTTGCCGCTGTCTTGACGCCATGCTGCGCGGCGATCCCGGCAACGATGCGGTTCACGTCCTCGCCGGTTTCGGCCCAGTGCACGATCGCTCCGCGCGTGGTGGCCTGTTGTTCAAAATGCAGCAGCCAGTGTTCAAGGTCATTCAATACCCGGTCGCGGATCGCGGCGGCGGCGGTGCGCGTCGCCTGCAGATCGTCGATCTCGCCGATCACCGCGGAACGCCCCCCGACAAAGCGCGATTGCAGGCGCGATAGCGCATCCTGCAGCCGAGCGTCGGCCAATTTGATGGTGACCTGTTTTTTGAATTGCAGCGAGGTGTTCTGCATTATTCCGTCCCGTCGCTATCGATGCCGGACAGCACTTCTGCCACGTGCAACACGCGGGTGGTGTGATCGCCATTGCGGCGCAAGCGGCCTTCGATATTCAGCAGGCAGCCGAGGTCGCCGCCAACGATGGTACCGGCATGGGTGTCGGTGATGTGGGCGCATTTGTTATCCGCCATGCGCGCCGACAGTTCACCGTACTTGACCGAGAACGTGCCGCCAAAGCCGCAGCAGGTGGTCGATTCCACCATCTCGTTCAAGGTGACCCCTGGCATCGTCGCCAGCAGCGCGCGCGGTTGCCGGTAGACATCCAGTTCGCGCAACCCGGAGCAGGAATCGTGATAGGTGATAGTTCCATTGAAGCTGCCGGGTGCTTTTTCCAGCTTGGTGATATTGACCAGAAAATCGGTCAGTTCGTAGGTGCGTCTGCCCAGGGCGGTGAATCGTTCATGCAGCTCGGGTTCGTCGCTAAACAGGTCGGGGTAATGTACACGGATCATCCCGCCACACGACCCGGATGGCAGCACCACGTAGTCGAATGCTCCGAATTCGTGCAGGAATTTTTGTG
>JBBQNH010000073.1:0-12699 GCA_038329705.1 Burkholderiales bacterium | reverse complement strand
CCGTGTACGCGAGGCTGTCAAGCAAGGCGCGCAAGCCAACATCGTGCATGCGAGCGACGTAGAGTTGTTGATGCCGGTCAAGAACAAGTCCATCGTGGCACCTGACGAGCTGGTGAGCGTCTTGGCGCAGATACTGAAAGCCCTTGCGACTGAAAAATCGGTGACGCTCCCGGCAGAGATACAAAATATCATCGGGGCTGTGCAACCTTCTGAATCGTGCAAAGCCATCGCGCGCAGTCTGGCTGGCGGCGAACGGGCCGCCGTGCTGCTGGGCAATTTCGCGCAGCAGCATCCGCAGGCTGCACAGATCGCACTGCTGGCCGAACAGATCGCCATGTTGTGCGCCGGCTCTTTCGGCTACCTGGGTGAGGCGGCCAACAGTGTCGGTGGTTATCTGGCGAGTGCTGTGCCGTTTGCCGCGAACAAACCGGGACTGAACGCCGCGCAAATGCTGGCGTCTCCACGCAAGGCTTATATCCTGCTGAATGTGGAACCCGAGCTCGATATCCATGACCCGCATCAGGCGATGACCGCGATGTATGCCGCCGACATGGTGGTGGCGTTATCCGCCTACAAGCATCGCGCGACCGATTACGCCGACGTGCTGTTGCCTATCGCGCCGTTCACGGAAACTTCCGGCACCTTTGTCAGTACCGAAGGTCGCGTGCAAAGTTTCAGGGGTACGGTCAAGCCTTTGGGTGAAGCGCGTCCCGCGTGGAAGGTGTTGCGCGTGCTGGGCAACCTGCTGGATGTGCCAGGCTTTGATCAAGATTCAAGCGAAGCGGTGCGCGACGAAGTATTGTCCGGGCAGGACGTCTCGTCCAAGCTGGACAATCATGCCGCAGGGATTGTCTTGCAAGTTTCCGCCGGCAGCAAGCTGGGAATGCAGCGCATCAGTTATGTGCCTATCTATTCCGCCGATGCGGTGGTGCGTCGCGCAGCGGCGCTGCAAGCTACCAGCGATGCGGCCACCCCGTGCGTGTCCATGCACAGCAGCGAGTTGCTTAAACTGGGTGTGCGATCCGGGGATACCGTCAAGGTTAAACAGGGTAGCGCAAGCGCGCATCTGGCAGTGCGGGCGGATGACAGCCTGCCTGCCGCAACGGCGCGCGTTGCGGCGGGACATCCGCTCACGGCGGATCTGGGCGCGATGTTCGGGACGATCAGCGTGGAAGCTATTGCTGGAGGCCGGTCATGATGGAACTGCTGCAATCGCTGGAGCTTGCCGGTCAGGATCTGCTTGGACCTGCCTGGCTGCCGATCTGGACGCTGGTCAAGATCATGCTGATTGTTTTGCCGATCATGGGCGCCGTCGCCTATCTGACCCTGGCCGAGCGCAAGGTCATCGGCTTCATGCAGATCCGTATCGGCCCGAACCGCGTCGGCTATTTTGGTTTGCTGCAACCGATCGCTGACGGCGTGAAATTGTTTCTCAAGGAAATCATCATCCCGAGCGGGTCCAGCAAATTCCTGTTCGTGGCCGCACCCATCATGGCCCTGGCGCCGGCGTTGGCAGCCTGGGCGGTGATGCCGTTCAACGACGGGATGGCGCTGGCAAATGTCAATGCCGGGCTGCTGTATATCCTGGCGATGACCTCGCTGGGGGTATACGGCATCATCATCGCCGGCTGGGCATCCAATTCCAAGTATGCTTTCATTGGCGCGGTGCGTTCGGCTGCGCAGATCGTGTCGTACGAGATCGCGATGGGCTTTGCGCTGGTATGCGTGCTGATGGTCTCGCAAAGTATGAATCTGACCGACATCGTGAAAGGGCAGCAGGGCGGTTTCGGCATGCTGAACTGGTATGTGATCCCGTTGTTCCCGATGTTCCTGGTGTACCTGATCTCCGGCGTGGCGGAAACCAACCGGGCGCCGTTCGACATGGCGGAGGGCGAGTCCGAGATCGTCGCGGGCTTCCATGTGGAATATTCCGGCATGGCATTCGCGCTGTTCTTCCTGGCCGAATATGCCAACATGATCCTGATCGCGTTCCTGACCTCGATCATGTTCTTGGGCGGATGGTTGTCGCCCGTGCCGTTCCTGCCGGACAGCTTCATCTGGCTGCTGGGCAAGGTCGTCTTCATATTGTTCCTGTTCCTGTGGTTCCGCGCGACCTTCCCGCGTTATCGCTATGACCAACTAATGCGCCTCGGCTGGAAAGTGTTCATCCCGCTCACCATCGTCTGGGTGGTGGTGATCGCCGTGTGGATGCAGACCTCGCTCTGGGTCTGGTAAGGGGCGAAGGAGACAAAAATGCAAATGATCAAGAATTTTTTCAAGACTTTCCTGCTCTACGAGCTGGTCAAGGGTATGGCCCTGACGGGTAAGTATTTTTTCGCGCGCAAGATCACGGTGCAGTTCCCGGAGGAAAAAACCCCGCAGAGCTTCAGGTTCCGCGGCCTGCACGCGCTGCGCAGATACGCCAACGGTGAGGAACGCTGCATCGGCTGCAAGTTGTGCGAGGCGGTCTGTCCGGCGCTGGCGATCAAGATTGAAGTGGCGGAGCGCGAGGACGGCACCCGCCGCACCACCCAATATGATATCGACATGGTCAAATGCATCTTCTGCGGATTCTGCGAAGAGGCCTGCCCGGTGGATGCGATCGTTGAAACACGTGTGTTCGAATATCACGGCGAGAAGCGCGGCGATCTGTATTACACCAAACCGATGCTGATGGCGATGGGCGACAAGTATGAAGATCAGATCGCCGCGGACAGGGCGGCGGATGCCAAGTACCGGTAAGAGATGCCGGCGAAGGGTAAAGGGAGAAGAGGGAAGGGTGAAGCGCAAAGCGGCGATGGGTTTACCCTTCTGCCTTCATTCCTCCCCCTGCTCGCCAAATGATTAAAAGGGCAAGTTAATGAATTTTGAAACCATCGTGTTTTACATGTTCGCGGCGTTGATCGTGTTTTCAGCGCTGGGCGTGATCACCTCGCGCAATCCGGTGCATGCGGTGCTGTTGCTGGTGCTGGCATTTATCAGCTCCGCCGGTATCTGGATGCTGCTCGAAGCCGAGTTTCTCGCTATCGCCCTGGTGCTGGTGTATGTGGGCGCGGTGATGGTGCTGTTCCTGTTCGTGGTGATGATGCTGGATATCAATCTGGTGCGGTTGCGCGAGGGGTTCTGGAAATGGCTGCCGTTTGGTGCCACGCTGGCCGGATTGATGGCGTTCGAAATGATCTGGGTACTGGGCGGCTCAGCAAATTCCAGCGGGCTGGTTGCGATCAAACATGCAGCCGACTACAGCAACACCAAAGAATTGGGACGTTTGCTGTATACCGATTATGTGTATCCGTTCGAGATTGCCGCAGTGATCCTGCTGGTGGCGATGGTGGCCGCGATCGCGCTGACCCTGCGTCATCGCAAAGATTCAAAATCGCAGGTGATCTCGGAACAACTCACGGTCACGAAAGCGGATCGCTTGAGGATCGTTACTATGAAGGCGGTCAAACCTGCGACCAGAAACCCGTCGGAACAAAAAGACTAAAACAAATCAGGGGAGCGAGAAGCGTGATAACACTGTCTGATTATCTGGTACTGAGTGCCGTGCTGTTCGCCATCAGCGTGGTCGGTATCTTCCTCAACCGCAAGAACCTGATCGTGCTGCTGATGGCGATCGAGATGATGCTACTGGCGGTGAATACCAACTTTCTGGCTTTCTCGCATTATTTGAACGATAGCGCCGGACAGGTCTTCGTATTCTTTATCCTGACCGTTGCCGCAGCCGAAGCGGCCATCGGCCTGGCGATCCTGGTGGTGCTGTTCAGAAATTTGAGTTCCATCAATGTCGAAGACCTGGACAGTTTGAAAGGCTGATGGGGATGAATATGCAAAATCTTTATCTGCTGGTTCCGCTGGCACCACTGGCCGGGGCGATCATTGCCGGCCTGTTCGGAAAATCACTTGGCCGTGCCTGGTCGCATCGCATCACGATCGCGCTGGTGGCCGTTTCCTTTTTTGCTTCTGTTTCGATCTTTCAGGATGTACAAGCCGGCCATACTTTCAACGGCGCGGTCTATACCTGGCTGACCTCCGGCGATGCCAGATTTCAGGTGGGTTTCCTGATCGACAATCTCACCGTCCTGATGATGCTGGTGGTGACTTTTGTGTCGCTGATGGTGCACATCTACACGATCGGTTATATGCAGGAAGACGCCGGCTATCAGCGCTTCTTCAGCTACATCTCGCTGTTCACCTTTTCGATGCTGATGCTGGTGATGGCAAACAATTTCATGCAGCTGTTCTTCGGCTGGGAAGCGGTGGGACTGGTTTCCTACCTGCTGATCGGTTTCTGGTACGACCGTCCGACCGCGATTTACGCCAACCTGAAAGCCTTTCTGGTGAACCGCGTCGGCGATTTTGGTTTTCTGCTGGGTATCGCGCTGATACTGATGGTGTTCGGCACGCTGGATTACGCCGCCGTGTTCGCCACAGCGGCCAGCCACGCCAGTGACATTGCGCCGATTCCCGGCATGCAGGTGAATCTGCTGACGGCGATCTGCATCTTGCTGTTCATCGGCGCGATGGGCAAATCGGCACAGTTCCCCTTGCATGTCTGGCTCCCGGATTCGATGGAAGGCCCGACCCCGATCTCGGCATTGATCCATGCCGCGACCATGGTGACCGCAGGTATCTTCATGGTGGCGCGCATGTCGCCGATGTTCGAGCTGTCCGATACCGCGCTGTCATTCGTCATGATCATCGGCGCGATCACCGCGCTGTTCATGGGTTTCCTCGGCATGATCCAGAACGACATCAAGCGGGTCGTCGCCTATTCGACCCTGTCGCAACTCGGCTACATGACCGTGGCGCTGGGCGCTTCGGCTTACTCGGCGGCGATCTTCCACCTGATGACCCACGCTTTTTTCAAGGCCTTGTTGTTCCTGGCGGCCGGCAGCGTGATCATGGCGATGCACCATGACCAGGACATCCGCAACATGGGCGGTCTCAGGAAATACATGCCGGTCACCTGGATCACTTTCCTGATCGGCTCATTGGCGCTGATCGGCACGCCGTTCTTTTCCGGTTTCTATTCCAAGGACAGCATCATCGAGGCGGTGCAGTTGTCGCATCTGCCGGGTGCATGGTTTGCCCAATTCGCCGTGATCGCCGGGGTGTTTGTCACCGCATTTTATTCATTCCGTGTGTATTTCCTGGTGTTCCATGGCGAGGAACGTTTCGGCAAATCACACCATGATCACCACGGCGATCATTCGGATAAAGAAGCGTCGGCCGAACATCACGGTCTTGCACCCGGACAAAAGCCGCACGAAACGCCGTGGGTGGTCACCGTGCCGCTGATCCTGCTGGCCATTCCGTCCGTCCTGATCGGCTATTTCACCATCGAACCGGTTTTATTCGGCAACTATTTCAAGGACGCCATCTACATCTCGGCCGAACATCCCGGCATGACAGAACTGGCAACCGAGTTTCATGGCGCATTTACTATGGTGTTGCATGCCCTGTACGGTTATCCGCTCTGGTTTGCTTTGTCGGGCGTGCTGACCGCGTGGGTCTTCTATATGAAGCGCCCGGATATTCCGGCCGCGCTGCAAAAGCGCTTTCATGGCATCTACACCCTGCTGGACAACAAATATTATTTCGACCGCTTCAATGACTGGTTCTTTGCCGGCGGCGCGCGCGGCGCCAGTCGCTTGCTGTGGGTGTTCGGCGATATAAAAATGATCGACGGGGTGATGGTGAATGGCACGGCCAAGCTGGTCGGCCTGTTTTCCGGCGTGCTGCGGCGTCTCCAGTCCGGTTATATCTATCATTACGCGTTTTCCATGATCATCGGCGTTTTCGTGTTGCTGACAGTGCGAAACTGGTTTGAGTGATGCGTGATCCGGTCAGCGCGATAGCAGCGAGAAAGTAAAGGGATAACACATGTTTTTTGGATTACCTGTGATTAGTGTCGCGATCTGGTTGCCGATCGCTTTCGGCATCCTGGTGTTGGCTACCGGCGACGACAAGAATGCGCCGCTGGCGCGTATCCTGGCGTTGGTCGGTTCGGTGCTGGGCTTCCTGGTGACCATTCCGCTGTATACCGGTTTTATACGCGACACGTCCGAGATGCAGTTTGTTGAGATGCATAACTGGATCATACGATTCAACATCCACTATCACCTTGGTGTGGATGGCATCTCGGTGCTGTTCATTCTACTCACTTCATTTTTTACCCCTATCGTGGTACTTGCCGGGTGGCGTGTGATCGAGAAACGCATCGCGCAATATATGGCATCATTCCTGATCATGTCCGGGGTCATGATCGGCGTGTTCGCCGCGCTGGATGCAATACTGTTCTATGTGTTCTGGGAAGCCATGCTGATTCCGATGTTCCTGATCATCGGCGTATGGGGCGGTGCGAACCGCGTGTATGCGGCGGTCAAGTTCTTCCTCTACACCCTGCTCGGTTCGTTGCTGATGCTGGTTGCCCTGATCTATCTGTACAACCAGTCGGGCGGCAGCTTCGAAGTGCTCGATTTCCATCAGGTCATGCTGCCGATGACCGCGCAGATCCTGATCTTTATCGCGTTCTTCTTCGCTTTTGCGGTGAAGGTGCCGATGTTCCCGGTGCATACCTGGTTGCCGGATGCACACGTCGAGGCGCCCACCGGCGGTTCGGTGATCCTGGCGGCGATCATGCTGAAAGTCGGCGCATATGGCTTTCTGCGTTTCTCCCTCCCGATCGTACCGGATGCCAGCCACAAACTGGCCGGCGTGATGATCGCGTTGTCGCTGATCGCGGTGGTGTACATCGGCCTGGTGGCACTGACCCAGACCGACATGAAAAAGCTGGTGGCATACTCCTCGATCTCCCACATGGGATTCGTCACGCTCGGCATCTTCATCTTCAATGATTACGGCATGGAAGGCGGCCTGCTGCAAATGATCTCGCACGGCTTCGTGTCCGGCGCATTGTTTTTGTGTATCGGTGTGCTGTATGACCGGATGCATACACGCAACATCGCCGACTATGGCGGGGTGGCCAACACCATGCCGGTGTTCGCCGCATTCTTCATGCTGTTCGCGATGGCCAATGTCGGCCTGCCAGGCACCAGCGGTTTCGTCGGCGAATTCATGGTGATACTCGGTGCGGTGAAAGCGAATTTCTGGTATGCCTTTGCCGCCGCATCCACACTGATCTGGGGTGCAGCCTACACGCTGTGGATGTACAAGCGTGTGATCTTTGGCGCAGTGGCCAACGCACAGGTTGCCAAACTGACCGATATTAACCCGCGGGAAAAAGTGATCTTTTCGATCCTGGCCTTTACCGTGCTGGGCATGGGGCTGTATCCATTGCCGTTCAGCGAGATATTGCATGTGTCGGTGAATGATTTACTGGTGCATGTGGCGCGTTCCAAGTTGCCGTGATTATGCCGGGTGGGCAAGGTTTTTGTGCCCGCGCGTAAAGATTTGTTTTGCCGGTCGCGTGAGCACAAAAACGTGCCCGCCCTACGATAGATTCTGAGGTGTATATGGACTTGATGACTAATTTGATGCCGGCCAGCGCGGAGATCTTTCTGCTGGCCATGACGTGTGTGATCCTGATCGTTGATTCGCTGATCAAACAAAACGGCAGGCTGATCACTTACATGCTGGTGCAATTCACCCTGATGGGCTGTGCGCTGATTACCGTGGGCACCCATGAGAATGGCGTGGTGCATGTCTTGCATGGTATGTTCGTGGACGACCTGATGTCCGATGTGTTGAAACTGCTGTGCTATCTGTCGGTTTCCATGATGCTGGTGTATTCGCGCCAATATCTCACCGTGCGTGACCTGTTCAGCGGTGAGTTCATGGTGCTGACGCTGTTTGCCCTGCTCGGTATGATGGTGATGATCTCTGCCAGCCATTTCCTCGCGTTATACCTTGGTCTGGAACTGCTATCCCTGAGCCTGTATGCGATCGTCGCCCTGCAGAGGGATTCGGCTGTGGCCACCGAAGCCGCGATGAAATACTTCATCCTCGGCGCGCTGGCTTCCGGTCTGCTGTTATACGGCATATCCATGCTGTATGGCGCGACCGGTTCGCTGGAACTGGGTGCGGTATCCAGCGCGATCCAGTCCGGTCATGCGAACAATAACCTGCTGGTGTTCGGGTTGGTGTTCGTGGTGTCCGGACTGGCTTTCAAGCTTGGCGTGGTGCCATTCCACATGTGGCTGCCGGATGTTTACCATGGCGCGCCGACGGCGATGACCATGCTGATCGGATCGGCGCCGAAACTCGCCGCCTTTGCATTCGTATCGCGCATCCTGGTATCCGGGCTGCAGCCGCTGGTGCAACACTGGTCGGGTATGCTGATCATCCTGTCCATCGCCTCGATGGCGCTCGGCAATATCACCGCGATCGCGCAGACCAACCTGAAACGCATGTTCGCCTATTCGACCATCGCGCACATGGGCTTTCTGTTGCTCGGCTTTATCAGCGGAGATAAGGAAGGTTACGGCTCGTCGATGTTCTATGCCGTGATCTATGTGCTGATGTCGCTGGGTGCGTTCGGCATGATCATGCTGCTTTCCCGGGTGGGCTTTGAAGCCGATAACCTGAATGACTTCAAGGGCCTCAACCAGCGCAGTCCATGGCTGGCCTTCCTGATGCTGCTGCTGATGTTCTCCATGGCAGGCGTGCCGCCCACCGTGGGCTTTTACGCGAAATTTTCGGTGCTGAATGCCGTCGTGCAGGCGGGACATACCTGGCTGGCCATCGTGGCGGTGCTGTTTTCGCTGATCGGTGCGTTCTACTATCTGCGCATCGTCAAACTGATGTATTTCGATGCGCCGGAAAGTCGCGAACCGATCATCTTCAGCCAGGATACCACGCTGTTGATCAGCGTTAACGGGCTGGGCGTGTTGTTGCTTGGTTTGTTGCCCGGTACACTGATGTCGGTTTGTGCCGTGTCGGTGCAGCAGTCATTGTTATTGCACTAAACTCCCAACAGCCCCCGCTGGACCCGGCAACCGGCCGGGTTGGAGCGATTCCATCCAACCTCTTTTGTGTGACAAACAGTATCGTTCAACGCCATGAATTTTGTTGGCAGGGCGATTTGCGGTATCATCGCGCCCTACGAAATACATATGTCCGGGCACCCGCATGACCAAGTACATCTTCATCACCGGCGGCGTTGTTTCTTCCCTGGGGAAGGGCATAGCCGCCGCTTCGCTTGCAGCCATCCTGGAGTCGCGCGGGTTGAAAGTGACGATGCTCAAGCTCGATCCCTATATCAACGTCGATCCCGGCACCATGAGCCCGTTCCAGCATGGCGAAGTGTTCGTCACCGAGGACGGCGCTGAGACCGACCTGGACCTGGGCCATTACGAGCGCTTCATTTCTGCCAAGATGCGCAAGTCAAACAACTTCACCACCGGACAGATCTACGACAGCGTGATCCGCAAGGAACGTCGCGGCGAATACCTCGGCAAAACGGTGCAGGTTATCCCGCACATCACCAACGAGATACAGGCCTTCGTCGAACGGGGGGCCGCAGCTTCGCATGACGGCAAGGCCGATGTCGCGATCGTCGAGATCGGCGGCACGGTCGGTGACATCGAGTCGCTGCCTTTTCTCGAGGCCGCCCGGCAAATGGGTTTGCGCCTGAGCCGCAACCAGGTCGCCTACGTGCACCTAACGCTGGTTCCCTATATAGCCACGGCGGGCGAGTTGAAGACCAAGCCGACGCAGCACAGCGTGCAGAAGCTGCGCGAGATCGGTATCTTCCCCACCGCCCTGATCTGCCGTGCTGACAGACCGATACCCGATGACGAGCGCGCCAAGATATCTCTGTTCGCCAATGTGCGCGAAGAAGCGGTGATCTCGATGTGGGACGTCAACAGCATTTACAAAGTGCCGCAAATGCTCAACCAGCAGGGACTGGACCGCATCGTTTGCGAACAATTGGGATTGAGTCTGCCTCCTGCCGATCTGTCGGTATGGGCAAAGCTTGTGACTGCACTGGAAAATCCGCAGCATAAAATCACCATCGGCATGGTCGGAAAATATGTCGACCTGACCGAATCCTACAAATCGCTGATCGAGGCATTGCGGCATGCGGGCATACACACACAGACGCAGGTGAACATCGAATACATCGATTCCGAAGTGCTTGAAACAACCGGAATGAAGAGTCTGGATCATTTCGATGCGATCCTGGTTCCGGGCGGTTTCGGCAAGCGCGGTACCGAAGGCAAGATCGCCGCGATACGTTTTGCGCGCGAAAACAAGGTGCCGTATCTGGGGATCTGCCTGGGCATGCAATTGGCAGTGATCGAGTTCGCCCGCCATGTGACGGGCATGGCCGATGCGAACAGCACGGAATTCAACTCCGGCACCGAACATCCGGTGGTCGCCCTGATCACCGAATGGCTGGACCGCGATGGCAAGATCGCGACACGCAGCGACGATTCCGATCTGGGCGGAACCATGCGTCTCGGCTCGCAACGCTGCCCGGTCAAGTCCGGCACCATGGCACAAAGCATATACGGGGACGAAGTCAACGAGCGCCATCGCCATCGCTATGAAGTCAACAACCATTATGTGCCCGAACTGGAAAAATCCGGGCTCATCATCTCGGCGCGCACACCCAGTGAAAATCTGCCCGAGATCATGGAGTTGCCGAAAGCCATGCATCCGTGGTTCATGGGCGTTCAGTTCCATCCCGAGTTCACCTCCACACCGCGCACCGGGCATCCGCTGTTCAAATCGTTTGTGGAGGCTGCTTTGCAGCGCCAGACCATTAAGCCCAAGCAGCAAAAGGTGGCGGCATGAAGCTGTGCGGGTTTGATGTGCAGTCCGGACACGGCGGCGCGGAGCGCTCGGGGCGGGAAGGGCTTGCCCGGCATCAGACTGTGAGAGTTGAATTATGAAGCTGTGTGGGTTTGATGTCGGCCTGGGCAAGCCGCTGTTCCTGATCGCCGGTCCGTGTGTGATCGAGTCGCGGCAGATGGCGATGGACACCGCGGGCAAGTTGAAGGATATCTGCAATGAATTGCAGATAAATTTCATCTACAAATCATCCTTTGACAAGGCCAATCGCAGTTCCGGAAAATCCTTTCGCGGACCCGGCATGGACGAAGGGTTGAGAATACTCGGCGAGGTCAAAGCGCAATTGGGCGTGCCGGTGCTGACCGACGTGCACAGTATCGAAGAGATCGCACCGGTCGCAGCCGTGGTCGACGTGCTGCAAACGCCGGCATTCCTGTGCCGCCAGACCGATTTCATCCACGCGGTCGCCAAATGCGGCAAGCCTGTGAACATCAAGAAGGGACAATTTTTGTCGCCGTGGGACATGCAGAACGTGGTGGAAAAAGCGCGCGAAGCCAGCGGTGCGGACAACATCATGGTGTGCGAACGCGGTGCGTCATTCGGCTACAACAATCTGGTGTCGGATATGCGCTCGCTGGCAGTGATGCGCAACACAGGCTGCCCGGTGGTGTTCGATGCGACCCACTCGGTGCAATTGCCGGGCGGACAGGGTACGGTCAGCGGCGGACAGCGCGAATTCGTGCCGGTACTGGCACGTGCCGCCGTGGCGGCGGGGATTTCCGGCCTGTTCATGGAAACGCATCCCGATCCATCCAAAGCCATGTCGGACGGGCCTAATGCGTTCCCGCTCGGGCACCTCAAGGCATTGTTGCAGACGCTGAAAGTGCTGGACGAAACGGTCAAGCGGCAAGGATTGATCGAAGAAAAAGTCGATTTGAAAAACGTTTAATAGAAAGCTAAAGGAAAAGTAATGAGTGCAATAGTTGATGTGATCGCCCGTGAAATCCTGGATTCGCGCGGTAACCCCACCGTGGAAGCGGATGTATTGCTGGAATCCGGTGTGATGGGCCGCGCGGCCGTGCCGTCCGGCGCCTCGACCGGAGAGAAGGAAGCGATCGAGTTGCGCGATGGCGACAAGCAGCGCTATCTGGGCAAAGGTGTCCTGAAAGCGGTAGAGAATGTGAACACCGAGATCGCCGAGGCGATCATCGGCCTCGATGCCGCCGAACAGGCTTTCATCGACCAGACCATGATCGAGCTGGACGGAACGGAAAGCAAAGCGCGCCTGGGCGCGAATGCGATCCTGGCGGTGTCGATGGCCGTAGCGCGTGCCGCTGCCGAAGAGAGCGGCCTGCCGCTGTATCGTTATCTCGGCGGCGCTGCCCGCATGGAAATGCCCGTGCCGATGATGAACGTCATCAATGGTGGCGCACATGCGACGGGCGGATCAGACATGCAGGAATTCATGATCATACCGGTCGGCGCACAGAGTTTCCGTGAAGCATTGCGCTGTGGTGCGGAAGTATTTCATGCCCTGAAGGCGGTATTGCACGAGCGCGGTTTGCCGACGACAGTCGGCGATGAGGGCGGCTTCGCTCCGGCGCTGGGCTCCAACGAAGCTGCATTGAAAGTCATCGTTGAAGCGATCGAGGCGGCGGGCTACGTACCCGGCACGGATGTGGCGATCGGCATGGATCCTGCGGCGTCCGAATTCTACAAGGATGGCAAGTACCACCTGAAGGCGGACGGGAAGGAGTTGAACTCCAAACAAATGGTTGACCTGTATGCAACCTGGGTGGACAAGTACCCTATCATCAGCATCGAAGACGGTATGAGCGAGCACGACTGGGACGGATGGGAAATGCTGACCCAGCGTCTCGGAAAAACCATCCAGCTGGTCGGTGATGACATCTTTGTGACCAATACCAAGATACTGAG
>JBBQNH010000072.1:0-13085 GCA_038329705.1 Burkholderiales bacterium | reverse complement strand
CAATATTTACTCCACACAGGATCACGCTGCCGCGGCCATCGCTGCAACCGGCGTGCCGGTGTTCGCCTACAAGGGAGAATCGCTGACCGAATACTGGGACTATACCCACCGCATTTTCGAATGGAAGGATGGCGGCTATTCCAACATGATTCTGGACGACGGTGGTGATGCCACGCTGCTCATGCATCTGGTACAAGCGGTGCACGCCGGTGGTGGTCTCCTCGGTGACGCCCTTGATTGCGGCAAGACGAGTGGAATACCAGCTCTTGTCGGTTGCCAGTTTGGCCTTGATCGACGCGAACAAGCAGGTCTCTTCCTCTGAGCCGGGGTTGTTCAGCAAAGAGGCATCCTTCTCTGCACGCGCACCCAGATGCAGCAACAGGGTGGCATCGCCGCCGTCGTCCAGGATCATGTTGGAATAGCCACCGTCCTTCCATTCGAAGATGCGGTGGGTGTAGTCCCAGTATTCGGTCAGAGATTCTCCCTTGTAGGCGAACACCGGCACCCCGGTTGCAGCGATGGCCGCGGCAGCGTGATCCTGTGTGGAGTAAATATTGCACGATGCCCAGCGCACTTCGGCACCCAGGGCGGTCAGCGTTTCGATCAGCACGCCGGTCTGGATGGTCATGTGCAGGCTGCCCGTGATACGTGCACCTTTCAGCGGCCGGGTCATGGCGAATTCCTTGCGGATCGCCATCAGGCCGGGCATTTCGATCTCGGCAATGGAAAGTTCCTTGCGTCCCCATGCAGCCAGGGACATATCGGCGATTTTGCAATCGGTGAATTGTTTTTCTGCGGCGTTCATAAGCGGCTCCATTCATAAGGTTAATGAATGGGTGCGGTTGCATCGTTGGATCACTGGTTCCGAGCCTGACGGGGGACTGGTGTCCAGCCCCGCTGCAGCACCCCTCGGAGGGCGCGGATTATAAACGCAAAAGGGAATTATTGCTAAATGAAGACGCCAAGGCTTACCAGCTCGTTGCTGGCAAATCGCTCCACAACGCGGCCAGATCTGACATTCCCCACTTGGCCGGGGCTTCACTCGAGACGATCTTGTCCTTGCAAGCAGGTTTGGACAAATCCAGTATTTCCGGGGCGATACGCGCATTGGACTTGATTGAAAAGAACACCTTCACAATGGGTGTGAGGAGTGATGCCGCAGTCTGTTCCACGATCACGCCAAGACGATCGGACTCCAGCCTGACCAGTGACCCGACCGGATAGATGCCGATACTTTTCACGAATGCATGGAATACGACCTGGTCAAAATGACCGGTCCATTCCGCCATCTTGCGTATCGCTTCAGCCGGTTCCCAGCCGTCTTTATAAGGGCGGTCGGAAGTGACCGCATCATATACGTCACACACCGCACCCATCTTGGCATACACGCTGATCTGCTCATTGCCGAGCCGGTCGGGATAACCCCTGCCGTCCACTTTTTCATGATGGTGCAGACAGACATCCAGCACCGTCTCGCTTATCCCAATGCCGGCTTGCAACATTTTGTGCCCTTCGACAGGGTGATTTTTGATCAGGCTGAACTCCTCATCGGTCAGCTTGCCGGGTTTATTGAGCACCTCAAGCGGCATCATCATCTTGCCAACATCATGCAGCAGCCCGGCCATGCCGGCCTGGCGTATTTGCTCGTCTCCCAACCCAAGGGTGCGTGCCAGCGATATCATCAACGCACACACGGCGACAGAATGCATATAGGTGTATTGATCCTTGCTTTTCATCCTGGCCAAACCGATTAACGCACCGGGATTGCGCATGACCGATGCTGATATTTCTTCCACGACAGACAGCGCATCTTTGGCATCCAGAGATTTACCCATGCGGGCTTCCTGGAACATTGACTTGACCGCCTGTTTGGACTTGGCGCAAATCAGGAGGGCCGGTCCAGCCTCTTGTGCAGTATCGATACCCGGTCCACTGTCAACAGGTGGATCGGCCAGCATTAGCGAAGCATCGACTTCGGCGATTATGTCGGCTTCCGTCACCTCATCTTCCTGATCGGGCACGTGCTCCACATCAAGACCCCTGGCTGTGTCTATCCACACCTCCATGATGCCAAGGGACAGAATAGTCTGCATAGCCTTGGGGTCATCAAGCAGAAACGCTTTGCGCCAGAATGGATGATCCATCCATGAGCCGGGCAACTCATGCACATGCATACCCAAGCGCAATTGTTCAATATGAATACGTTTTAGCATGGACAGATTTAACCTGAAAAGACAGCCGCATATCAGTGCTACTGTCTTTCGGAAATTGAAAACGGCTGATTATGGTTGCCTGGTCTGGATTTTGACTATAGCCGCCGCAGGTGAAGCTTGGCTCGCGCCTGTTAGGATGCGCCAAATAAGGACAGGCATGCCTTTGGCATATGGGTTGTATGCTTCATCTACAACCCGGCATCGTCACGAAGCACCGTTGCCTTGTCTGTATTCTCCCAGGTAAAACCGGGTTCTTCTCGGCCGAAATGGCCGTAAGCAGCTGTGTTTTCATAGATCGGGCGCAACAGATCGAGCATCTGCACGATGCCTTTGGGACGCAGATCGAAGTGGCGCAAAACCAGCTCGGTCATTTTTTCGTTGGATATCTTGCCGGTTCCATAAGTGTCCACCATTATGCTGGTCGGTTTCGCCACACCGATCGCATAGGATATCTGCACCAGGCATTTGGTCGCCAAACCGGCAGCAACGATGTTCTTGGCGACATAACGGCTGGCATAAGCGGCAGAGCGATCCACCTTGGACGGATCCTTGCCGGAGAATGCGCCGCCGCCGTGCGGTGCCGCGCCGCCGTAAGTGTCGACGATGATCTTGCGCCCGGTCAGTCCGCAATCGCCTTGCGGTCCGCCGACGACGAAGCGCCCGGTCGGGTTGACCAGATAGTTGATGTTGCCCTTGATCAATTCTTTCGGCAGCATCGGCTTGATGATCTCCTCGATCGCGGCTTCGCGTATTTGTTCGAGCGTCATTTCCGGGGCATGCTGGGTGGACAGCACCACGGTATCGATGGAATGCGGCTTGTTATCCAGATATCGGATCGTCACCTGCGACTTTGCATCCGGACGCAGCCACGGCAAGCGCCCGTCATGGCGCAACTCCGCCTGGCGTTCCACCACACGGTGCGCCAGATAGATCGCCAGCGGCATCAGGGTCGGGGTTTCATCGCAGGCGTAGCCGAACATCAAGCCCTGGTCGCCGGCGCCCTGATTCAGATAGTCATCGGAAGCGCGATCAACGCCCTGCGCGATATCCGGGCTTTGTTTGTCATAGGCCACCAGAACCGCGCAACCCTTGTAGTCGATGCCGTACTCGGTGTTGTCGTAGCCGATGCGCTTGATGGTGTTGCGCGCCACTGTTATGTAGTCCACGTTCGCGGTGGTGGTGATCTCGCCGGCCAGCACCACCAGACCGGTATTGGTCAGCGTCTCCGCCGCCACACGTGCATACGGGTCTTGCGCTAGAATAGCGTCCAGAATGGCATCAGATATCTGATCCGAAACTTTGTCGGGATGTCCTTCGGATACGGACTCGGATGTAAACAGGAAATCACTCATGGCTCTCCACTCAATCAGGTAAAAAATCAAAGGCGCGCATTGTATCAAATAGTGTGCCTTAGCGCAGATGACCCCTTTCCTGTTCAAAATCATTTTCCGCCTGCTGTCAGCCCTGCCACTTCGCTGGCTGCACAGTCTGGGTGCCTTGCTCGGCCACATCACGTTTGCCGCGTCCAGTCCCTATGCCAGACGCACCGAGGAGAATCTGCGCCAGTCCGGTCTTGCCCGGGATGAAAAACACTATGCCGCCCTGCTCAAGCAGACCATCAATGAAGCTGGCAAAAGCATCGTCGAAGTACCGTGGGTATGGGGCAGGCCGCTACAGCAAGTTTGCGCTACCGTGCGTAGTTGCCAGGGCTGGGAGCATGTCGATGCGGCGCGCGAGAGCGGCAAGGGGATCATCTTTCTCACGCCACATTGGGGCTGTTTCGAAGTGATCAGCCTGTACATCGGACAAAGTCTGCCAATCACCTGCCTATATCGCTCACCCAAACAGGGCTGGCTGGAAACCATCATGCGCAGGGGCCGCGAACGCGGACAAACGCAGCTGGCCACCGCCGACAACCGCGGTGTGCGCCTGCTGTTCAAGGCGCTGAAACGCGGCGATACGATCGGTTTATTGCCCGACCAGGTACCCAGCCAGGGTGAAGGCGAGTGGGTGGATTTTTTTGCCCGCCCCGCGTACACCATGACCCTGAGCGGGCGACTGGCACAAAGCAGCGGTGCGGCCGTGATGCTGGCCTATGCCGAACGGTTGCCGCGCGGTGCGGGATATATATTGCGCTTCGAGCCTTTGGTCCTGGATCTTTCCAGGCCGGTCCCGTTACAGATCAATACAGCACTGGAACGGGTGATCGCGATCTCTCCGGCGCAATATCTGTGGAGCTATAACCGCTACAAGATTCCACCCGGCGTTCTACCCCCACAAACCGGGGAACCGACATGCTAGCCAGACTGGGCGTCTTTATTTTATGGCTGATGCATTTTCTGCCGTTCCGCTTGCTGGTCTGGATAGGCACCAGCCTGGGTCCGCTGTTCTACCTGCTGGCTGCCGAACGCCGCAGGGTCGGCGAGATCAACCTGAAACTGTGTTTCCCCGATCTGGGCGATGCGGCGCGCGACAAACTGTTGCGTGCGCATTTCAGGATGTTCAGTCGCGGCCTGTTCGAGCGCGCCATCCTGTGGTGGGCCAGCGCTGAACGCATCCGTGGCCTGATCCGGGTCGAGGGTGTCGAACACTTCCTGGCCATCAATGGCAAGCCCGCCATTCTGCTCACCCCGCATTTCGTCGGCATGGATGTCGGCGGGCAGTGGATCGCGCAACATATCGATACGGTATGCATGTATGCGAATCAGAAGAACGCCTACCTCACCGAATTGTTGCTGAAGAAACGTGCCCGCTTCCGCAACCAGCACCTGTATTCGCGACAACAGGGACTGCGCCCCATCCTCAAGGGCATGCGCGCGGGCATGCCGTTCGTCTATCCGCCCGACCAGGATCAGGGCGTGAAAGACGGCGCCTTCATACCCTTCTTCGGCGTGCCGGCCGCAACCATGACCTCGGTACCGCGCATCGCGAAGATGACTAATGCGAAGGTGGTACCTTGCATCACGCGCCTGTTGCCCGGCGGAGAGGGCTACGTGTTGACGTTTTATCCGGCCTGGGACAATTATCCCAGCGGGGATGACATCGCCGATACCCGGCGCATGAACGCATTCATTGAAGAACGCATTCTCGAGATGCCGGAACAATACTTCTGGTTGCACAAGCGGTTTAAAACTCGGCCCGAAGGCGACAAAAAGTTCTATTAATAGTCGGCAGACGTTAGTCATTAGTCGTTAGTTAGTGTTGTGTATTGCTTTCAATTCGCCTCGCTTTTATAACTGGCGACTAACGACTACCAACTGACAACTGCTCCAAAGGAGCAATTATGAAATATCACGATCTGCGCGATTTCATCGCACAACTGGAAAAAATCGGGGAGTTAAAGCGCGTTTCTTCTCCGGTTTCGCCAAACCTGGAAATGACCGAAATATGCGACCGGGTATTGCGCGCTCAAGGCCCGGCAATCCTGTTCGAGAATGTCGTCGGGCACAACATGCCCCAAAACAACATACCTGTTCTTGCCAACCTGTTTGGCACACCACGCCGTGTGGCGCTGGGCATGGGTGAAGAGAGCGCCACGGCATTGCGCGAGGTGGGAAAATTGCTCGCCTACCTCAAGGAACCCGAGCCGCCGAAAGGGTTGAAGGATGCCTGGGAAAAATGGCCGGTGCTGAAGCAGGTGCTGACCATGTCGCCCAGGATTTTGTCGAGTGCACCCTGCCAAGACGTAGTTTGGGAAGGTACGGACGTGGATCTCGGCAAGTTGCCGATCCAGACCTGCTGGCCCGGCGATGTCGCACCGCTGATCACCTGGGGTCTGGTGGTCACGCGCGGGCCGAATAAGCCGCGCCAGAATCTCGGTATCTATCGCCAGCAGGTGATCGCACCGAACAAGGTCATCATGCGCTGGCTGACGCAGCGCGGCGGCGCGCTGGATTTTCAGGACTGGCGCAAAGTACATCCCGGAGAGCCGTTCCCGATCGCCGTGGTGATCGGCGCCGATCCGGCCACGATACTCGGTGCGGTCACGCCGGTGCCGGACAGCCTGTCCGAATACCAGTTCGCCGGATTGTTGCGCGGCAGCAAAACCGAATTGGTCAAGTGCATCGGCAACGAGCTGCAGGTGCCAGCCAGCGCCGAGATCGTGCTGGAGGGTGTGATCCATCCCGACGAGATGGCGCTGGAAGGGCCGTACGGCGACCACACCGGTTATTACAACGAGCAGGACAAATTCCCGGTGTTCACCATCGAGCGCATCACCATGCGCTCTAACCCGATCTACCATTCCACCTACACCGGCAAACCACCCGACGAGCCGTCCATGCTGGGCGTCGCACTGAACGAAGTGTTCGTGCCGCTGCTACAGAAACAGTTTCCCGAGATCCAGGATTTTTATCTGCCGCCCGAGGGGTGCAGCTATCGCATGGCGGTGGTCAGCATCAAAAAGCAGTACTCCGGACATGCCAAGCGGGTGATGTTCGGCATCTGGAGCTTCCTGCGCCAGTTCATGTACACCAAATTCATCATCGTGGTGGACGACGACATCGATATCCGCAACTGGCAGGAAGTGATCTGGGCGATCACCACGCGCGTCGACCCTGTGCGCGACACGCTGCTGGTGGACAACACGCCGATCGACTACCTGGATTTCGCCAGCCCGGTTTCGGGACTGGGTGGCAAGATGGGACTGGATGCCACCAACAAGTGGCCGGGCGAGACGAAGCGCGAGTGGGGCACGCCCATCGTGATGGATGCGGCGGTGAAGGAGAAGGTCGATGCAATGTGGGATGAATTGGGGTTGTAGAGAATGCTCAACTGCCAGCGCTAAAGCAGCAGACAGAAGTGATCAGAATCGCTGGCTGGCCTTGAGACCGAACTCGACCGTATTGTTATTCGGCTCCATGAGTCCGTTACCCGTAGGCACGCCATACCTAATCTCGGGCACGATGTCGGATCGACCGATATTCCAATAGTCCAGATAAGGGCCGATCGCCCAGTTGAATTTCTGGTACATGACGCTCAACTTCAGCCCATAGCCGTTGTTCTGATTGTTCGTCACATCGCTGTAACTCCCACCCACATCCGACAGACTCGACACCTGTTTGCCAAACAGCAACGGGTCGTATTCCAGCGTGCTTTCCAGTCTGGCATTGTCATCGAGCGCCCTGCGATGGATGATACCGATCGGCACATAGATGTAATTGCTGGCGCGTCTGTACCCGCCATAGCCGGTACTGGTAATACCCCGTCCATCATTGAACAGATAGCGGTAACCGATTCCGGAATATGCAGCAAGAACCGATCCCCTGACCATCCAGTCTTTGCCGAACAAAGCCCTGGCCTCTACATACCAATCCGGCTCGCCGTTTGCACTGCCCGTGTCATAACTGTCGTAATTGACCAAACCAAATGCCCCGCGCAGATCACCGCGCACAAACAGATCGCTGCGCACTGTCTTGACCGCATGAAAATCCAGTCCCGTTTTCATCCCCCGCAGGGACATGATGCCCGGCTCGCGGTATTGATATGCAGAAAGGGACAGGCCGATGTCTTTTCCGGTTTGTGTTTTCAGGGAGCCCGGTTCTGCGACGGCCTGACCAAATACGAATAGTCCACCGATTACGCACAGCCGCCTGACTGTTCCTTTTGGGAACCGGAACCCGCGCAGATTATTCATGACTTTTCCCGTTTATGCCTGCTTTATGTTGCTGACTATCAATTAAAAACAGTTACCCGATCAACCCTGCCCGGTTCATGCTTTTGAATCCGGATCATCATATGCTTGATCAGAAATTCAAATTGAAGCCGAGCGTAATATCGCCAAAATTGTTGTAGTTCAGGTCGACATCCAATTGCGATTCGAGGTTATATCTGACTCCGCCGGTTATGTACAAGCCACTGTCGGCCCCGTTATACGCCCCGCCAGACCATGGCCCACTCCTATCGTGAGATACGGACATCAAACCCGCCCCCGCATAGGGGTGGACCTTGCTATCCAGTTTGGTCACAGCGGTAAAATCATAAATGCCTGCAACGCCGAAAGCCGTGCTATGCCATGCAGTAGCGTTGCCAATATCCTGTGAATCATGTTTCCAGAACACCTGTGCCGAAACCGGTGCTCCGCTGGCTTGGGCAGAGATATCGTATTCTCCCTGGATACCATATGCGCCTCCCGAACTGATGTTTATCCCAAAGTTGCCTCTGGGTTGCGCTGCGAGGGAAGGTGTCGCAGCAACCAACGACAACAATCCAGCAACAACAATCTTATTCATCACACACTCCAATTGGTTAAGTAAATGCATCCTTGCAGCTCACCTGCTCTTCGTTCCATGCCCGCAGACCAAATAATAGCCCGAAAATCTTTGCTTGATAGTGCGGAAAAGCAAACAAGTGAAAATATACCCAGCCCCGATAATCGCGGCTGGCCGACCAAACGCATTAACCCATAACAAAAAAGCCGGCATGGCCGACTTTTTAATCTGGTGCCGCGCGAAAAAAACTGCGGTTTATTCGAACATGGTCAAAAATCAAAGATGGCGCCGATGGTCAATCCCCCATAATTATTGAAATTCAGGTCAGCCGAAACCCGGGGCGCAAGTTCATATCTGAAACCACCGATAAGATATAACCCGCCAGAATCGGCGGACCCGGGTACAGGGCCATTTGGACCGCTCAAATTTGAGCTCAATGTGATCAATCCCAGCCCTGCATAGGGTTTGAATCGCTTGCCCAGCTTGCCCACAGCACCAAAATCATAGATCGCTGCAGCGCCGAAACCATTGTAACTGTACTGAAAAGTGCCCGCAGCGGCTTGAAAGCGATGCGAATAATTCTTCCAGAACAACTGAACCCGAACCGGTGCCTTATTCGGCATGGCCGCGGCAAGGTTCCATTCTCCCTGAATACCGACCACGCCATCGAGGTCAAATCCGTAATTCACACCAACACTGCTTTGAACGCCCGCTGCAGCAGCGGGAACAGAGATAAATACCGAAAGCAATGCAACAACGACTGATTTTTTCATCACCAAGATTTCCCTTTAAAACGATTACGCCAGAATCCGCAGAATGTATGCCAGCCACAAAATATACCGGACGGTGAAACACCATCAACCGGTGCGAATTATAACAAAAACATGAGTGAATCCGCTTGGTACCCCATACCCGCATCAGATGGCACCCGGATCGACTGTTGGTACTGTCAATAGCCCTTCAGTGGCCTTTTTGCAGCCATTCAAGCAGCGCATCTTGTGCAGGCTCTGCCAGTGCGGCATTTGGATGATTGACGATGAACACCACGATCCACTGCTTGCCGCTGCGCGCCTTAACATAACCGGCCAGGGATTTTACGCCGTCCAGAGTACCGGTCTTGAGGTGTGCATGCCCGCCGATATCGCTGCCCCTGAAGCGTTTTTTCACCGTGCCGTCCATACCCAATATCGGCAGCGATGCTTCCAGTTCAGCGCTGAATGGACTATCCGAGGCACGCTGCAACAGCGTGGCAAGATGCCGGGCGCTGATACGCGCCTTGCGCGATAATCCGGCGCCGTTTTCCAGCACCAACTCCGGAAAATGCAATCCCTGCGTCTTTAACCACTGTTGCAGCACTTCAATACTGCGCCGGATATTTGCTGCGGGAGGGTAGATGCCTGTGCCGACAACCTCCGGCACGCCCGATTCGGACGGCACTGCGTCACTCGCAAAGCCCGGCGACCGGACAGATGGTTCTTCACCGGCAATATCTCCACCTTCCTGACTGGTATTAAATGTCGATTCACCATCTGCCTGCGGGCTGGAAAACTCCCTGCGGCGGTCTTTGTCATCCGCGCGAAACACTCCTTCCCCGTACCGGCCAGGCAATGCCGCCCCGGTACTGACACCTGCCATGCCCAGGGTCAGGAACAGCTGACGCGCCATGATGTTGTTGCTGAATTTGTTGATGTCGCGTATCACTTCGGACAACGGCGGAGAAACATACTCAGCAAATGGGATCTGCCCGGCCTGCACAACTCCTTCGCGCAGCCTTCCCTGCAGCGTGCCGCCAAGTTCCTGCCACAGCGCGCTGAACACCGCAAAAAAATAATCACCCTGCGGCAGCAGCGAAAAATAATCATCCCCCTCCCCGCAGTTAACCGGAATACTGCCTTCCAGCACAATGTTGTGACCGTCTAGGCGCGCCTTGTATGCATCTGCACCATTGCATCCCTGGCGCACCGAAGTCGTGATGTGATTTTGCAGCGTGTAACCTGTCAAACTGGGCTCGAGCATGGCGATGGTGGTTTTGCCATCGGGAATCAGATGTAAATGCAGCGCATTGAAATTGAGCAGCAACGCGTTGGGGCCGACGTTATACGCACGGGTGGGATCATGGTCGAATTCGGCAGGGTCCTCGCTGACAGGTTCAAAGAAACTGTGGTCCAGTACGATATCACCGCTTATCTCGCGCAGTCCGCGCTGGCGCAATTCGCGCAACCACATCCAGAACTCCTCGACGGTCAGTTTAGGGTCACCATAACCCTTGAAGATCAGGTCGCCCTGCAACACACCATCTTGCAACTTGCCGTCGAGATACGCTTCGGTCTTCCAGCGATAGGCGGGTCCCAGCGTTTCCAGTGCGGCAAAGGTGGTGAGCAGCTTCATGGTCGATGCCGGATTCATCGCCTGCCTCGCGTTCAGGCTGACGATGGGCGCCTTGCCATGCACCTCCTCGACCACGACAGCAACACTTGAGATCGGGATATGCGCCTTTTTGAGCGCAGCACTTACGGATCTTGGCAGCGCTGCTGCAGATACAGTAACGGAACCCAAGCTGAATAAAAACAATCCGATGAAAAAATTGCGCATTACTTCCCGCCCAATTGGTTGATAACGTGCAAAGTACCTTTTGCCAACAAGTCCATTTCTGACGAGTCGATTATATAAGGCGGCATGAAATAGACTGTATTGCCAATTGGGCGCAACAACAATTCATTTTCCAGCGCAAGCGAAAAGCATTGCCGGGCAAAATCGCGATGCGGCGTATCCACTTCAAATGCCCAGATCATGCCGGTATTGCGCCAGTTTCGAACCGCATGATGCTCGCGTAACGGTTGCGATACTTCATTGAAATATTCCGCCTTGTCACGGTTTGCATCGAGCACATTGTCCTGCGCAAAGATATCCAGCGTGGCCAGCGCAGCCCGGCAGGCAAGCGGGTTGCCGGTATATGAATGTGAATGCAGGAATCCGCTTGCCATCTCGTCACCGTAAAACACCCGGTAGATTTCGTCGAGTGTCATCACTACCGAAAGCGGCAGATAGCCGCCGGTGATGCCTTTTGACAGACACAGGAAGTCCGGCACGATGCCCATGACTTCCGATTCGGCTAGCGGCGGCGCCTGCTCACAGGCGAACATCGTGCCGGTTCGACCCATGCCGACCGCGATCTCGTCCGCGATCAGATGCACTTCATACTGGCTGCAAAGCTGCCGCGCACGTCGCAGATAGACCGGATGATACATCGCCATACCTGCCGCACCCTGCACCAGCGGTTCGATGATGAAAGCAGCCAATTGGGCGTGATGTCGCTGCAGATGTTGCTCCAGCGCGTCCGCGCAACGCAGCGCATAGGCGCTGGCACTTTCTCCCGCAGCGGCGTTGCGCCAGTCCGGGCTGGGCACAGTGGCTTGCTGCCGCACCAGTGCTCCATACGCACTGCGAAACAGCGGCACGTCGGTCACTGACAGCGCACCCAGCGTTTCGCCGTGATAGCTGTTCTCCAGGCTGATGAATTGCGTCTTGTCGGGTTTGCCGCTGTTACGCCAGTAATGCGCGCTCATCTTGAGGGCGATCTCCGTAGCCGATGCGCCATCGGAAGCATAGAAGCAATGCCCCAGGCCTGCCGGCGCCAACTCGCGCAAACGCTCCGAAAGCAGCACCACCGGCTCATGGGTAAATCCCGCCAGCATCACGTGTTCCAGTATTTCAAGTTGCTCGCGCAGCGCAGCATTGATGCGCGGATCACAATGCCCGAACAGATTCACCCACCAGGAACTGACTGCATCCAGGTAACGCTTTTCATCATGGCCATACAGCCAGGCACCTTTTCCGCTGGCGATCGGCAACAGCGGAAACTGCTCATAATGTTTCATCTGCGAACAAGGGTGCCACACCGCCGAAAGACTGCGGCTTAGTAGATCGGTATTGCTTTGGGAGCGTTGTGTCATATGCAGAATCATATCGGGTTTTGTGGCTTGCGCGCAGCGCGAAGTTTGGCTAGGCTGAACACAACCTCTATTACCGGCGTCAAAACTCAAGATGCAGATTCTCATCACGGGCGGCACAGGGTTGATCGGCCGCCGACTTTGCAAGGCACTGCTGGCACAAGGCCATGAATTGACAGTATTGAGTCGCAAACCGGAATCCGTTCCGGCGAAATGCGGTGCAACCGTTCATGCAATCGCCTCGCTTGACGAATGGCTGCCGGAACTGACGTTCGACGCGATCATCAATCTGGCCGGCGAGCCCATCGTCGATGCGCGCTGGACTGCACATCGCAAACAACTCCTCTGGGATAGCCGGGTTACCTTGACAGAACAGCTGGTGCAGCGCATCGCTGCTGCACAGCACAAACCTAGTGTGCTGTTGAGTGGCTCCGCAATAGGTTATTACGGTGATCGCGGCGATGCCGTACTAAATGAATCAGCCGATGCAGGTGCAGATTTTGCCGCCCAATTATGCAACGCCTGGGAATCCGCTGCGCTGGGTGCTGAACCGCTGGGCGTCAGGGTATGCATGCTGCGCACCGGTCTGGTGTTGAGTCGCCAGGGCGGTCTGCTGGCGCGCATGTTGCTGCCGTTCAAATTTGGTTTGGGCGCGCGTATCGGTAGTGGAAAACAATGGATGAGCTGGATACATATCGATGACTATGTCGCGA
>JBBQNH010000071.1:0-13186 GCA_038329705.1 Burkholderiales bacterium | reverse complement strand
TACATCGCGGTCATCGCCTGATGCGGGTCATGGATATCGAGCTCGGGTTCCACATTCAGCAGGATATAAGCCTTGCGTGGAGACGCCAGCATTTGCGCGGCGTTCAGTCCCGGTTTGTTCGCGGCAAACGGCACGGCATTCGCCAGATAACCGCCGACACTGTTGGCCGCCTCGCCCAGGTAGCCGAAAGAACCGGCACACAATGCCGCGATCTGTTCGGCCAGCAGTGCGATCTGTGCAGCCTGCGGATGCTGCTGCGCGAAATTGCCCAGCAGCACGGCGGCCCGTTCGCCGCCGGCCAGACTGCGCGCGATGGCTTTGCACGATTCAGAAGGTTGCACAGCCCCGATGATATTTTGTATCTCTGCCGGGAGCGTCACCGATTTTTCAGTCGCAAGGGCTTTCAGTATCTGCGCCAAGACGGTCGCCAGCTCGTCAGGTGCCACGATGGACTTGTTCTTGACCGGCATCAACAACTCTACGTCGCTCGCATGCACGATGTTGGCTTGCGCGCCTTGCTTGACAGCCTCGCGTACACGGTGCGCCAGCAGTGGGTGGTCATTGCGCAGAAAACTGCCGACGATCAGGAAGCGGTCGCGGGTATTGATGTCAGTAACCGGCAGGCCCAGCCAGGGCGCGCCCGCCAGCTTGCCGTCCGCGCTGAAATCGGACTGGCGCAACCGAAAATCGATGTTGTCGGAGCCGATCCCGCGCAGCAGTTTTTGCAGCAGGTACAGTTCCTCCAGTGTGGAATGCGGCGTGGCCAGCGCGGCGATCTGCTCTGCGCCGGCGCTATTGGCGATCTGGCGCAAGCCGTTCGCCACATATTCAAGCGCAGTCTGCCATTCCACTTCCAGCCACTTGCCGTCCTGCTTGAGCATAGGCTTGGTCAATCGCTCCGGCGAATTCAGCCCCTCATAGCTGAATCTGTCCTTGTCCGACAGCCAGCACTCGTTGATCGCTTCGTTCTCGATCGGCAGGACACGCATCACCTTGTTGTCTTTAACCTGCACCTCCAGATTGGAACCCTGGCCGTCATGCGGGCTGACCGACTTGCGCCGCGACAACTCCCAGTTGCGCGCGGTGTAACGGAACGGTTTGCTGGTCAATGCGCCGACCGGGCACAGATCGATCATGTTGCCGGACAACTCGGAATCCACGGTGCTGTTCACAAAACTCATGATCTCGGCATGTTCGCCGCGGAATGCCATGCCCAACTCCATCACCCCGCCTATTTCCTGCCCGAATCGCACGCAACGTGTGCAGTGGATGCAGCGGTTCATCTCCTCGGTGGACACCAGCGGTCCGATATCCTTGTGCAACACACTGCGCTTGGGTTCCTGGTAGCGCGATGCGCTGCCGCCATATCCAACGGCCAGATCCTGCAACTGGCATTCACCGCCCTGATCGCAGATCGGGCAATCCAGCGGATGATTGATCAGCAGGAACTCCATCACGCCCTGCTGGGCCTTGACTGCCATCTCGGAGTGGGTGTGAACCTTCATGCCTTCCGCAACAGGGGTCGCGCAGGCCGGCATCGGCTTGGGTGCTTTTTCCACTTCCACCAGACACATGCGGCAATTTGCCGCGATCGACAATTTCTTGTGATAGCAGAAATGCGGTATATGGACGCCGAGTTTGTTCGCCGCGTCCATCACCGTGGAACCGCGCTCGGTCTGAACCGACTTGCCGTCAATTTCTAAGTTGATCATTACTCACCTAACCCGTTTGTTTCACACCAGGCAACGCTTGTGCTCGATGTGATATTCGAATTCGTCGCGGAAATGCCTGAGCATGCCCTGCACCGGCCAGACAGCGGCCTCCCCCAATGCACAAATGGTGCGGCCCGCAATGTTCTCGCCCATGCTCAACAACAGATCCAGGTCTTCCTTGCGACCCTCGCCATGCTCGATACGGTGCACGATGCGATACAGCCAGCCGGTGCCCTCGCGGCACGGCGTACATTGGCCGCAGGACTCCTCATAATAGAAGTAAGACAGACGTTCCAGCGCGCGCACCATACAGGTGGTGTCGTCCATGATGATCACCGCGCCGGTGCCCAGCATCGAGCCGGCCTTGGCGATGGAATCGTAATCCATGTCCAGCTCCATCATGACATCGCCCGGCAACACCGGCATTGACGAGCCGCCCGGGATACATGCTTTCAGTTTGCGTCCGCCGCGCATGCCGCCGGCCATTTCAAGCAGTTTCTTGAACGGTGTTCCCATCGGCACTTCGAAGTTGCCCGGATTATTCACATGGCCTGAAACCGAAAACAGCTTGGTACCGCCGTTGTTGGGCCTGCCCAGATTCAGGAATGCCTGACCACCGTTCTTGATGATGTAGGGGATGCTGGCAAAGGTCTCGGTATTGTTGATGGTGGTCGGCTTGCCATACAAACCGAAGCTGGCCGGGAACGGCGGCTTGAAACGCGGCTGGCCTTTCTTGCCCTCGATGGATTCCAGCAACGCCGTTTCCTCGCCGCAGATATACGCACCGTAGCCGAGATGATTGTGCAAATCGAAGCAGAAGTCGGAGCCGAGGATCTTGTCGCCGAGATAACCGGCGGTGCGTGCCACTTCGCAGGCTTCTTCCATGCGCTCATAAGCCTCGTATATCTCGCCGTGCACGTAGTTATAGCCGGTCTTCACGCCCATGGTGTAGGCGGCGATGATCATCCCCTCGATCAGCAGGTGCGGGTTGTAGCGCATGATGTCCCAGTCCTTGCAGGTACCGGGTTCACCTTCGTCGGAATTGCAGACGATGTATTTTTCACCGTCGTAATTCTTGGGCATGAAGCTCCATTTGAGTCCGGTGGGAAATCCCGCACCACCCCGTCCGCGCAACGCGGATGCCTTGACCTCGGCAATGATCTCGTCCGGAGACAACTTTTCGGTCAGCACCTTGCGCAACGCCTGATAACCGCCCACCGCCAGATAATTCTCCAGCGTCCAGGGTTGGTCAAAATCCCTCGTGGTAAAGATTACCGGACCGTTCATGCCAGTATTATTCATGATGGGTCCAACTCCGCTAAAATCCGGTCGATCTTTTCCGTGGTCAAACGTCCGCACAATTTTTTATTGCTGACCGTGAACAACGGCGCGTCTATGCATGCTCCCATGCACTCGCCCTCACGCAGGCCAAATTTCCCGTCTGCAGTCACCTCGCCCAAACCGATACCCAATTTTGATTTGAGATAATCGACCGTTTCGTTGGCGCCGCTCAGTTGGCAAGAAAGATTGGTGCACACCGTGATGGTGTGCTTGCCCATCGGCTTGAGGTTGTACATGTGGTAAAAAGTCGCCACCTCGTACACTGCCATCTGGGCCATACCCAGATACGCAGCGATGTCCGTCATATCTTCGGTGGCGATCCAGCCCTTTTCGTCCTGCACGAAACGCAATGCCGCCATGACCGCGGACTGCCGCTGGTCTGCCGGATATTTTTTCAGCTCGCGGTTGATCTTTGCTTGAATCGATTCGGACAACATCAGCGGTCTACCTCCCCAAATACGATGTCTTGTGTGCCGATGATGGTCACCACATCGGCGATCATGTGGCCGCGTGCCATCTCGTCCAGCGCGCTGATGTGGGCAAAGCCAGGCGCGCGTATCTTCATGCGGTAAGGCTTGTTCGCCCCGTCGGAGATCAGATAGATACCGAACTCCCCTTTGGGATGCTCGACTGCGGCATAGGCCTCGCCGGCAGGCACATGCATCCCCTCGGTGAACAGCTTGAAATGATGGATAAGCTCTTCCATGTTTTCTTTCATGGATTCTCTTATCGGCGGAGCGAATTTGTGGTTGCTTGTCATCACCGGGCCGGAGTTGTTGCGCAACCAGTCTATGCACTGCCTGATGATACGGTTGGACTGGCGCATCTCTTCCACACGCACCAGGTAGCGGTCATAAGTATCGCCGGTCTTGCCGACCGGGATATCAAAATCCAGGCGGTCGTAAACCTCATAGGGCTGCTTTTTGCGCAAATCCCACTCCACGCCCGAACCGCGCAGCATCGGACCGGTAAAACCGAGCGCCAGCGCGCGTTCCGGCGTGACCACGCCGATGCCCACGGTACGCTGCTTCCAGATGCGGTTATCCGTCAGCAGGGTCTCATACTCGTCCACGTACTTGGGAAATCGATCGGTAAAGTCGCCCAGAAAATCAAGCAATGACCCTTGGCGATTCTCGTTGAGTTTTTTGACTGCCGCGGCATTATGTATCTTGGAAGCCTGATATTGCGGCATGCTATCCGGCAGATCCCGGTACACCCCGCCGGGGCGATAGTAGGAGGCATGCAGACGCGCACCGGATGCGGCTTCGTACGCATCCATCAAGTCTTCACGCTCACGGAAGCAATACAGGAATATCGTCATCGCGCCGATATCCAGACCGTGCGCACCCAACCACAACAGATGATTCAACAGGCGGGTGATCTCGTCGAACATCACGCGGATATATTGCGCGCGCAACGGCACCTCGATTCCCGCCAGCTTCTCCACCGCAAGCACATAGGCGTGCTCGTTGCTCATCATCGAGACGTAATCAAGACGATCCATATAGGGCAAAGCCTGCAAAAAGGTCTTGTGTTCGGCAAGTTTTTCGGTGGCACGGTGCAGCAATCCAATGTGGGGATCCGCACGCTCGATCACTTCGCCATCCAGCTCCAGCACCAGGCGCAACACGCCATGGGCAGCAGGATGCTGCGGCCCGAAATTCATGGTGTAGTTTTTTATTTCAGCCATGTTTGTGCTCCAGACCACCGGCGTAATTTTCCTCGCGCACGATACGCGGGGTCACTTCGCGCGGCTCGATCGAGACCGGCTGATACACCACGCGCTGTTGCTCGGGGTCATAGCGCATCTCCACATTGCCCGACAGCGGAAAATCCTTTCGGAACGGGTTACCGACAAAACCATAATCGGTCAGGATACGGCGCAGATCCGGATGCCCGGTGAATACGATACCGTACAGATCGAAAGCTTCGCGCTCATACCAATTGGCTGATGGCCAAATCCCTATCACCGAGGTCAACACCGGAAAACCATCGTCCCCGGCATAAACCCGCACTCTCAAACGCGCATTGTTCGACACCGAAAGCAGGTTATAAACCACCGCAAAACGGGCGGGATGGCTGCCAGTACCGGTCGCCCTGTCTTCAGCAGGAAGATAGGCGCCCCCCTCGCAAACATCGCTGCCATAGGCCGAGTAATCGACCCCGCACAGGTCTATCAATTGTTCGAAGCGGAATTCTGTCGTATCACGCAAGCGCGTCAGGACTTCTTGCATGACCGCGGCCTTGACGACGATCGTCAGCTCCCCAAGCTTTTCATGCAAGTCGGCGATCTTGTCGCCGAACAAACCGGTCAGGTTGGCACTCAGGGCACCCAATTCATCAGTCATAGATCACCCTAGCGCGCAATGGTATTGGTTCTTTTGATTTTGTTTTGCAACTGGATGATGCCGAACAGCAAAGCCTCGGCAGTCGGCGGGCAACCCGGCACATACACATCCACCGGCACGATACGGTCACAACCGCGCACCACCGAATAGGAATAGTGATAATAACCGCCGCCATTCGCACAGGAACCCATCGAGATAACCCAGCGCGGCTCGGCCATCTGGTCATAGACCTTGCGCAAGGCGGGCGCCATCTTGTTGCACAGCGTTCCGGCCACGATCATCACATCCGATTGCCGGGGACTGGGGCGGAACACCACGCCGAAGCGATCAAGATCGTAACGCGCCGCGCCGGCTTGCATCATCTCCACCGCGCAGCATGCCAACCCGAATGTCATCGGCCACAGCGAGCCGGTGCGGGTGTAATTGATGATGGTATCGAGGGTCGTGGTAACGACGCCCTTTTCCAGAATACCCTCAATGCCCATAACCGGACTCCTTGAAACTATGGTTTAGTGATCTTATATGGCCAGGCAACGATTTTACGCTGACAACATGCACGGGCGATCGCATCCCCAAGCAAGCTTGGAGCCCCTGCTCACTGTGCATATTGTCTACTCCCATTCCAGCGCACCTTTCATCCACTCATAGATGAAACCCACCACCAGAATGGCCAAAAAGATCATCATGGAGACGAAGCCGAACGTACCGATTTCCTTGAGCACGATCGCCCACGGAAAAAGAAAAGCGATCTCAAGATCGAAGAGTATGAACAGGATAGCTACTAGGTAATAGCGCACATCGAACTTCATGCGGGCGTCTTCAAAAGCCTCAAAACCGCACTCATAGGGAGAGAGCTTCTTGTCGTACGGTCGATTGGGTCCTGCCAACTTGCCCAGCAATACGGGAACCACACCCATCGCGATACCCACCCCGATGAACAACAGCACCGGAAAATAATTTTCCAACATCGGATCCCCTCCTCTGCGAATGATTACCGAGCTGACTCAGCACCCCTAGTTATTATTTCGTCCTTCCCTGCCGACACCGGTGTGTCGGTTTAAAATCTGGTGCGGATGGGGAGACTCGAACTCCCACGCCCTTGCGGGCACAAGCACCTCAAGCTTGCGTGTCTACCAATTCCACCACAACCGCAATACCCGCAATCTGATTATTTTGGAATATCCCTGGACTTGGAGTCATCGGCGGTGCCAGTCCCTGCAGGACTGGCTGCGGGTGCGGCCGGAGCCGCCTGAATGGCGGCCGGATTCACCTTGTCCATTATTCCCTGTTGCTGCGCAGGATGGGAATACAGGTATGTCAGTGACAAGCTGGTAACAAAGAATAGCGTCGCGGCGACTGCCGTGCTGCGACTGAGAAAATTTGCCGAACCGCTGGAACCGAACAGGCTGCCTGCCGAACCGGTGCCGAAAGCCGCGCCCATGTCGGCACCTTTGCCATGCTGCATCAATACCAGGCCGATCAACACTACCGCCGTTAAAACGTGCACCACCCAAACGATTGTTTCCACACACTACTCCAAATACGTAATTTATCCCTGCGCTGCAGCGCAAATCGCCACGAAGTCATCCGCCACCAGCGAAGCGCCCCCGATCAGACCGCCATCGATATCCGGCATGCCGAACAACTCTGCCGCATTTGCCGCCTTGACGCTACCGCCGTAGAGTATACACAAGCTCTGTGCTATCTGGCTATGATGTTGTGCGACGCGCTGCCGGATGAAGGCATGAACTGCCTGTGCCTGTTGGGGTGTGGCGGTTTTCCCTGTACCTATCGCCCAGACCGGTTCATAGGCGATCACCGCCTTCGACAACGCCTGTGCACCCGCACGATTCAGGACTGCGTCCAGTTGCGTCGCAACCACTTGCTCGGTGATGCCGGAGTCGCGTTCCGTCAGGGTCTCGCCCACGCAGAAGATCGGCTTCATGCCCGCCTTGATCGTTGCATCGAACTTGGCCGCTGCTATCTCGTTGCTCTCATGAAACAACCCGCGACGCTCCGAATGGCCGATGATCACATAACTGCAGCCAAAGTCGACCAGCATGCCCGGCGCGACCGCACCGGTGAACGCACCCTCTTCTTGCGGACTCAGATTCTGCGCACCCCATGCCACGTTGCTGCCCTGCAGCAAGGATTGCACCTGCGCCAAATACGGATAAGGGACACACACGGCATAGTCGGCTTTGTCAAGGTCTCGCACGCCCGCAACAATCGCCTGCAGCAGTGCCTGATTGCGCTCCAGGCGACCATACATCTTCCAGTTTCCCACAACTAATTTGCGGCGCATCTTGATTTCACCCTATCAATACCAAAGGCTTGAATGCTAACCGCGAACGCGCCCAGGGTCAACGAAGAAGACACCCGCAGGGCTTCAGAACGTGCCAACCAAATAGGGTTTGGGAATGACGATATGTTTCTTGTATGGCCAGCTTGTATTCATGAAAGAATCCAGCGAACCCTTGACGATCTTTTTCATGAAGGCGCCGTCTATCCTCAGCCAGCGCTCGCGCAATTCCCCACTCAAACCCCCTCCAGCAAAGACTGCCGCAAGGAGAATAGTTCCCCGGTGATATACATCGCCTCGTGGATCATTTCCATTTCCTTACCCATATACTCGATCTGGCAGCCCATCATTCTCGCCCATGAATGAAGTCTGGCGATTCTCGATCGCATCCCGATCATGCACGGTGAAAAATTGGCCTATCCAGGGATGTGCATGGGCCTTGTCATAGAAGTCTTTGTGCACCTTTCTCGGAATGGGCAATCCGCCGACCGCATCGAATAAAGTTTGCTTGATGGTTTCGCTCGTGGATAGCTAAAACGAATCGGCGTAAATCTCGCGCATCGAAGCGCCGGCAAAGAATGTCTGCTGCTTGGCTGCGTTGACCATAAGCGGATTGCCGCACAGGAAGACACGCCAGCCGGAAAGATCGGGGTTCTCTGCCAGCGCAACATCCAGCACCATACCCTGCGCATATCCTGCAGGCGCTTCCCCTTCGGAGACACAGGGCACATAACTGAAATTGTCATGAGACTGGGCGAGCTTCTTCAACTCCTCCACCAGATAGAATCCTTCCGTGTTGTAGCTGCCGTGATAAAGACTGAGCTTGCCTGTATGCCCGTTCAATAGCGCGTCGCGGATGATGCCGTACAACGGCGCGAGGCCGGAACCAGTCGCAATCAGCAGGATATTCTGCTCGGGATTACCCGGAACGTAAAAGCAATCGCCGGTCGCTTCCGAGATCGTTATCCCGTCGCCGGCCTTGAGCTTCTCAAATAGCCAGCCGCTGACCAGGCCGGATGGCACTTTCCTCACATTAAGAAATAACTCCTCATTGAGTGCAGGTACACTTGCCAAGGAATAACATCGTGCTGTGGTTTCATCCTTGAACAGGTTGAGGAACTGCCCGGCCCGGTACTCGAAGGGACGGGAAGGTTTGAGCCTGATGCCCAGAATGTCTGAATTGAGATATTCGACACTAGTCACCTCGGCTTCGAGTTTGCCTGTCCCAGTCTCGGGCAAAATGACCTCGATGTCATTTTCTGGATAGCAGGAACAAGCCATGAAATACTTTTGTGCGGCAATGGTTGGTTTCAATCCCGCCTGTGACTTATCCGGTAAGTCGCCATCGACCGCACGCATCAGGCAGGTCTGGCATACGCCGGAATGGCAAGAAGAAGGAACCGGAACACCCTGGGCAGTCAAACAGTCGAGAACCGATCCCTCACCGCACTCGTAAGACTGCCCGGCATAAGCAACTTTGGCCATGGGTGTTCGCCCTTACTTGCCGAGAACGTCGTTTCGGGTGCTTTCGGCAATCGCCGCAGCTTGCGCAATCAGATTTGCAGGCACATTGAGCTCAGTCAACGTTGCACCCAGATTTTCCATCACAGCATCAAAATGACTATCGTTCAGACCTTGCGCTACGAGATGAGCATGTCCTTTTCTCATGTCCTCACCGGTGTAATTATGCGGTCCGCCGAAAGCCATGGTAAGAAAGGCTTTTTGCTTGGCCGCCTGTTTGTCCATGTCGACACCCGCGAAAAAACGCTTGATACGATCATCCTTCAATACCTTGCGGTAAAAAATATCAACCGCAGCGTTAACCGCACCATCACCGCCAATTTCGCTATACAAACTCATTTTAATTCTCCAAATAAATTAGTCTTGTAGCCGGATTTCGCCGGCAATTCATGGATGTATATTTCAACCGGATTGCCAAACACAGCCTTAACATATATCCTAAATATATGTTAAATGCCGTTTAATAACCCTGTCAAGAATAATCTTTATCGATTGAGAAAAAGTGCTGAGTTATATTCAGCCGGTCTTGAAATCGGCGAAAATGGAATACTTACGAAAGGGTATGAGATGCGACTGACCATGTACACAGATTACTCACTGCGGGTCCTGCTTTATCTGGCCAGCAGGGAAGAAGGTACGGTGACGATCACTGAACTGGCCGATTTTTACAAGATCTCACGAAATCACCTTGTGAAAGTGGTGCATAACCTCGGACTCAAGGGCTATATCCTGACGACCCGGGGAAGGAACGGCGGTATCAAACTAGCTCGTCCGGCCAAAGCAATTTTGGTCGGCGATGTAGTGAGGTCAACCGAACCCGATTTCGACTTGCTCGAATGTTTCAATCCGGCCACGGATCAGTGCGTGATCACAAGTTCATGCAGCCTTAAGTCGGTCCTGTTCAACGCGCAAAAGAATTTCCTGTCAACACTCGACCAATATACGCTGGCCGACATCGCGAAGGCTTCCAGAAAAGCATTCCCGATATTCAAATCCATCCCGATTGTGCAAGCTTGACAGGGAATACAGACACGATTGGCCGAAGGCCGGATGGAAATTACGCAGCCTGCACCGGAATCTGGTCGCGTTGCGCGATGATGCGGTTGTGTTCATCCACATAGACGAGTTGCGGGTGAAATTTCTGCAGTTCCAGTTCGGAATACATCGCATAGCTGGCAATGATGAGAAGATCTCCCGGCTTGGCCTTATGCGCCGCCGCACCATTCACAGAGATCACACCAGAACCGCGCTGCGCGCGGATCGCATAGGTGGTGAAGCGCTCGCCGTTGCTGATATTGTATATGTCGATCTGCTGATACTCCCTGATGTCAGCCGCGTCCAGCAGATCGTCGTCGATCGCGCAGGAGCCTTCGTAATGCAGCTCGGCGTGCGTGACATGCACCCGGTGCAACTTGGCTTTAAGCATGATTCTTTGCATGAGACACCTCTCAATCAGGGGCGCTGATTATATATCACTGCAGCGCACACGTAACCATTCAGACACTTACTTCAATATTGTCGATCAACCGGGTATTGCCCAGCCTCGCCGCCGCCAAAATCACCAGATCGCGCTGACCCTGGGTTGCCTGAAGCAGGTCCGACTGGTTGCGCACCGCCACGTAATCCACCTTCCAGCCTCTTGCGACAAGGGCTTCGACAGCCCGATTCTGCAATTGTTCAAAATCGCGTTCGCCCTGCAGGATGGCCTGTCGCATCCCCTGCAGCGTCTGGTAAAGAAAAACTGACTCACCCCGCTCGGAGGCACTCAAATACTGGTTGCGCGAACTCAATGCCAACCCATCCGCCGCGCGCACCGTCTCGCCTCCGACGATGCGCACCGGCAGGCTCAGTTGCTCAACCATCGACCTGATGATGTGCAATTGCTGGTAATCCTTCTTGCCGAACAATGCCACCTGCTGCTGCACGATGTTCAGCAGCTTCAGCACCACCGTCGCCATGCCGCGAAAATGCCCGGGACGGGACGCACCATCCAGTTCATTCGCAATCGGCGGCGGCTCAATGTAGACGGTTTGCCGTTCGGGATACATCTCGTGGAGCGACGGCGCGAACACCACATCGGCCAAGCCTTGCAACTTCGCGCAATCCGCTTCCAGCGTGCGCGGGTATTTTTCAAAATCTTCGCTCGGCCCGAACTGCAGCGGATTGACGAAGATGCTCACCACCACGCATTTGCAATGTTCGCGCGCGATGCGAACCAGATCGAGATGCCCCTCGTGCAGGTTACCCATCGTCGGTACAAAGGCGATGGCAGTTTCGCTTCGCAGGCGTGCGCGCATGTCGGAGATGGTGGTAATGATTTGCATATTATTCGGTTGACAAATAGTCAGTGTCGAGAACAAATGCAAATGTCCGCTTAGTGCCAAAAGCGGACATCAGACTTTTCCAGAGCAGATATTATACCGAATCACTATTCATTTCCGTGCGCAATCAGTACAATTTTTTTAGCAATATTCTCGGGTGAAAGCACGAAATCTACACAACCGCTTGCAATCGCGCTCGCTGGCATATCCGGCGACGTGGCTGTGTCCAGTTTCTGCGCGATGGTAACGCCCCCCACTTCTTTTATCCCGCAAAGCGCATCTGCTCCGTCGCCATCATAGCCGGAGACAATGACTGCGATAAGCTTACCGTCCCAGTGCTCAGTCAGGGAACGCAGAAACACCGTAATCACATCGGGCCAACCTCTGGGCTTGGAAATCGGTTTTAGGCGAAACTCACCATCAAGCACATGCAAATCTCGTTGTTCCGGGATAATGAACACATGGTTGGGCTGGATGTCTAATTTTTCCGTGATCAGCTCAACTGGCATTGAGGTGTACTGCGGTAGAATCTCATGGAGCAAGGTGGCTACTGTTCTCAGGTGATTTACGATAACGATGGCGGCGCCCATATCGGACGGCAGGTTCCGTAGTAAACGAATATAAGCATCGAGGCCACCTGCCGAACCGCCTACGCAAACAACAGGAAAATCTTTTTTGTCCTTATTGGTTTGCATTGACAATCACTCCTTGATTGGTAAATTCCGGCATCGCCAAAGACGCTATCCAATATATTTAACCTGTCTGTTCCGTGCTGCCCAAAGCTGACATTACAATTGCTCAAAACAGATATTCAACGTCAAGCCAAGAGGCTGTCACGCATTTGCGAAAATCCACCTCGAATCGCATGGATTGCGCCTGCCGGGAACTCATGGCTCAGGCGTTCCTGTGTCCTTGAGTCCGCTCCCCAACTGTGACCTTGCCAGAGTAGCAAGTTCCCGGTACCTTGAGCGAAATTCATCAAGACTTTCTTGTTCGAGCTCTTCCAGATCAAGCAGAGCGTTGTGCGCGCCCTTGGTAGCGCGTATGAGTTCGTCGAGCTTTATCTGGATCGCCTGTGTATCCCGATTCTGGGTGTTCTGGATCAGGAAAACCATCAGGAATGTGATGATAGTAGTCCCCGTATTGATCACCAGTTGCCACGTGTCGCTGTAACTGAAGATCGGGCCGGAAACAAGCCATACGGCAATCACAGCCACGGCAACGGAGAACGTCTTTGGCCTGCCGCTGATATGCGCTACGGCCTTCGCGAATCGGGAATACCAGACAACGTTTTGCATGCTGAACTTGGCTGTGTTAATGGTTGTATGAGCGTTTACTTACCTTTAATGGTGAGTGCTTTCGTATCCACACTCTTCACCCCTTTAACTTTTGCTGCGACGTCCTTCACATGATCAATGGCATCCTGATTGACCAATGCGCCCTTCAGAATCACCACGCCGTGTTTCGTCTTTACGCTCACCTTGAAACCTTTGCTAGCGCTGTCAGCGAGTATCTCGGATTTCACCTTGGTGGTGATCCAACTATCGGATACGGCACGTTCTGCCTTTGTGACGCGCTTGTTGTCCCCAGGCACTTTCAAAGTGTTATCAACGCTCTTGACCCCCTCGATCGACTTGGCTA
>JBBQNH010000070.1:0-13195 GCA_038329705.1 Burkholderiales bacterium | reverse complement strand
ACATCAACAGCGCAAATTTCGGCGCAGCCTTTGCCGCAATACGCGGGCCGTATAACTCGACCGATACCGCATTCGTGGATTACATGCCGATCACGGTTGACTATTCGGTGCCAAGTTCGCCCACGGTTGCGTCGATCAATCTGGCCAGCACCAATCCGAGCAGCCCCGCTACCGGGGTATCCTGGACGGTGACTTTCAGCACAACTGTGACGGGTGTTACAGCAGGGAATTTTGCACTGGTTCAATCGGGTGGCGTGAGCGGCGCGAGCATCACCTCGGTGACCGGTAGCGGCACCACCTGGGCGGTCAACGCGAACACCGGGAGCGGTACTGGCACACTGGGGCTGAACATGGTCAATGCCACCGGCATCAGTCCTGCCATAACGGCAGCGATGCCCGTTGTCGGGCAGGTCTATACCGTTTCAATCCCGGCTGTCAGCGGCGCAGTCAATACCTATTTCCCGGCCACCAGCAGCGTGGTCGCCGGGGCAACATCGATCACGCTTGGTGCGTCAATCGGAGCAGCCACGCCAATTTCCGCAGGCGATACTTTGATCATCATGCAAATGCAGGATGCAACGATCGATTCATCCAACACATCCGCCTATGGATCAGCCAGTTCCGTGAATGCCGGCCTGTATGAGTACGCCATCGCCGGCAACGCAGTTGCTATCGGCGGTGGCACACTTACGCTCTCTTGCGCCACAAAAAATTCCTATACCAATGCGGCTGCAACGACAACTGCCGGACAGAAGCGCTACCAGATAATCCGCGTGCCGGTCTACACCGGCGCCTCCCTGACATCCGGGCTGACAGCAAGTGCATGGAATGGCAGCGCGGGCGGGGTGCTGGCGATAGATGTGAATGGTGCGCTGACGCTTGGCAGCGCCACAGTGAGCGTAAACGGTATGGGTTTCCGCGGTGGCGCAGGCCGAAATTCCACGTCGGGTTCCGGACTGAATACGGATTACCGGACTCCTGTTACTAACCTTGCCAACGGATCCAAGGGTGAAGGCATTGCAGGTACGCCACGGTATGTGTTTACCGCACCGAATACGTCAACGGACACAGCGGTTGACGGTTACCCGAATGGAAGTTTTGCGCGGGGAGCACCCGCCAACGCAGGCGGCGGCGGCACGGACAGAAACCCGGCGGCAAATGACCAGAATCCCGGCGGCGGCGGTGGTGGTAATGGGGGAGCGGGAGGAATGGGTGGCATCGGCTGGTGCCCGACGTTCAATGCCGGTTCGCCTCCTCTTTATGGTTGCGGACCGAATTCTGGCGGCTTGGGTGGTAATCCGGTAACCGGTCTGGGCGCGACCCGTTTGACGATGGGTGGTGGCGGTGGAGCCGGGACCACCAATAACGCGACTGGCTCAATAGCCGAATTGTCTTCCAGTGGCGTGGCGGGCGGAGGGATCATCATGATCCGCGCAGGCAGCCTGACCGGCAATGCGACATTCAATGCCAATGGCAATGATGGTGATGATTCTGTTCGCAATGACGGTAGCGGCGGTGGCGGTGCGGGTGGCGTGGTGATGATCTCCGCCGCTTCGGGTATCGGCGGTGTGACCATCAACGTCAGGGGCGGCAAGGGTGGAAATAATCTGATGCCGCCGGGTAGCACCGCCACTCCTCACGGTCCGGGAGGTGGCGGTGGCGGTGGTTATGCGATTACAACGGGTGCGCCTGCAGCATCAAGTGCGGCCTCCGGCGCGAATGGCGTAACGTATAACAACGGTGCGTTGTTTGGCGCATATGGCGCCACGACGGGAAGTGCGGGCAGTTTGAATACCGTGCTTAGCGCAGCTGCCATACCCGGTACGAAATTGGGGGCGGCATCTTGCGTCTCACAGGTACATCACTTTGAAATCCAAAGCAGCGGCACAGGTGTGACCTGTACGCCCAGCACGCTGACCATCAAGGCTTGTGCGGATGCACTCGTTCCATGCACGCCCTACACCTTCGGAGTCAGCGGTACATTAAGCAAGACCGGTACGCCAACGGTGAACTGGTCCGGCAGCAGCAGTTTTACCATCGCTTCCGGCAGCAGCACTGTAAACAAAAATGTGCAGGTAACCACACCCGGCGATGTGGTGTTCAATGCGACCAGTATTCCGTCCACTTTATCTGCCACCACCTGCAATTTCGGTTCGCCCAGTTGTACCTTTAGTGCTTCAGATTCCGGCTTCCTGGTCAGCGCGCCCAATCAGATTGCTGCGACAAGTTCGACGCTGACTGTGCAGGCGGTGAAGAAAGCCGATAACAGTCTGTCGTGTGTGCCGGCATTCGCAACTACCAGCAAAAGCGTCAACCTCAAGTGCTCCTACATTGATCCAAACAGCGGGACATTGCCGGTTCGCATCGGCGGCACAGCATTGAACGCAGCGGGCAATACGGCTGCCGCTTGTGATGGTGCAGGAGCAAACGTCACGCTGTTATTCAACGCGAGCGGTATCGCCACGCCGAGTCTGACATACGCCGATGTGGGCAACATGCAAGTCACCGCCAGCTTTGCCGGAACGGCAGGGACGATAGACGAAGGTTTGATCATGACGGGCGGCGGCAATTTCATCGCCAAGCCTGCCTCGTTTGGTTTTAGTGCGATCACGCCGGGGCCGATCAAGTCGGGCAACCCCTTCAGTGCAACCGTGTCGGCTTTGAACGCCTCGGGCGCAATTACGCCGAATTTCGGCAAAGAGGCCTCACCGGAAGGCGTGAATCTGAAGTGGTACGTGACTAGTCCGTCTGGCGCTGGAGCATCAGGTTCGCTCGCCGGAACCGTCAATATACCTGGCGCCAACTTTCAGGGCACGACCAAGGGTGTCGCCACGGTCACCGACTTGACCTGGGACGAGGTGGGTATGATCCGCCTTACGGCCAATGTGCTCGATGGAAATTATCTGGGCAGCAGCGTCAGTACGACCGGGTCCGTTTCTGCCGGAAGCACGAGTTTAACGGTTAGTTCCGCAAACAATATTTCGGTGGGTAGTACGATAGAAATCTGGCAGGCGGGAAGCAACGGTGCCCCGTTGTTTACAACGGTCAGTGCGATAAGTGGAAACATTGTTACGCTGGCAAGTCCGGCGATGGCGACAGTCAGCAGTGTTCCCGTCCATGACATCTACGGTGTCTCGTCAGATGTCGGACTTTTCATTCCCGATCACTTCGATACCGCAGTGGTGGCATCGACTTCATCGCCGATGACGTGCCCGACCGGATTGACCTGCCCGGCTCTGTACGATGGATTCGTCTATTCGGGCCAGCCATTCAGTCTGCAGGTGACCGCCCGGAATCTGGGGGGAAGTACGACAACCAATTACAGCAGCGCCTATGGCCTGTCGAACACAGTCAACCTGACTGCATGGGGTGTGCTGGGTAGTGTGGCTGCGGCTACGCAAAATCCCGGCAGCGGTGCGCTGACGAACACGACGATGGCTGCCACGGCATTCAGCAACGGAGTGGGCTTGATGAACAATCAGGCCTATACCTTCGCGACCTCGCCGACGGCACCGACAGATATCTATCTGCGCGCGGTAGATGCGGTGAATACATCGGTGACCTCACGCAGGGCAACGCCGGCGACTTCTGTCGAAGGAGGGGTCAAAGTGGTGAGTGGCAAGATCAAGATATCCAATGCCTATGGTTCCGAGCTGCTGCCGCTGCCGTTGACCGCCACCGTGCAACACTGGAACGGTACCACCTGGGTGACCAGCAGCACCGACAGTCTGACCCAATTCAACACCAATCTCAGCACGGCAGGCGGCAGCATCGTCGCGAGTATCGTGACCGGACTGGGTAGCGGAATCAGTGTCGCCACACCGGGTGTGGTGACCGTGATGGGCGGCATTAAAACCTTTATCTTGAACAAGCCCTTGTTGCCGGGCACGGTCGACATCAGTTTGAATGCGCCGGTTTACCTGCCGAGCCAAGCCGGACGGGCCACGTTCGGTGTTTACAAAGGCGCCAACGAATTTATTTATCTGCGTGAAAACTATTGAGGTGCAATGCGCATCAATAGTTTCGGCGTGCAGCCAAAACTATTGAAGAGGGAAGGGACTTTAATAATTTTCATGAAGATTCATAAAAGCGGGAATTCCGACTGAATAGAACAAAAGTGCGGCTTCACGATAACCTGTCTTATTCATACCGCCATATAAAAAATCATTGACAACAGTGGTTTATTGAATTAACTTCGCGTCAATTATGAAAATGCCGTCTTTCCAAGCACTGATCAAACCGCAAAGCCACGATGCTGGCTGGATTTCCATTGGCTTGGGCGAACATGGCATCTATCTGGCTGAGATCAAGCTTGCCGGGGCGATGCCGCGAGTGATGCGTTGCGAATATCATGAGACCGGCTCGGTCAGCGCAGATGCGTTGGGAAAGCTACGTCACGAGGCGCATATCGGCGACCATCACGTCACTACATTGTTGGCACCAGGTGAATACCAGATGCTGACGGTCGATGCGCCCAACGTGCCTTCCGATGAGATGAAGACGGCGGTGCGCTGGAAGATCAAGGATGGTCTGAGTTACCATATCGATGACGCCACGGTAGACATGGTTCGGATCCCGGCCAGCAAATATGCCACGGGCCGTCCGCAATCACTGTATGCGATCACAGCCGCGAACACCGTTATCCAGCAACGCATCGGGATGTTCGAGGAAGCCGGCATCAATCTGGAAGTGATCGATATCCCGGAGATGGCGCAGCGCAATATCGCCGCGTTATTTGAACAGAATGACCGCGCATTGCTGGTGTTGACCATCGATGAACACGGTGGATTGATGACGTTTACCGCGGGCGGCGAATTATATATGTCGCGGCGCATCGAAGTCAGTATCGGTCAGTTGCTGGATGCCGACGAAAGTTTGCGCCGGCAATACCGGGACCGCGTTGTAACAGAGATACAGCGTTCACTGGATTATTTTGACCGCCAATATAATCAGCTGCCGCTCGACAGGGCGCTGATCTGTGTTCCTGATGAAACGGGCCTGGTGGAATTCCTGGATTCGGAACTTGATATCAAAGTGCAGAAACTGGACCTGTCCCAGGTGATGGACATCAGTGCCGTGCCCGCGCTTGCAGACAGTGAATTCGTCATGTATGCCCTGACAACGCTGGGTGCGGCACTGCGCCGGGAAAGCCGCGTGCTATGAGTCAGCAGATCAATCTTTTCAATCCGGTTTTCATGAAGCAGCGCAAGTATTTTTCTTTGCTGGCGATGCTGCAGGCATTGGGATTGATCTTCGCGGGTGCGTTGATTTTTTATGGTTATGCGGTTTATCAGGTCAATCAACTGAACCGGCAATTCGCGGAAGATACCAAACGTTACAATGCCGAGCAGGCGCGAATGGCGCGCAACGTGGAAGCGTTTTCACCGCAGCAGTCCAATGAATTGCTGCAGAACGAGGCGAAACGATTGGAAATGCAAGTCGCCCAACAGGATCAGATCATCGAGACACTGAAATCCGGCGCAATGGGAAACACTGCCGGCTATTCCGAATACATGCGTGCATTTTCACGGCAGGTGGTGTCGGGTTTGTGGTTGACGGGTTTCAAAGTGACCGGAAATGCCGCGCAGATCAGTCTGAGCGGGGGTGTGGTGAACCCGGAATTGTTGCCTGCCTATATTCAGCGTCTGGGCAAGGAGCGCATCATGCAGGGCAAGACTTTTTCGACACTGGAGATGCAGCAACCCAAAGCGGATGAAACCACCGGATCCGCCAAGTCGCGTGCTTCTGCTGCACCTGGATATGTCGAATTCACCTTGTATTCAAGTGCGGCAAAAGGGAACGGCAAATGAAGCAATATTGGGAGCGTGCCCGTAACAAGATAGATGACATGTCATTGCGCGAGCGCGCGATGATCTTCATTGCCGCAGCTTTTGTGCTGATTTCGTTGGTGGATGTGGTATTGCTGGAGCCGTTGTTGGCAAAACAAAAATCAATGTCCACTCTGGTGGTGCAACGCCAGGAAAAAATGAAGGAATTGCAGGGGCAGATAGAGAATTTATTGCGGGCGAAACAAGACGACGAACACTCGCCGTTGCGTGTTCGCCTTACGCAACTCAAGCAACAGATACAAGAGCAGGATCGCTATTTGCAGAGCCGCGGGGATCGTCTGATCGATTCCGACAAGATGGCTGACTTGCTGAGAAAGGTGCTGGGTAATAACGGCAAGTTGCAACTGGTCGAGTTGAAGACCCTGCCGGTGAGCCCGTTGATCGAGAAGCCTGCCGCTTCAGGGAGCCAGGCGCCGGATGTGCAGACGGATACACAAAAGCAAATATACAAACACGGTGTGCAGATCACTGTGCGTGGCGGCTACCTTGATTTATTGAACTATGCTGCCGCGCTGGAAAAATTACCCGAACAGATGTTTTGGGGGGAAGCAAAGTTGAGCGTTGAAAAATACCCTGACTCTTTGTTCACCCTGACCTTGTATACATTGAGTCTGGACAAGACCTGGTTGAAAGTATGATGAGCGATAATCGGCGGACAAAACAGATGGCGCAGTTGGCTGGCATGAAGAAGCCACTGTGGTCCATTCGTGCAGGCGTTCTTTGCTGCATGTCTGCAATATTTGTTCCGCTGCATGCTGAAAACCTGTCCGATCCGACCCGTCCGCCGGGAAGCGTGATTGCGCCGGGAAGCGGGGCTGGCCGGGGAGCTGCGAACAAGTCATCCGGTTTGCGTTCGATCATCATCTCCGATACGCGCCGCGCGGCGATCATCGACGGGAAGACTGTAGAATTGGGTGACATGCATGGCAATGCCAGGCTGATTGAAGTCAATGAGGGCAGTGTCGTGCTGCAGCGTTCTAAAAGCAGGCAAGTGCTTACATTGTTCCCCGGTGTGAAGATAACCCGCAAGGAAACCTCTGACGGGGGGCCGGTGAAAATAGAAGCGCCGAACAGTGAATCGCAAGTTGAACAATCTTCGTCCGCAGACACGGACGAGTCCGGCAAAGATCAATTAATACCCGCTGCGCAAACTGATAAGAATATGTCCGTGCGGCCGAAGGAGGAGAAATGAGAATTACGTTATGGCTGGCTATGCTGTTGTTGGCGGGTTGTGCAACACCAAACAGCAAGAATCAGGCGTCAGATTCGATACGGCATGAGATGGATCAGGCCGCCCAGGATAGCAAGAGCAAGCCGGAAATGGTGAACAACGCCTTGCTGCCCCCCCTTCAAGTGGGTATGCCGGACACGGCCGGCAAATCGCTGGACACCAAATTCGATCTGACGGTGAACAACACGCCGGCCAGCCAGGTGTTCATGTCCATCGTGGCGGGCACACGCTACAGCATGCTGCTGAATCCTGACGTGAGGGGAAATATATCGCTGAATCTCAAAGATGTGACGGTATTCGAGGCGCTGGAAGCCATCCGTGAGATGTATGGTTACGATTACAGGATAGACAGCACCCGCATTTATATTCAGCCGCTGACCATGCAGACGAGGATCTTTCAGGTGAATTACCTGACCGGACAGCGCGATGGCGCATCGTCTTTGCGGGTAATTTCCGGATCGGTTTCGGATAGTCCGACGGGCACCACACCGGGTTCGAATACCTCGTCTACCACGCAGACATCGGGTTCTACGGGACGCTCCGAGGAAAGCAGCAAGGTGACCATGTCCAGCAAATCCGATTTTTGGCAGGAACTGCAAAGGTCGCTGGCCGCCATTGTCGGAACTGAAAAGGGTCGCAGCGTGGTGATCAGTCCGATGACCGGGGTGATCGTGGTGCGCGCGATGCCGGACGAGTTGAAGAATGTTTCGGCTTACCTCAAGGCCTCGCAGATATCCGTTGAGCGTCAGGTTATCCTGGAAGCCAAGATCGTCGATGTGCAACTGAGCGACAGCTTTCAATCCGGTGTGAATTGGGCTGCGTTCAGCAACAATCCAAACAGTCGTGCTTCAGGCGGAATCCTGTCTCCCGGCAGCACACTTGCTGCGACGGGCGCGCTGACCAATGGACTGGTCACGGCCACTGCAGGTTCCAATATCGCTTTGGCCGGAACGACGGCGGCAGGACAGAATGCAGGATCGTTGTTTGGCCTGGCGTTCCAGACCAGTAATTTTGCCGCGCTACTCAATTTTCTCGAGTCGCAAGGAAATGTTCAGGTGTTGTCCAGCCCTCGTATCGCCACGCTGAACAACCAGAAGGCCGTACTCAAGGTCGGCACGGATGATTTCTTTGTCACCAATGTTTCGACGACGACGACGACCGGAACTGCAACAACCAGTACCCCGAGCGTGACTTTGCAACCGTTCTTTTCCGGCATCGCGCTGGACGTCACACCGAGCATAGACCAGAACGGCGATATCATCCTGCATGTGCATCCTTCCGTCAGCCAGGTCAGCACGGTCAACAAGACCGTTGATCTGGGTTCGTCTGGCGGAACGCTCAATTTGCCGCTGGCCTCCAGTTCGGTTTCGGAAACAGACAGCATCGTGCGCGCCCATGATGGTCAGATCGTGGCGATTGGCGGGTTGATGCGCCAGGCCTCTTCCAGGGGAGGTTCCGGATTGCCGGGTTTGCCCAAGTCGATGTTCGGTCAGACCAATCAGACCAACGAAAAACGTGAACTGGTCATTCTGCTGAAACCGACCATAGTGGATAGCGAAAAAGACTGGTCGGATGACATTACGCACAGCCGCGACCGTGTCAATGGCATGATGGGTCAGGGCGCAACACCCTGAATATCATTTCAGGAATTCGGGTCTAGCCCCAGTCTATGCCCGGCAAGCACCTTTGCTTGCATTTTGGTCATAAGTATCCCTGCAGGATTTTCCAGATTCGGCTAACCTTAGGGTTGGCTCGAACTGAAACATCGTTTTCTACCCGCTCGCTTTGGGCCGTACTTGGGGGACCGCACTTCGGGGGCCGCACTTCGTCGAACTTTGAATTTTTTGAGACATCCTGAGCCATGTATCTGCAACACTTCGGTCTGCGCGAAACTCCATTCAGTCTGACTCCTGACACCAGTTTTTTCTTCGCGTGTTCCAGTTATCAGGAGGCACTCAATACCCTGCTGGTGGCGGCACGCAACGGTGAGGGCTTTATCAAGATCACCGGAGAAGTGGGCAACGGCAAGACGATGTTGTGCCGGAAGTTCCTTGCCACGCTCAACCAGGGACGACAATCGACCACGCTGATCGGCACACAGGATCAGGATGCGGTCGCTGCAACCGCGCCGCGCTTCATCACCGCCTATATCCCCAATCCCTATCTGGAGCCGGCCAGCCTGTTGCTGGCGTTGGCCGAAGAATTTCGCGTGCCGCTGGAAAAAGATGCCGACCAGTACCGCTTGCTCAAAGGTCTGACCCATGCGCTGCTGGATTGCGCGCGCAACGGCCAGCGCGCACTTGTCTGTCTGGATGAAGCGCAGGCGATGCCACTGGAAAGTCTGGAAGTACTGCGCCTGCTCACCAATCTGGAAACCGAAAAGCGCAAACTGCTGCAAGTGGTGCTGTTCGGTCAGCCGGAATTGAATGAACGACTCAAGCATCATTCGATACGCCAGTTGCGGCAGCGCATCAGTTTCCAATACGAACTACGCGGCTTGAGCAAGGGCGAACTGGAACGCTACCTGCGCCATCGTGTCTCGGTGGCGGGGTTTGCCGGCGAGACACTGTTCAGCGATGGGGCAGTCGGAAAATTGCATCGGGTGACCGGCGGAACGCCCAGGCTGGTAAACATCGTTGCCCACAAGGCATTGATGCTGGCATTCAGCGATGGCCGGCAAATGGTGATGTCCAGGCATATCGGTGATGCGGCAGCGGACACGCCCGAAGTGCGTCGCGACTGGATGCCGTGGGTCATCGCGCTGACCGTTACGGCGGTGATCTTGTCCTTGTTGACTGTCTGGATGATGCAATAATGAGCAGCGTCATCAATCGGATGCTTAATCAACTCGAGCAGCGTGGCGCACATAGCGCTGTGGATCAGACCATGGTGCGTGCCGTGCCGCGTGGCAAACGCAGCTTCAAATTTCCTTTGCTGGCGACGGGATTGGCGCTGGCGGCAGGAATAGCAGTTTGGCAATGGCTCGAGATACGCAAGCCGGATCATCCCGTGACCGGCATTGCTGCCAACGCCGGCAATAAGCCGGATGCCCGTAATGCTGATCAATTGGCGCCACAGCAAACGGCAGTGGTTGCTGCTGTAGTAGAAGTTCCTGCCGCTACTTTGCCGGCATCACGGTTGAGTTTCGAGCTGAGTTCGGTGCCGCTCCCTTCCAGCATCAGGCAAGCACCGGAGCAAGCTTCAACGGATGAAAATGGCGTTTCCGACAGTCCGGCTATCCCGGTGAAGCCGACAATAAAGTCAGCCAGCAAGGCGATTGGCAAAATAAAAGGTAATACAGTCGGGAAAATAGTCAAAAAGCCGGCCAAAAAGTCGGCCAGCCAAGCCGCAAAAATTCAACCCGCAGCGGACGCTGTAGCCGCTGATCAGCCATCGGATAGTGCTACCCCGATGAAGCAGGTCAGCCGCGAGCAAAAGGCCGATGCCGAATTCCGCAATGCGGCTGCTTTGATGCAGCAAGGCCATACGGCCGAAGCGATATCCGGATATGAGGCGGCATTGCGTTTGGACCCGAATCACGATGCGGCACGGCAGTCACTGGTTGCCCTGTTGCTGGAAGGCAAGCGAAGCCTGGATGCCGAACGGGTAATACAGGAAAGGCTGAAGAGCAAGCCGGATCATACCGCCTTCACCATGCTGCTGGCGCGGTTGCAGATTGAGCGGGGCGCGGTTGCAGAGGCGACGGCAACGCTGGATAAAGGCCTGCCCTATGCCAGGTCCAACGCCGATTATCAGGCGTTCCTGGCGGCACTGTTGCAACGCCTGAACCGCAACGGCGAGGCGATCGCACATTATCAGGTCGCGCTACAGCTTGCCCCGAACAACGGCATCTGGCTGATGGGTTACGGGATATCACTGCACGCCTTGCAGCGCAATGCCGATGCCAAGGTTGCGTTCCAGCACGCGCTGGATACGCAGACACTCAGTCCGGATCTGCAGGCATTCGTCCGGCAAAAGCTCAAGGAACTCTGACAAAGACCGGGTGCCGGAGAGCCGGACGATGACCGGCGGCATCAATTGTGTGAATGCGGCAACGTTCTCGCCACCACCCACGCCTTGATTTCAATCGCACCCTGTTTCGAGACTGCTCCAGCCAGCGCATTCAGGCTGGCGCCGGTGGTCAGCACATCATCGACCAGCGCAACCCTTTTTCCGCTCAGATCCACATCGCAATTGAAAGCATTGCGTACGTTGTTGTTGCGCTCCTTCCAGGGCAAGCCGGACTGCGGGGGCGTGTCACGTATTCGCCAACAGGCGCCCGGCAGCAGATCGAGATTCAGTTCGCGCGCGATCGTTGCGGCGAGCAGCAACGATTGATTGAAGCCCCGTTCGCGCAATTTTGCCGGATGCAGTGGCATGGCAATGATGTGATCGGGTAAATCGTCCTTGTCGATCTTTTGTGCCAGTTTTTTTGCAAAAGCGTGTGCCAAGGTAAGTTGTTGACCGTACTTCATGCCTTGTATCAACTTGTCGAGCGGGAAGGAATAAGCAAAAACGGCGCTGGTTCGCTCAAACTGCGGCGGATGTGACAAGCAGTGTCCGCATACGCCGCCGCCGGGTGTCGGCAATGCGCAGACCGGGCAGCAGGATGTATCGAGGTAGGGCAGGGCAGCATCGCATGCGTTACACCATAATCCGTCATGACTCATGCTGCCGCACATCACACAGGGCTGCGCCGGCAGGATACGCTTAATTCCTGCACGAATGTTCAGAAAACGGCCGTATAAAATTGACAAGCTATCGCCCTTTCAAGGATGATGAGGTTCTGTTAAACCTGGTCACATTGTGGCTGTTTCCCGGGTATTTTATACCCGAATATTTGAGCTAAGCGCAGACCGGCCATTTGAAAAACGCATCATACCGAACACACTAAAATCCATGCACACGCAAACCATCGAATTCATCCGTTCCAAAAACACATCCGGCAATCAATTGAGCAAGGGAACAGCGGCTCCGCAACGCTGGAGTGTGGCTGAAGTCGAAGCCCTGTTCAAGCTGCCGTTTGCCGATCTGCTGTTTCGCGCGCAACAGGTGCACCGCGAGAATTTCGACCCGAATGCGGTGCAGCTGTCCACGTTGCTGTCGATCAAGACCGGCGGCTGTTCGGAAGACTGCGGCTATTGCCCGCAGTCGGCGTTCCATTCGACGGGTGTCGAGAACAGCAAGATGCTGGAACTGGATGTGGTTGTCGCTGCAGCGCGTGCTGCACAGCAAAACGGCGCGAATCGTTTCTGCATGGGTGCGGCGTGGCGCGAACCCGGCGAGGATGACATGCTCAGTGTGGTGGAAATGGTCAAGGCGGTGCGTGATCTGGGCATGGAGACCTGCGCCACACTGGGCATGCTGAACGACAAGCAGACCGAGCAATTGCGTGCCGCCGGTCTGGACTACTACAACCACAATCTGGACACAGCGCCGGAGTTTTACGGCGACATTATCAGCACGCGCGATTACCAGGATCGTTTGGACACCCTGGATCGGGTGCGTAAAGCCGGCATGCATGTATGCAGCGGCGGTATCGTCGGTATGGGCGAGAACCTGACGCAACGCGCCGGCCTGATCGCACAGCTGGCCAATCTCGAACCCTATCCCGAAAGCGTGCCGATCAACAATCTGGTCAAGGTCGAAGGTACGCCGCTGGCCGACGCCGAGGATCTCGATCCGCTGGATTTCGTGCGCACCATCGCGGTGGCGCGCATCACCATGCCGACGGCACGCGTACGCTTGTCGGCGGGCCGGTCACAGATGTCGGATGCGGTGCAGGCGCTGTGCTTTCTCGCCGGTGCGAATTCGATCTTCTATGGTGAGCAACTGCTGACTACCGGCAATCCCGAAGCAGAACGGGATCGCGCGTTGCTGGATAAATTGGGGATGTACCCGTTTTCCGATAAGAACCCTTAGCCACAGAGAACACAGAGTACACAGAGAAATGCGATAAGCGGGTGAGCGGTTCTCTCTGTGTACTCTGTGGCAAAAGATGCCTTTTACTGAACTACAAAAAGAACTGAACGAACGCGCCTCGCTGGGATTGCTGCGCCAGCGGCGCATGCTGCAAAGCCCGCAGTCACCGCATATCACGGTGGATGGAAAATCC
>JBBQNH010000069.1:0-13399 GCA_038329705.1 Burkholderiales bacterium | reverse complement strand
CTGTTGCCGGCATCCGATGCCACAGTGTCGGCGCGCAGGAATCCTTCTCCATGCTGCGCATAGTAGTCGCACACATCGGCGCACTTTTCGACCTCGGCGCGCGCTTCGCGCAACGGCTTGCCCATCTCCTGCGTGATCAGGGTCGCGAACCGGTCGCGCCGGTCACGCAATAGCGCCGCTGCAGCGCGCAACAATTCGGCGCGCCTGGCAAACGATGTTCGCGACCAGAGCTGTTGCGCTCCGTGGGATTGTACAAGGACCTGTTTCAGATGTTCATCATCCCAACTGGGGAAGGTCTGAATCAGCTGATTGGTGCTAGGGTTGAAGCTTGAATAGGGCATGAGTATTTTCCTGTGAGTGGGCGACTAACATTAAATTTGGCATGATTGCCGTAAGCCGTGCCAGATGATTTTTGAAATTTGATTGTCCGACTTAACGTCCTTTCCCACAAGCGGCAGCAGCATGTGACGCACCCTACGGTAAGCTGACATGCAGGTCGCCGGAATGAAGCGCACCGGTGCGGTTGTTGATTGAACAGCCATCGCTGTGGATATGGCCATGCAATTGATATGGTTGTTATTTACTTGCAATCTGTGCAAACATATTTCGATATGATCACAGACAGCCCAAAACAGAAAACCTGAAAAAATAATCGCGGTTGTCGGTAAAAAAGGAGGCAGCATGCGCACCTTTTTCAAGATGTTTAGGCATGTCGGGGGTTTACTTGCCCTGCTGGTCGTTGCGGGCTGCGGTGGAGGAGGGGGTGGAAGCACGGATAGCCAAGTGTTTCCGGTCACCATAACCGGAAGCGTATCACTTGATACGACCAACTCTCTGGATAGTAGCGGAAGCTCCGCGCAGTCCGGTACATTGACTCTGGTATCAGGCTCAACTGCCAGCACAGCCACATTTACGAACACACCCGGGCTGATTGCACCCAGTCCGTCACTTGCCGGTACGGCCGCCAACATTGGCGACGGTATTGGTGCGCATTTCTCGATGTCGGGCAACAGCACCGGCGCACCGGCCACCACCGACGGTGTCTTTTCCGATTTTACTTTCGATCTGCACAATCCATCTTCGACTGAAACCTATCGCGTCACCTTCCGGGCCACGCTCACCAATTCGGTCAGCGCGAGCGGAACTGATGCCTACGCGTATGGCGACCTGAGCTTCAGGGATGCCGGCAACAACGAACTGTACTTTTCCGAGCACCGAGTCGATACGCAAAATACCGGCAATGACCTGAATGCAGACGCAACCGGCGACGTGTTCTGGGTAGACCTTGTGCCGGGCGCGACTTACCGGTTTAGCGCATTGCAGCGACAGCGCGGCGGCACGCTGGCAAGCGGCAGTTATAACGCCGACATCGACACGTTCATCAGGGTGCAAAGCGTGGAGAAAGTCATATAGGCACGCGGAGTATCGATTTCAAGCAACATGAACGGAAGTCCATATCACTTCATCAAGGGAGGACAGAACATGAATCAGAAGAATAAACTGGCACTGGCATCGGCAGTCCTGTTATCGGCACTCAGTCAGCAAGCAACGGCATGTAGTAACCCCTATGTGGGTGAGATATGCACCTTTGCTTTTAATTTCTGTCCCCAAGGTTTCGCAGCAGCGAACGGCCAACTTTTGCCGATCAGTCAGAATACGGCGCTGTTTTCGCTGCTGGGAACCATGTACGGTGGCGACGGGCAAACCACGTTCGCGTTGCCCGACCTGCGCGGACGCGCGCCCATCGGGATTGGGCATGGCGCCGGTCTTTCGAACATAACTCTAGGCCAGCTTGGGGGCAGCGAAACCGTGACCTTGACGCAGGCACAGCTGCCGCCGCATACACATACTGCCCAAATGCATGTCACCAGCGCGAATGGCGATGTCGACGATCCTGCAACTGCGCTACCTGCGCGCATGCCGCGTTCCCGGATATACAGTTCAGGTGCGACGGACGCTGTGATGAAAGACGGAACGGTCACCGTGGGCAGTACTGGAGGTGGCCAGGCGGCTCCGGTTCGAGATCCGTATCTCGGAATTAACTATTGTATTGCGATTGTAGGCGTATATCCTTCTCGCCCCTAGAATCCTAGGGTGACAACCGAAGTTGGTTTGGTTTTAAGCCAGTGAGGCCCGCACGCTGGGTCTCTCGCTGATGCGCGCAAACCAGGTTGCCAGATTTGGGTGCGCGCCGCGCCAGTCACGCTCCGCTTGACGCAAGTCCAGATAGATCAGCACGCTCACCAGTGCCAGGTCACCCAGCGAGATCGCCTCACCCTCGCACCATTTCCTGTTGCCCAGCTGTTCCGCCGCAAATGACAGCGCGCGTGAGATCGCCTCGTTGTGCCGGGTGATGTTGCCGGCATCCTGTTTCTCTTCCGCACGGATACGCTCCGTGCGCACCACCAGCGCCGAATCCATGATGCCGTCGGCCAGTCCCTCCCAGCGCTTGACGCGCATCCGCGCCAGCGCATCGGTGCGCGGGATGAGAATGGGCGTGTCATTCAGTGTGTCGGCATACTCGGCGATCACCGGAGAATCGAACACGCAGGTCTCGTCGTCGAGTATCAGTGCCGGGATGCGCCCCAGCGGATTGACCCGCGCCACCCGGCTGCCGACTTCACGGGGCGCATCGACCAGGTATTCGTGGGGGATGTTCTTTTCCAGCAAGACCAGGCGTACCTTGCGCACATAGGGACTGGCATGGGTTCCGAGCAGTTTCATTGGGTGTCTCCGATTGAGGGTTGTAGTTTCCGCCATCATCACAACAGAAGCTGCAACGCTGCTTCGAGGACGGCTTTGAATCTATTTATCCAGTTTTTCTTTCAGGGCCTGTCCGGTCTTTTCCAGGGCTTGTCCGCCTTTTTCCAGCGTTTCTCCTGTTGCTTTCTTGATTTTCTGATTGATGGTATGGGCGTCGAACGGGTTGGAATACAGCGGTTCGTCGCGGCCGATATTCACCCCGAACCACATACCGATCGCGACTCCGGCAACCAGGCTAAACAGGACGACTTTGATCAGTTTCATGTATTCTTCCAATGATTCAACCACAGGTAAAACAATTGCAGATTCACCGGTTTTCAGGCAATACAACCAGGAATCGCCGTGTAACAAGATTATAAGCTACGCGGTCGCATGTCGTGCAAGGTGAGCGGTCATTCGGTAAATACCGATCTGCGGTCTATTTCGTCCGGCTCACGATAACACCGAGAAACTTTACCTCGCCTTGCTTGTCTTTGGATCTGCAAGATCCGACTTTGACCATCATTTCCATGATTGGTTGTCCGACAGGAGAACAAAATGCGCAATCTGCTTATTGTATTGTCGATGCTGCTGTTACCGCTAAGTGCGGCCCGCGCCGAGGTCAGTGTCGGTATCGGGATCAGCGTTCCGGGGGTTAATATCGGGATCAACATGCCGATGTATCCGAGGCTCGTGGCGGTGCCGGGCTATCCCGTTTATTACGATCCCATGGTGGATGCCAATTACTTCTTCTACGACGGCATGTACTGGGTATTCCAGGGAGATGACTGGTATGTGAGTGGCTGGTACAACGGGCCGTGGCAATTGGTGGCGAGTGAGTATGTACCGCTGTATGTGCTGCGCATCCCGGTGCGCTACTACCGCAGACCGCCGCCGTATTTTCGCGGTTGGCATGCCGATGCGCCACCCCGCTGGGGCGATCACTGGGGTCGGGACTGGGAACAACATCGGCAAGGTTGGGATAAATGGGATCGCCGTGCAACACCGCGTGCCGCACCGTTGCCGAAATACCAGCGCAGGTTCACCGGGGACAGCTATCCCCGTGTGCCGGAAGTGCAACATTCGATCCAGTCCAAGAAATACCGCTATCAGCCGCGCGAGTCCGCGACGCAACAGTATTACCCGCAGCAACGCCGCGAAGAACGACAGCAGAACCGGGAGTGGAAAAACGGGGGGCATGAAGACCGGAATGGAGACCGTCGCCGTGAGCGCCGGTGATCAGGGCGATGTCCTGAAAACAAATTGTTGATTCCGGAATCCCGGATTGCACGGTAACGTTGCTTAAGCCAGGTTGAAGGCGATACTGATGCGGTCCTGTTCGGACCGGTTTTCTTCCACGCTGTGCGGCAGCCAGCCCGGAAAGACAAGCACAGCGCCGGCCTTTGGCTGGAAAGCCTGATCCACATTGGTATATCGGGACTCTTTTGCGCCGACCAGTTTTAGCTCGCCCAGGATATAACTCATCTCCGGCCGGTTGTGAAAAAGGATGTTTCCGGATTGTGGTGGGGTCGCAGCGTAATAAGTTCCTGAAAGTATGCTTGAAGAATGGATGTGCATCTTGTTGTAGTTGTTCTTGTTGTTGATATTGATCCAGTAGTTGGCGATGCCCAACGGGCGATCGAATCCGAATTCCTTTGCGCATGTCTGGCACTGATTGGTCAGGAACACCATTAAATTGGCCAATGTCTCGGGGATGAGATCTTCCACGGTGAGCGCTGCACTTTGATATCCGCCAACGTTGGAGAGCGTCACGCCGGTGTCCGATTCACGGTGTTCGTAAGCGTCCTTGGCGATATCGTTGGGATCGATCAGCGTGGGTGGCACTTCAAAATACCACAGGGGGGTTGGCCAAAGATCTTGTCGCTGCATAATTTCACCTGTATCAAATTGGTTGCCGATAAAACAAAGGGAATCAGTAACGGCAGATTCCCGGTTCGGGGCGAAATACTAGCACAACAATTCTGCGATTTATATTGGCACCGGAATTGGCACCGCGGACCCGAATGGTTGATGTCCGGCTGCATCCGATTTGGCGTTCGAACAACATCAATCCAGATACCTCTTCAGCCAAACCAACAGCTTATTTGCGTTCAGTGTAGATGAAGCTGCTGACTATTCCATGTTTGATTCGAATGCTCAGTGCCTTGAGATGACTGCTTTCCTGGTCAGTATCAACAAAAAACCCCTTTTCGGTGTACTTGCTGCCCCAGCTGTAGGAATAAACCCATTCCACTTCATTGTCAGAAATATCGATCCTTGAGAGTGGGCCACCGAACAACTTGACCAGATCATCGGTCGTGGTTTTTCCTTTTGTTATTCTTTTTACATTTGCGGATGGGAAATCGAAACCATCGTTGAAGATTGAGTGGTCGAATGCCAAATTACAGCCGGCTGACATCAACAGGATAATGATAGCAATCAATAAAGTTAAATGTTTCATGTTGGTAACCTGAATCCATAACTTACCTCATTGCATCAGCCGCCACTCTCGGGCGGCTTGAATGAACAGCGCCAACTCGTGACCTTTGAGTCCTTGGGGACCTCGTTGCTCGCCAGGATCTGCGCGATCGCCTCTTGTGCAGTCTCCTGGCATTTCTCGATCGTCGAGTTGTAGGGATTGAACACCCAGTACTGGTGGATGTTCTCCGTATTGTCGAGTTCGAGGATCAGCACCGTGCCGTCCCCGTTCTTCACGTCGCACCCGGACATCAGCAGCAGGCCCAGTGCGGCAAACAGTGTGATGATCTTCCCGGAAATCCCGGAAGTGTGGCTCTGATTTTTACGCATATTCGATACTCAACCTTTGTCAGTGTATTGTGCTGCAAGCTCAAGGCTTGCAGTTGAAGTCGATCGGTGCGCCGCCGCTCGCTTTGATGAGACAGACTGCAGCACCCACCACATTGCCCGATGGATGATCGCGGCACCATTGATCGAAGAATACCAGCACGTTGGCAGGTTCCAGTTGCACGCCGACCTGCTTGCTGGCGAATTGGTTGAATCCGCTCACATACCCCTTGAACCATGACGTGTAGAAAGCCCCCCGTATGCCGGACAACTTGCCGTCCTTTGCGCGGTCGTCCAGATATTGCGCACAGGCATTCGCGCCCAGGCCGTAATAATTGACTTGTGAATTGGGAATGGGGCGGGGTGTTTCCGCCTTCGCAGCACTGCTCACAACAGCCAGCAACAGCAAAATAATTTTACGCATCATGCTTTCCTGTTGTTTCATGCCGTCCATTATAAGGAGATTCATGCATGACCGGTATGTGCGCGCCGTCTATTGCGCAAAGGTTACGTTGACCGGGGCACAACCGCCAGTGATAATCGGCGCCATCCGGTTGGTTTTCTGCCACGTGGTATAGCGGCATCAAGCACCTTCATCAAGGAGAAGTCGGTATGAAATCATTCTTCCGCGAGAACCCCACCATCGCTTTTGGCCTGGGATTGCCGCTGTTGCTCGTTGTTGTCTTCCTGCTGATCTCGGGGATACCCGCCCTGCTGGTGGCGCCACCGCGATACGATGTGATTTACGCGACCGAATACAATAATTATCCGAACGGCGTGCAGATATCCGTCGTAGAACGGAAGGTTCAGGTTGTCTACCAGGGTAATTCCGCCGGTTACCCGAAACCGCATCTCTGGCGTTACAGCCCGAAAACCGGCGGCGTGCAGGAGATCCCCATCATGCTGCCGCCCGGCCTTGCTCCGCCCGGACAACGTCCCGCTACGCCCGAGTCGGCCGCAACAATCACTTCGATCGATGTTCCCGACCTTGCCGGTCTGACGATCGATTCGTCCAGCGTCGCACCGGATGGTTACGAATTCAGTGCCGGTCCGAATGGCTATTCGGGCGATGTCTTCACCGGTCTGTTCTATGGCGCACGCTACAGCAGGGAAGCGGTGCTGACGAAAAAAGGGCGCAGCGTCCGTCTGCCGAATGCCGGCAATAACTATTACAGCAATAACTCCCGCTTGATCGGCTGGGTGGTGTCGCCGTGATCTGGCTGCTCGCCATCGTCGTGGTGCTCGTGCTGATCGGCGGCGGGTGGTGGGGATGGCCGCTGGCCGGGATACTGGGTGCGTCTGGTGTGGCCGACAAGCCCGGCGCGCTGGCGCGCATCGCGCAGCTGATGCGCGACTACGACATTACAACCGCCGAAGTCGATGCCGCTTTTCATGCGTCCGCCGGTTTGCAGTCTGTGCCGGACCGTCGCAGCCGGGGCGACATCGCCAAGACCCTGTTCATCTATCTCGGCGCGATCTTCATACTCGCCGGCATCAGCACCTATATCGGCACGTTCTGGCAGAGCATGGGCAGTGCGATGCGGGTGTTCGTGACGCTGGGCGTCGGTTACATCCTGCTCATCGTGCTGGTCTCCGCACTGCATGAGAACAAATATCCGAAGATCATCCTGCCGCTTACGCTCGCCTCGGTGTTCATGATGACCGGTGGCTGGTTCGTGCTCATCCACGAGGTGTTTCCGCACGGCGATAACTGGCGTGCCGCCGCGCTCGCCGTATTCGCTGTGATGGCCCTGCACCAGGGCGTGCTGTTGGGCAAATACCGGCTTACGGTGCTGGCGTTCACCGCGCTGTTTTTTGTTTACGGCGCCATGCAGGTCGGGCTTGATCTGCTCGGCGTTACCATGGCTTACATTGCTATCGTGCTGGGCGCTTCGCTGTTCCTGGTTGGCAGTGCACTGGAAAAAACGCCTTACCGTCTGCTCGCGGAACCCGCGCTGCTGATCGCCACCTGCTGGCTGAACAGCGGCTTGTTCGACCGCATCGCGTATTTTACCGCCGCTAACTGGGCGAGTTTGATCATCGGCGTGTGCGTGATGTCCGCGGCCTACGGACTGCACAAGGCGGGACGGTATGCGCGCCTGTCCGGTCTCGGCTATTTCTTCGGGTCGATCATGGCTTATAGCGGGCTGTTCGATCTGGTGCATAACACGCAAATTGAACTTGTCTATCTCGGCGTCACTGCGGCGATGCTCTATGCCTGCGTGGTGCTGCAAAGTCGGGCGCTGTTGTTCACCACGGTGATTGCGATGCTCGGCTTCATCGGGTTTTATACCGCCAAGCATTTTGCAAATTCACTCGGTTGGCCAGTCACGCTGGTGTTGATGGGCGTCGCTTTCCTCGGCGTCGGCACGATCGCGATCAAGTTAAGGCGGAAGATCTGATCCGAAAATACCTTGATGGAAGGCATTGCCTTTCATGGACCGTTTTCAACTTCCGGTGTCTTTCGGCGTTTCAGAAGGGTCAGCCTCCCCGTTGAGAAATTCAAGCCAGTCATCTCCAAACAACTCGACGGGATGCTGCGCGCGGTCTGAACCGTTGCCGCAACACATGTCGTGAACCGGACAGTACCTGTCGCAACCCCAGCAGATCCGTTCCGGGTGTGCGGGATGTGTCGGGAATTTTTTAGCCATCGTCCATGGCGGCATCGCCAGAATCATAGTCGGGCGTTACTTCAATCATCACTTCGACCCCAAAGCCTGCCTACCGGGAATCCTGAACTTTCCTTGCAGGCTCAGTAATTCATCGTGATGCAAACCAGCAATTTTTGTGACCAGTTTATTGCCTTTCGGCGTGAGATAGATCTGCACCTCGCGCTTATCGGAAGTTCCCCGTTGCCGATATATCAAACCGAGTTTCTCGCATCGCGAGGTAAGCGACACGACACCGTTATGGTGGGTTTGCAACCGTTCTGCAAGTTCACCGACCGTCGCCCACTCGCGATCCTTGTATCCTTTGACATGCAGCAGCAGCAGGTATTGAAGATTCGTGACCCCGAATCTGTCGGTAATGTCCTCGCTGAACCGGACAAAACTGCGCAGCTGGTGGCGAAAGTCGGAGAGTGTCGTGAACTCTGCTTTATTCAGGGTGTTTCCCGCCATGATTGTCCCGTGCAAATTGATAACATCGTGATACAAACATCATATTGCAATAGTATCATAATATGATATATTGCCAATGCATCATTAAATTGAATCAACTTGTTCGTTGCATTATGTCTTATCGGGAGAAATTATATGCAGCTGCCAGAAATCGATGACGAAGGCTATCTGGTTGATCCGTCAACGTGGACGGAAACGATCGCCAGCGAGTTCGCCAGCCAGGAGAATATCCAGCTTACGGCCGACCATTGGGATGCGATCAACTTCATGCGCAAGTGGTATGACGAAAACCAGGTCGCGCCGGATGTGCGCCATGTCACGAAGCATCTCGCGGCGCGATTGGGACCCGAATCTCGGAACATCATCTTCGAGCTGTTTCCATATGGCTATGTGAAACAGGCATGCAAGATTGCCGGCATGAAACGCCCCAGAGGCTGGAGTACTGGTTAGGCGTGCAGATGGCCGCGTGGTTTGCCAAAAACCTTGGCGACGCAATGCTGGCAACCGGGGCGCTCGATCAAATCCGGGCATCCTATGCAGCGATATATGAAGGAGCGGAGAGCCGGCAGAACGCAGCGGTTTTTATCAGGCACGAATCGGAGGGACGTCTTCATTGTGAAGTCATGGCCTACTTTTCACCGGATGCGTTTCGTTTGGCTGCAGCGTTTGATGCTGTTCCGTGCAGGAGACCCGCGCCAGGCGATCTAAGCCTGCATGTGGGACCGGGTGATGGCTGGCAGGATCTTTTCGAAACCACCCGGCGACCGTAGTAATCGCAAGCCCGTAAGCCGAACCACTACTTTCCGGTTTTGTCCGTTGCCGCCCCGCTCACAGCACGTAAAACAGGATCGCGACATAGTGCGCCGCACTGCCGGCGAGCACGAACAGGTGCCAGATACCGTGCGCATGCTTGAGCCGGTTGTCGAGCACATAGAACACGATGCCGATGGTATAGGACAATCCGCCGGCCACCAGCCAGGCGAATCCGGCCGGGCCGAGCGCATGTACAAGCTGGAACAGTGCCACCAATGCCACCCAGCCCATCAAGACGTAGATCAGCAGCGATAGTATTCGCGCACCATTTTTCAACCAAATTTCCTGCAGGCTGCCGAGCGCCGCGAGACCCCACACCACGCCGAACAACGACCAGCCCCAGGGGCCACGCAGCGTAACCAGGCAGAACGGGGTGTAACTGCCGGCGATGAGCAGATAAATGCTGTGGTGATCCAGCTCGCGCAGGATGGTCTTGGCGTGTCCGCGCAAGCTATGGTAGAGCGCCGAAAAGCTGTAGAGCAGGATCAGCGTAGTACCGTAGATCGATACGCTGACGATCTTCCACGGATCGCCCTGCAGTGAAGCCAACACGATCAGCACCACAGTCCCGGCGATCGCCAGAATGGCACCGACCAGATGGGTGATGGCGTTGAACTTTTCCCCGTAGTACATCGTGTTGACCGTGCGTGCGATTGCAGAATCTGGATTTATACCATCATGCTCTGGTTCGTGCAGGGTCAACCGGGGTGGATCGGAATGATGAATCGGGTGGGTGCAAGAATATTTCGAGCCTGTCTCATATTATTTCAACATGGGGAGGGCGCTTCATTACATCGGTACGTACTACAATCGGGCGTCGTTTCCATTATTTTAACTAATAGGTTCGAACGCACCGCCTATCAAGAAATCCATATTCTATAAATATTTATTGCACCTTTACCCTGACACCCTTACAGTTAAATATGGGCACTCAAAGCAGACATTCGTGCATCGCGGGGATGTGCTGCAGCCATCGGTGAATAATAGTTAAACCAAACTTTGGTCATTGGGGTTCTTCGACGATTAATTCTCAACCTGCGGATAAATATTCAGCTGCATCTGTTTCATGGGCTTGAAACCGACTTGCAAAAATAAACCCAATTAATGCCATGAACATCAGCGAAGATCCTCCCAGCAGGCCGACTGTCAGATAACGCTTCCGCTGAGTTGGCAAAGTTCCGCTTAACTGCTGCTCGGAAAGATGCTTTATATTGGCTTTTACTGAGGCAATGTGTTGTTGCAGGCTTCGATCTATACCCATGATTTGCTTGTCCACTTCACGGAATGATTCAATTCGCTTTGGAATCAGTCTGGTTTGAGCAAGTACGTAATTTGAAACTAATGCTTTATGTTCAATGCGCAACAGTTCTACTTCTTTAGGGTCAATGCCGCTACTAGTCATGGCGGTCATAGTGCGCTGCAATGATTGTTGAACATCAATGCTAGAGTTTATAAATGCCTTGCGGTGTTTGCTGTAAAGTTTCTCGTCGTCTGAACGTAACAGCATGTCCTTCCATTCTTGAATTTGCCGCCCAAAATCAATGGCTGTGCTATCCAAACCCTCTTCTATTTCCAGTAAGCTATCGGTGTGTTGCAGTGAAAAGATATTAATTTTATATATCAATTGATAGAGTTGATACCCTCCAACAATTGACAGCAGAGATATCACTGCGATGAAGAGTTTAAAAGACCTGGGTAGGGAAACTGCACTCCGCGTAAGTGTTTTCATTTTGGTACTTTCAAGAATGAATTAAAACGACAGACATTTTGATTGAGTCTTGTTAATCAAGAACACACAAGATTAAATGCTAACCGAAAATATTGACATCATTGTGTCTCATCAAGGCAGCTAAGTCTACTCACCAGGTTTTTCTTCGTATCGGAAGCAGCATATAACGGTTGAAACCGCAGCTGAAAGGGGAAAATTGCCCAGCTTTTAATAAATCAAGGGTTGGACTTCCCACTCTATGTTTGGCGTCAGAATGAACACACGTCCTAAACTCGCGTTCCAGTATACGAACTACGGGCCGGCCTTCACATGGGGCCGTGCTCAGAATTTTTTGCTCAAATTCAACATAGCAAGATTCGGGTCGATAATGACAGCTTTAGTGCCCATAATATTCTTCGCAATACGAAATTCCACGGAGCATATTATGCATAAGACCATAGAGCCATCGATTCTGTACTTCGGAACGCCCGTTGTTTTAGTGAGCACCCTGAACGAAGATGGAAGCCATAACCTGGCGCCCATTTCATCGGCTTTCTGGTTGGGGTGGCGTTGCATTCTTGGTTTTTCGGCGTTATCCAAAACACCGCAAAACATGATGCGTACAAGAGAATGCGTGCTGAATCTGCCATCGGTAAATGAAGTTGCAGCGGTAGATCGACTTGCAAAGACGACCGGATCAAATCCGGTTCCGGAATTCAAGTTGCACAAGGGATACAGATATGAATCAGACAAGTTTGGAATAGCGGGATTGACACCGATTCTTTCTGAAAGCGTTTCAGCACCGCGTGTTCGGGAGTGCCCCGTTCAACTTGAAGCGGTGGTTGAGGCTAGTCACCGTATAGCGGAAGATGACCCTTTGCAACGCGGATTTATAATAAGTTTCGAAGTGCGTATTCAACGTGTACATATAGAAAAATCAATTTTAATATGTGGAGAGCCTAACCGAATCGATCCGAACAAGTGGCGGCCACTCATTATGAGTTTCCAAAGTTTTTATGGACTCGGTTCGCAATTGCATACATCACAGCTCGCGACAATACCAGAGGCCTCCTATCGCAGTCCGGACATCGATCGGGCACGCAATATCGGTGGATGATTGGGAGTCAAATAGGTCAATGAATAGAATTCGCATGACTGACTACGACCGGATAGCCCGGGCCATTTCTTTTATTACAAGCAGAGTAGACAGCCAGCCGACCCTGATTGAAATTGCGGAACATATCCATTTGAGCCCATTTCATTTTCAGCGTCTGTTTTGCCGATGGGCTGGCGTGACTCCCAAAAGATACCTGCAAGTGCTGACTTTGGAACGTGCCAAACGCTTACTGGGCGAATCAAGGCCACTGCTTGAAGTTTCTGATTCTGTGGGGCTGAGCAGTGGTTCGCGATTGTATGATCATTTTGTTCAACTTGAGGCGGTTACCCCGGGTGAATACAAAACGGGGGGTATCGGATTAGCAATCGACTATGCCGTACAAAGTACTCCTTTTGGAAACGTTTTTATCGCCATTACTCCGCGCGGTGTCTGCAACCTCGCATTTTTACAGAACGATGCTATCGATGAACACCTGACGGATTTATATAAAAAGTGGCCGCATGCAGTGAAACAGGAAAGTCATGAAAGAACGCTTGGGGTTATTGAAGCAATGTTTGACGGAGAAAAGAAACCGAACCGTCCAATATCCCTGCATGTTTCCGGCACGAATTTTCAGACCAGTGTCTGGAAAGCATTGTTAAAAATACCTTCTGGAACAGTGACGAGCTACTCTCAAGTGGCAACTGCAATAGGACACCCTCGTTCTGCCAGGGCTGTGGGCCTTGCCGTAGGCGCAAATCCAGTCGCGTTCCTTATTCCTTGCCACCGTGTAATTCAACAGAGCGGTAAGCTTGGCGGATATCACTGGGGCGAAACTAGGAAACACGCCATTCATGCATGGGAAGCGGCGCGAAATGAATAGTAATATTCGCAGACACAGCGTTCGAGTGGGTTGCGCCTAAAGCGGCGAGCCCTTCCACTTTACGTTGGGCAACAAAAAGTGTCTAGATGTCTTCACTCGCGTCAACACCACAACCGCCGTACTTCGCCGTTTTCTTTTCGTTCGTCCGCACTGACGGCAATTCAGAGCTTTGGAATTCGTATGCGACTGACCATCAGTGAGCCGGAAACCGCGAACAACAGTACCAGCGGATG
>JBBQNH010000068.1:0-13469 GCA_038329705.1 Burkholderiales bacterium | reverse complement strand
TCCAGCAAGAGAAAAATGCCTTTTTGTTAAGAGCCACTGGATTCCCGCCTGCGCGGGAATGACGAAGTGGTAGACTTTTCCTGCGACTGGCGCACCCGAATTGCCGGCATACTGTCTTCAATTATGGAAAGATCAATAATTCGATGCTCCAAAGCGGCCTGTCACCACTGGCTGCAATTGGCAGCACGTTGCCGCCTTTCGCTACATTGCTCCGAGCTGTTTTCCCGTTCAAGTAACACGTGATAATTGCATCAGGGTCTTGGCTCCACCTATGTCACCAGCCAGTACTATCATTTACGCTGTTCCACGAAGATTTCTATTGCCGCCACTCATCGATCAGTGAGGCAACCAGGGCGGTCCATCCGGTTTGGTGGGTGGCGCCCAGCCCCTTGCCGGTTTCGGCATCAAAGTATTCGCAGAAGGGAATATAGTCGCGCCAGTGCGGGTCGTTCTGGAATTTCTCCTTATCTCCGAACACGGCACGTTTCCCATCCGCATTGCGCGCAAATATCGAGATCAGCGAGTCAGCAAAGTATTGTGCCATTTCGCCGACGGCAACCTTATCCCCGTCCGCATCCTGGATTTTGAGCGTGTCTTTGTACGCCTTGTCCAGCTTGCGCAGAGATTCGATCATCATGAAAGTCGTGGGAAACCATATTGGTCCACGCCAGTTGGAATTGCCGCCCTTGATCTTGCACTCTGCCTCGGCAGGCTCGTAGCGAACGAATTTTCCGTCGAGAATATAGGGGTGTTCCAGGTGGAATTTTGACAAGCTGCGCAGGCCGAATTCTGACTTGAACTCCCCGGCATCCCAAACGCGCTGCAAGATGCGGCTTAAATGTTCGGGGGAAACCAGCGTGAGAACGAGCGATTTCTGGTTGCCGTGCTTCACCTTGTTCACGCAACGGGAAACAAGGTCCTGGCGGTTATTGATCACCCAGTTTACGTTGGTGGTAAATTCCGTAAAGGGTTTGATCCACTCGTCTTCTAACCGCTCGACCGCGAACAGCGGGATCAGGCCGACCAGCGAGCGCACACGGATTTTCTCGAAGCTTCCGTCCGGGTAGCGGATCACATCGTAAAAAAAGCCATCTGTGGGATCCCACAGGTTCTGGTCGCCGTTCTCTCCCATATTTTTCATGGCTGCGCCGACATAGAGATAATGCTGGAAAAATTTTGACGCCAGTCCCTCGTAAACCGGATTGTTCTTTGCCAATTCCAGCGAGATGCGCATGAGGTTCTGGCAAAACATGCCCATCCAACCGGTTGCATCGGATTGCTGGAGCACCGCCCCGTCGGAGAGTTTTTCTGAACGGTCAAACAGGGTGATGTTATCCAGCCCGAGAAATCCGCCTTCGAAAATATTGCTGCCTGTAGCGTCAACTTTGTTGACCCACCAGGCGAAGTTGATCAGCAGCTTGTGAAAACATTTCTCCAGAAAAGCGAGGTCTGCCTTGCCGGAACGGACGCGATCCATGTTGTAGATGCGCCAGACCGCCCAGGCATGCACTGGCGGGTTCATGTCGCTGAACTCCCATTCGTAGGCGGGTATCTGCCCGTTTGGGTGCTGGAACTGCTCGAACAGCATGAGCCACAATTGCTCCTTGGCGAAGCCGGGGTCGATCAGCGCGATGGGCACGGTGTGGAAGGCCAGATCCCAGGCCGCAAACCAGGGATACTCCCACTTGTCCGGCATGGAGATGATGCGCAGCGAATTGAGGTGACGCCAATGCTGGTTGCGTATCTGATGGCGCGCTTCCGGCGGTGGGGCGTCCGGATTGTCTCCGTGCATCCACTTTTCCACATCGAAGATGTAGTTCTGCTTCCCCCACATCAGCCCGGCAAAAGCCTGGCGCTGTATCAGGCGCTCATCCGCGCTCGCGCCTGCGGGGTGGATCGCATTGTAGAATTCGTCGGCTTCGTTGTGGCAACGCTCAAAAATGGCATCGATATCGGCAAAGGGTTGCCTGAGCTGCTGCGGTGTCATGCGCAGCTCGATCCGGACCTGTCCGCCCGCTGGCACGATATGCTCATAATTGATGCAGGCCTTGGTGCCGCGCATTTCCGGATTGACGCATACCTCCCCATTGACGATGTGGCGGTGAAATGCATCCTTGCAATAGATTCGTCCGTCCGCTGCCGCCGCGCCATAAACCTTGGCCTTGTTGGTTTCGTTGTCGGTGAACAGTGGTGCCCCGCCCGCTGTGCAGTAGATATAAAGAGGCCCCAGCTTGTATTCGAAAGGCAGATTGGCGAGCCCTTGCGCGTGGGTGTCATCCGCCAGGAAACACAAATAATCCCCGTTTTCCTCCAGCAGGTTGATGAGAGGTTCCTGCTGCCGCTGATCACCCCATGACCAGGTGTTGCGGAACCACAGGTTGGGGATGATGTGCAGCGGCGCATCCTCGGGCCCCCGGTTGTATGCCTCGATGCGCATGCAGATATCATCGGTATCTGCCTTGGCGTAGCTCACGAATACATCAAAGTATCTGTCTTCATTGAAAATGCCAGTATCTATCAACTCGAATTCCGGCCCGCTGCCCCTGCGTGCCTGGTTCTCTTCGATCAATCTCTGGTAGGGATATTCGGCTTGCGGGTACTTGTACAGATACCGCATGTAACTGTGCGTCGGGGTGCTATCGAGATAGAAATAATAATCCTTGAGATCTTCGCCGTGATTTCCCTGGGAAGGAGTGACGCCGTAAGCGCGTTCCTTGAGTATGGGATCCTTACGATTCCATAACGCCAGCCCGAAGCACAGCAACTGGTAGCGGTCACAAAAACCCGCCAGCCCATCCTCACCCCAGCGGTAGGCTTTGCTGCGCGCCATTTCATGATCAAGGAATTCCCATGCGCTCCCGTCATGGCTGTAATCCTCCCGGACGGTTCCCCACGAGCGTTCGCTGAGATAGGGTCCCCATTGTTTCCATGCAGTGCGCCGCGACTCATCCGCTTCCGCAAGCCTGTGGCCTTCCCGGGTAAGACTGGATTTATTTTTGTGCATCGGGCAGTCCGGGTTTAACGCGGATTGGAAATCATTATGCGGGCTGATCGTTCAGATATAACAAACCATCAACTGCTCTTTGGAAACAGCGATGAGATACCTCTCCTTGGCCACTCTCATCATGGTTTCTGCAAATTGCGGGTGATCGCGCAGGATGCGGCTGAAGTCGGTCTTACCCAGCACAAACAGATCGCTTGGCATTTTTGCCCTGACTGTAGCTGTGCGTGGAGTGGAGATCAGCAATCCGATCTCGCCGAAAAAATCGCCGTCGCCGAGCGTTTCAATCACGTTATCCATGCTGTCTATCACTTCGACTTCACCGTGGCAGACCAGGTACATCTCCTTGCCCGGATCACCTTTCCGGATAATGACTTCTCCCGCCGCGACAGTGAGCGGGCACAGCGCCATGATGACAGAATTGAGCAGCAAGGCATCGGCGCCTTTGAACAATGGCGAGCGCTCCAGCGATTCTGCAGTCACCACTTCAAACCAGTGCCGATCATCGCGCTTGATCAGATCGTTCGCCACTTGCGGCCCCCATGTACCGCGGGTGTAATTGGGAAAGTCAGTGGCGGGAGTGCGCTGCCAATAATCCATAATGGGCTGCGCGATTTTCCAGGCTGCCTCGACCAGATCGCCGCGCGAAAACAGCGTTGCATCGCCGTGGCTGCAGGAATAGATCATGACCTCATAGCCGGTATAGCGCGAGGAATTGAAGGCGTCGCCGTAATTGAAGCGCATATCGACCGCCTGCAACCCAAGCAGCGGGCCGGGCACCTTGGCTTGAAACAACAATTCAATTCCTTGACGTGGCTGAACATGAAACACCAGACGGTTCGATTCGAGTTTGTCCACCGGAGTGTCGCGGAAGGGTGCCTGCGGCGCTTTCTTGAATTGAACGACGATCTCGGTGCCGCGCTTCCACAGGGCTTTGCCGGAACGCAGGTAGATGGGAACGCCTTCCCAGCGCCAGTTATCGATATACAGCTTGCCCGCCGCAAATGTTTCGGTGTTCGATTGAGGGTTGACCTCTGCGGTATCGCGATAGCCCGGCTTCACCGTGCCGTCCTTTTCAGTCAATGGGCCATACTGCCCGCGCACGAAATGATTGGGCACCTCTTTCTCTGCATATATCCTGACGGAGTTGAGCAGGTTGGCTTTCTCGTTGCGGATCACATCCGCTTTGAATGAAGCTGGCGGCTCCATACACAGGTAGGCCAGCATCTGGAACATGTGGTTCTGCATCATGTCGCGCAATACGCCGGAACCATCATAGTAGCCGCCACGCGTGCCGACATCCACCTCTTCGCAGACATTGAACTGGATGTTGTCGATGAAATGCTTGTTCCACAGCGGCTCGAAGATGCCGTTGGAAAAACGGAAGGTGAGCAGGTTCTGCACAGTTTCTTTGCCGAGGTAATGATCCACGCGGTAGATCTGGCTCTCGTCCCAATGAGTGAGGATGGTCTTGTTTAGTTTTCGCGACGATTCAAGATCGGTGCCAAACGGTTTTTCGACGATGATGCGTTTCCATCCGGGCCCTTCATTGAAGCCGGCTTGATGGAGATTTTCGCAAAGCGTGCCGAAAAGACTGGGCGAGGTAGCAAAATAAAACAAGATATTGCCGCCCGCCTGATATTGGGCGTCGAGCTGGGCGACCTGTACACGAAGCTTCCTGAAATCGTCGACATCGTCAGAATTGCTGGGGGCATAGTGCAGACGGCTGACCAGTTTTCCCCACGCGGCCTCGTCGAATGTTTTGCGCGTGTGGAATTTGCGTATGCCCTGATCGTCACTGCTCATCTGCGCGCGAAATGATTCGGTAGTCAGCGGACGCCGGGCCGTGCCCAGCACGGCAAAATTGTCTGACAACAGGCCATCGCAAGCGAGGTTATACAAGGCGGGCAGCAGCAGCCTCTTGGTGAGGTCGCCAGATGCGCCAAAAATAAGCATGATGCAGGGAGCGCTCAATGGGGGGGTGCTCTGCGATCCCGGCTTGGGAGCTTCAAATTTTTGCGCAGAGCTAGCCATGGTTAACACCTTGAATTGAGGTTATTTCAGGGTCAAGCGCAGTAATATCTTCTTTGCGCCTTGAATGATACATCAGTGAGCATTTGAGGCGTACGCATTTCTGAGCAAACGGTCATTTGGCAAAATATTGCCGCCACTTTGAAAGGGTATGATTGCGACGACAGGAGCGAAGCCGGAAGAAGAAACTTGAAAGTGGTAAACTTCGCGCCTTTATTTTTGAGCTGGTATATATGGCAAAGCAATATGACTTGATCGTGTTTGATTGGGACGGCACGGTGATGGATTCGACTGCGGTGATCTCGGGTTCGATACAGGCGGCCTGCCGTGATCTGGGCTTGAATGTTCCCGACGATGAGACCGCGCGGCATGTGATCGGCCTGGGTCTGGATCAGGCGTTGCGCTATGCGGTGCCCGATATGCCGGAAACGATGCGCCCCGAGCTGGTGGAGCGCTATCGTCATCACTTTTTGGCGCAGGATACTGCGATCCCGTTGTTCGCGGGCGCGCGCGAAACGATTGCGGGGTTGCACGAAGCCGGATATCAATTGGGCGTGGCGACCGGCAAAAGCAATGCGGGCTTGACCCGCGCGCTGGAATCCACCGGCATGAAAAATTATTTTCATGCGACGCGTACCGCGGACCAGACTTTATCCAAGCCGAATCCGGCGATGCTGTTTGAGCTGATGGATGAATTGGCGGTCAGTGCCGGACGAACGCTTATGGTGGGCGATACCACCCATGATGTGCAGATGGCGCATAACGCCGGGGTGGATGTGGTGGCGGTGGGATATGGTGCACATCCGCCGGCGCAATTGCAGGAATTGAACCCGCTCGCACTGGTGCAGGATTTTGTGCAACTAAGGTCCTGGTTTAAAGCAAACGCTTAAGGAAATCTCTAAAAACTCACATTTCATCCCAACTGCGGCGTTACGTAAAAAATTTCTTGCTAACATATCAACCATATGCAGCGCTGCGAAATTTTTTCCATGCCTTGCATTTGGGCGAACTCAGAATTTTTAGAGACTCCCTTAACAAATTTATAAAGGAATGACGATGTCCGATCAAGACAACAACTGGGAACGAGGCGTGCTGGAAAAGCTGGCCTTGTCGGCTTTGCAGGAGCAACGTCGCGCGCGGCACTGGAGCATCTTCTTTAAAATGCTGACGCTGGGCTTCATGTTCCTGGTGCTGTTCATCTCGATGGGCTGGATAGGCAAAAGCGAAGTTGCGCTGAGCACCGGCAAACATACCGCGCTGGTGGACATGCAGGGCGTGATCGCCTCGAACAGCATGGCAAGTGCGGATAATCTGATACCCAGCCTGCAGGATGCGTTCAAGGACAAGGGCACGCAGGGCGTGATCCTGCGCATCAACAGTCCCGGCGGCAGTCCGGTACAGGCGGGCCAGATCAATGACGAGATTCACCGCCTGCGCAAGCAGTATCCGAAGATACCGCTGTATGTGGTGGTGGAAGATATCTGCGCATCGGGTGGCTATTACGTGGCCGTGGCTGCCGACAAGATATTCGTCGACAAGGCCAGTCTCATCGGCTCAATCGGTGTGCTGATGGACGGGTTCGGCTTCACCGGCACCATGTCCAAGCTCGGCGTCGAACGGCGCCTGATCACGGCCGGATCCAACAAGGGTTTCCTCGATCCTTTTTCCCCGCTCAATCCGTCGCAGCAGGCCTACGCCAAACAGATGGTCGAGGAGATCCACCAGCAGTTCATCGATGTGGTGAAGAAGGGCCGTGGCAAGCGTCTCAAGGAAACACCGGACACGTTCAGCGGCCTGGTGTGGAACGGGCAGCGCGGTGTGGAGATGGGATTGGCGGATGGCTACGGCACCGTGGAGTCGGTGGCGCGCGATGTCATCAAGGCCGAAGATATCGTGGACTATACCGTCAAGGATAATTTTGCCGATCGGTTGGCAAAACGTTTCGGCGTGGGTGTGATGAGCGCGCTTGGTTTCTCTGCCGATTCGAACGGGATGGGTTTGCACTAATGGCACGAATCCGGATGTGTTCTGATATGACGCACAGCCCCGACTTTATGAATCACCGGCCCAAATGAAGCCAGGACAAGAACAATGAAATTGCAACCTGTATATGCGCTTGTAGGGTTATGACCTCGCTGATCGCACCAATTTCCGGATGGGGGCGCTACCCGGTACAAACCTGTGAACTGGAACGCCCGGAACGTTACCGCGATTTGCATTGCGACGCTGCCAGTCTGATCGCGCGCGGCCGGGGGCGCAGTTACGGCGATGCAGCACTGAATCAGGACGGTCGTGTGATGTTGACCGAGCGTGTCAACCGCTTGCTGGCTTTCGATGTCGATAAGGGCATATTGCGCGCCGAGGTCGGGGCGACACTGGCCGGGATTCTCGATGTGATCGTCCCGCTAGGCTGGTTCCTGCCAGTCACACCCGGTACGAAATTCGTGTCCCTGGGCGGTTGCGTGGCCGCGGATGTGCATGGCAAGAATCATCATCATGAGGGCTCGTTCGGCAATTATGTACTGGCGATCGAACTGATCCTGGCCGACGGCAGCCGTGTGAACTGCACGCCCGATGACAATGCAGAACTCTTCTGGGCCACGGTGGGTGGCATGGGCTTGACCGGTATCATCGGCGAAGTGACATTAAAGCTGGTCCCGATACAGAATGCATTTGTGAAAGTGACTCATCATGCCGCCGCCAACCTGGAACAGTTATTCGCGCTGATGCAGGATCCCGTCAATGATGATCGCTACAGCGTGGCCTGGCTGGACAGTCTGGCGAGCGGGGACGAGCTGGGACGCGGCATCGCCATGTGCGGGCATCATGCCACTGCGGAAGAAGCGCCGGATAATTCACATCGCCCCGGCAAACCACGGCGCAGCCATTCCATCCCTGTTGATTTTCCCGGTTGGGCGATGAACCGCTTGAGCATTTCCGCATTCAATTCGCGATATTACAAAAAGGAAGCCGACAGGCGCTTCCCGTACCTGAGCGGATACGATGATTATTTTTATCCGCTGGACGCGATCGCCAACTGGAACCGTATGTATGGCAAGCGCGGTTTTGTGCAATACCAGTGTGTGATCCCCGATGTGAACGCGTTTGAAGGGATCCGGCAATTGCTGCAGGAACTTTCCGACAGTCGCCGCCCGTCTTTTCTTGCCGTGTTGAAGCGGTTGGGCGCGCAGGGCAGGGGGCTGCTGTCTTTTCCGATGGCGGGCTATACGCTGGCGCTGGATCTGCCGATTCGCGATAACGGGCTATTCGCGTTATTGAACAAGCTGGACGGGATCGTTTTGCGGCATGGCGGACGCGTCTATCTGGCCAAGGATGCGCGGCTATCTGCCGACTCGTTCCGTACCATGTATCCGCGCTATCAGGAATGGCTCACGGTGAAGAACATGGTCGATCCGGACAACCGGTTCAGTTCCAGTTTGTCGCGGCGACTGGAGATCGGGGGAATGCGATGAGCGAATCCGTGCTGATACTGGGTGCCACTTCCGCGATTGCGCGGGCCACTGCGGCGGCCTTTGCCGCACGCGGCGATGCCTTGTACCTGGCCTCACGCGACGACGATGAGTTGCGGCGCATCGCCGCAGACTTGCGGCTGCGCTACGGTGTCGATGTGCAACACGGTGTGTTCGACGCGGAAGCGACCGGTACCCATGAGATGTTCTTCAAGTCGGTGCTCGAAACGATGCCCGATCTTTCCGGTGTGGTGCTGGCATTCGGTTATCTGGGCGACGCTATGGCGGCGCGCAATTTCAGCGTGGGCGAAAAAGTTATCGCTGCCAACTTCACCGGCGCAGCATCCATCCTGGGTCTGTGCGCCAATCACTTCGAGCCGCTGCAACGCGGTTTCATTATTGGCATCTCCTCGGTGGCGGGCGATCGTGGTAGGCAGAGCAATTATGTGTATGGTGCCGCAAAAGGTGCGCTCAGCCTGTATCTGCAGGGGCTGCGCAACCGCCTTTATCCCGGTGGCGTGCGTGTCATCACCATCAAGCCGGGGTTCGTGGATACTGCCATGACCTATGGCCTGCCGGGATTGTTCCTGGTTGCCTCGCCGCAAACTATCGGCGAGCGCATCGTCGCCGCACTGGGCAAATCGGCGGATGTGGTCTACCTGCCATGGTTCTGGCGTTACATCATGCTGATCATCAAACACATCCCGGAATTCATTTTCAAGCGGATGAAATTGTGAGCATTGCGCAAGCGGACAGGCCGGCAAATAAACCGGTGGTGGCGGCTTTCGATTTCGACGGCACGTTGACGTATCGCGATACGCTGCTTCCTTTCTTGTTGCATGCCGTCGGCCCCGGCAGCTTTACCCGTCATGCGTTGGCTTTGACACCGACCCTGGCGGGATATGGGATGGGCATGATCCGCAATGACGTTGCCAAACAACGTGTACTTGCCCGGTTCTTTGCCGGCGCTGATATCGATAGTGTCCGAACCAAAGCGGCAGAGTTTGCCGAGCATCGACTGCCTGACCTGATACGGCCCGCAGCGGCACGGCGTTTTGAGTGGCACAAGCAACAGGGGCATCGCTGCATCGTGATCACTGCATCGCTGGATATCTATGTGCGGCACTGGGCACTCGAAATGGGTTTCGATGAAGTGCTGGCTACACGGCTGGAAACCACTACAGACGGGCGCGTTACCGGAAATCTGCAGGGGAAAAATTGTTTCGGCGCAGAAAAGGTCAGGCGGCTCGAGGAATTGCTTGGTGCCAGGAGCGGCTATACCTTGCATGCATACGGCGATAGCCGGGGCGACAGGGAATTATTGTCATACGCCGATTTTGACTACTACAGGCAAATGCCTGGATGATTTTTTCACGCGAAAAATTCCAGCTGGACAAGGGAATCTCTACAGCACGAATCGGGCATCTCCTGCCATGGCTGTTTTTTGCCTTGCTGTTGGCCGGGCTGGAGATCATCTATGGCGGATACTTTCCAAACAGCCATGGCTTGCTGGGCCATGATTTCTCATACTATCATCCGGCATTGCTGGATGGCGCATACTGGTTCTGGCAGAACGGTTTGTTCTCCGTTCCCTGGTTCACTCCGTCATTTTGCGGCGGACAGCCATTTTTCGCCGACCCCATATCGATTTATTATTCCCTCGTTCAATGGCTGGCATTCGTCGTGCCGCCCACCACGGCGTCGCATTTGTCATTGTTGATTTCCTGTGCGATGGGGTATTGGGCATTCTTTTTCCTGTCCAGAAAAGTGTTCCTGCTTTCGGTCGGGGCGGCTATCGTCGCTGGAGCACTGGCGATGCTCAACGGTTTTCTGCCGTACCGGTTCCTGGTCGGAGAAGTGGGCTTCCAGGCGTTTTTGCTCAGCGCGTTTGTGTCCCATGCCTTGCTCGATATCGCCGAGTGGGGCCCGTGGCAAAGATGGAAAATGGGGAATACATTCTGGGCCGGATTGGTGCTGTCCTACATGTTTCAATCCGGTCTGTCATCCCTGATGATTCCGGTAGGATTGGGGATAGTCGCCGTAGCATGCCTGGCGCGCATTGCCCGGAAAGGCGTTCCTTTTAATGTATTTTTGCGGCGGGGTGCTGTTGCAGTCGTTTTTTCCGGCGCTTTATGTGCCGCGAAAATCCTTGCTGCGCTGACATTCATGGCGCACTTTCCGCGCAATGCTTATCTGCTTCCCGGTTTTAAAAGCTGGGCTGATGCCCTCGGTTTTCCGCTGCTGAGTCTGATATTTGACAGTCAAACCGTTTCAGCATGGGCGAACCTCAAATTGTCCAATCTTCAATGGGGGGTGCTGCCTCATGAATGGGCGTATCAATTCGGCTTGGCTTATCTGGCGTTGATCCTGGCCGGGCTTTGCTGCTTCTATTTGGCTGCATCGCGTAAAGCTGCCGCAGAGCCAAAGTCGGACTGGAAAGTCAGCGGCCGAACGTTCTATAGCGTCATCCTGATCCTGATTTTGCTGGTCCCCGGTGCACTGTTATGGTTCAACCCGCAATGGAACGCATTCCTTAAGGCGCTCCCGATCATCGATACGACCAGCTTCCCTTTCCGCTGGATCATCATCTGGATCCCGGTCGCGTGCATCGCGGGCGCCATGGCCTGGCAGGCGGTTGAAAACATGACAGGGAATGTTTCGCTGCGCATGGCAGGGCTGGCCCTTTTTTGTCTGGCCATGCTCGTCGAATCAGGACTGACCAATCGTGATTATTACAACGACCCGGGTATGCAAGACTATGACCCGCGATTGATCAGCCAGGCATGGTTCAATGGTAAACATGGAAAGATCCAGGCCATTACCGGGCTGGAAGGCGGCTGGGATCTTCCGGAAAACAGAAATGATTATATGGTGTTGGGGAAGAGCTATATCCAGTGCTACAACCCCGCCTATGGCTATCGTCTTGAAACGCTCCCGACAGGCCGGTTACAGGCCGGCCCCGCGCTCGGACAGCACGACGGATTCTTGAATATCAAGAATCCGGCCTGTCTCATCTGGCCGGAGGAGAATGGCTGCAAAACATTTGGGGAGGAATACAGGGTGCAGGAAGTGGCGCAGGCACGATCATTCCTGCAGCGCAGGCCTATCGATTTTGGAGTGTCAGCAACTCAGCGGATCGCCAATATTCTTAATATGCTTGCATTGTTTGTCGCTGCAGCAGGGCTGGTATATTTCGCGATCGATAAGATCCGGAGTGGGAATAGAAATACCTAGATTGTTTCGGGTTTGCTGATTTACCGCTTATTATCGAAAGGTACAGATTAATGCTTGTTATATTCATGCTAAAAACAGGCCGGTAAAAAATGAAAAACCTAGTTGAGATATTGCGCCTGATGCGCCCCTACCAGTGGGTGAAGAACATATTTGTTTTCGCCGGTCTGTTGTTCGGCCATGCCTGGCATGACCCGCATCTGGTCGTGCAGGTCATCGTCGTGTTCATCGCGTTCTGCATGGTATCCAGCGCGATCTATACCATCAACGACATCGTCGATCTGGAGCAGGATAAACATCATCCCGGGAAATGCAAACGGCCTTTGCCATCAGGTTCGGTATCCATTTCCGCTGCCGCCATGCTTGCAATTCTGCTGGGCGCTCTGGGGTTGTGCCTGGCTTATTTTGCCGCGCCTGGGGTGTTGGTGATCGTGGTTAGCTATGCTTTGATGAACATCGCATATTCACTGTATTTGAAACACGTGGTGATCCTGGATGTGTTCATCATCGCCACCGGCTTCATGCTGCGTATCCTGGCCGGCACACTCGGGGTCGGTATCCCGCCTTCACAGTGGCTGCTGCTGTGTGGCCTGATGGTGACGCTGTTTCTCGGCTTTACCAAACGCCGCGCGGAGATCATCGCGCTGGCCGACGGCAAGACCGGGCATCGCAAGGTTCTGGAACATTACAGCCCGGTGCTGCTGGACAAGATGATAGGGATCACCGCCACCGGACTGATCATGAGCTACAGCCTGTACACCATGAATCCGGAAACCATACGCATCCACAATACGCCCAACCTGATCTACACCGTGCCGTTCGTGATGTACGGCGTGTTCCGTTACATCTACCTGCTGCATGAACAGAGTTGCGGCGGCGACCCGTCGCATGACCTGTTGCGCGACTTTCATCTGCTGATCGCGGTGGGGGTGTGGCTGCTTGCAACCATCCTGCTGATCGCTTGATCAGCGCATTATCCTGACATGAACAATCATAAACCGCACTCCGTCCTGACCGGGTGGCGCTTTCGCGCCTTGTTGCTGATCGTGTCGCTGAGTGCGGCCGGTTATCTGGTTTTCTCGATCTGGGGCGGCTGGCACGAGGTGGTGGCGGCGATGGTCAGGGTGGGTTTCATCGGCACCGCCATTGCGCTTGCGCTGTCGCTGGTCAACTACGGGTTGCGTTTTGTGCGCTGGCAGAAATTCCTCGCACTGCTCGGACACCGCGTCCACACCCCGGAAAGCCTGCGTATCTATATAGCCGGGTTCGGCATGACCATCCTGCCCGGCAAGGTGGGTGAAAGCATACGCAGCCTGTTCCTCAAACATCATGGCATCTCCTATCCGGAAAGCCTGGCGGCGTTCTTTTCGGAGCAGTTCTCCAATCTCATCAGCATGCTGTTGCTGGTCTCGATCGGTTTGTGGCTGTATCCGCCCGCCAAACCGCTGGTGGTGATCCTGGCCGTGCTGATCGTCACCGGCCTGGTCGTGCTGCAGCAAACCAGATGGCTGAAAGCGATCGAGGTCTTTGCAATAAAACGCCTGCCGCCACGACCGGGCAAACTGGTCGAGCACATCATCGAGATCGTGCTGCATTCCGGGCGCTGCTTCAGTCTGCCGATGCTGCTGTATGGCATCACACTCGGGTTGGTCGCGTGGGGTGCCGAGGGCTTGGCTTTTTATTACATCATGCACGTACTGGGCAGCGACCTGTCGTTGCCGACCGCGCTGTTCATC
>JBBQNH010000067.1:0-13516 GCA_038329705.1 Burkholderiales bacterium | reverse complement strand
CAGTCTTCCGGGGACCTGCGCGCCGTGCAGGAGATGCTGGGCCACGCCAGCATCTCGACCACCCAGGTCTACACCCATCTCGATTTTCAATATTTGAGCAAGATCTACGATGCGGCCCATCCGCGTGCCAGGAAAAAAACCGGGGAAAAGACCTGACCCGGAAAAATCACCATCATTCCTGCCCAGCGCAAGCCACTCAGAATCGGACTAGCCGGTAAAGAAAAACGATGGTGCGGTTCATCCGGCCGGGTTTTCAGGAAGGCGCGTACTTGAAAGGACTGGTGCTGAAAGCAAGCGGCCAGAAAAAGCATGCGGGTGGAGCAAAACGACCGCCCAGCCTGCGGCTATATCGCTACGGTAAATTCAGCACAGGCTTGAAGCCAAGTTTGCCTGTCATCCCCTCTGCATTGCTTCGCGCCTCGCTTACATTGGCATAGGGACCGATACTGACCCGCACCAGTCCGTCCTTGCCCGTTGTCAGCTTGACTTGCTTGCCCGAGTCGCCCAATTTGCCGCGCATCTTTTCCCGATACGCTTCTGCTCCCGCTTGCGAACTGAATGCCCCGAGCTGAAGGTATATAGCCGAATCCTGGCTCATCAATGGGGCCGATGCAACTGCAGGCGCAGTTACCGGTACAGCAAGTACCGGGGTTGCTACGACTGAAGAAACGGGAGCAACAGATGGCGCGGCGGCAGGAGGAGGATCAACAGGCGGCGTGTTATCCAGTGGCTGGTTCTGCACTGAGTTGGCAGCAATGGTATTGACACTGACGTCGGGATTGATGCTTTCCACTTCGACTTCCGCGCTGCCGTCACCAATGATGCCCAGTTTGTATGCAGCTGTATAGGAAAGGTCGATGATGCGGTCTTTCATGAACGGCCCCCGGTCATTGACGCGCACCATAACCGACTTGTGATTGGCAAGATTGGTCACGCGCGCATAGCTGGGCAACGGCAAAGTGGGGTGTGCGGCAGTCATGGCGTACATGTCATATATCTCGCCGCTGGAAGTCCGCTCGCCATTGAATTTCTTTCCATACCATGAGGCGATGCCGCGTTCCTTGAAATTTCCAACCACGGTCATCGGTGTATAGGTATTGCCCAACGCCACATAGGGGCGATTGGCATAGCGGTGCAGCGGTTCGCTTTTCGGCACAGCATCCGGGATCGCATCAAGATTGACCGGGATATCGGTACCCGGCCCGTCGCCGGGGAGATAACCGCCACTACTTGCGGCCGGCGCCGGAACCGGCGTGACAGCCTTGCGCTGCGGAACAGTGCCGCAAGCCGCGAGTATCAGTGTTGCTACGATCAGAACTACAGCATTGTTATTCATTCCTTCTCCTGTTTTCCGGCCACGTGCTCGCCAAATTTTGGCTGCCGGGGGATGTTTTCTTGTTCAAGTCTTAACCAGTTTTTTGTGGGTCTCTATACACATCAGCATACCAAAACCAAGCAACAGGGTCAGCATTGATGTACCCCCGTAACTGATCAGCGGCAACGGCACGCCAACCACGGGCAAAATGCCGCTGACCATGCCCATGTTGACGAATGCATAAGTCGCGAATGTCAGGGTGATGGAGCCGGCCATCAGGCGCGTGAAATAAGTGGACGCATGCGAAGTGATGATAAAGCCGCGCCAGATCACGAATGAATACAGTGACAGCAGAATCAGGTTGCCGACCAAACCAAATTCTTCGGAATAGACCGCAAAAATGAAATCAGTAGTGCGCTCCGGGAGAAAATCGAGATGCGTCTGCGTACCGTTCAGGTAACCCTTGCCAAGAATACCTCCCGAACCCACCGCGATGCTCGCCTGGATCGTGTGATAACCGTTGCCCAGGGCATCTTGCGAGGGGTCGAACAGCATCATGATGCGGTGGCGCTGATATTCGTGCAACATCGACCACATCACCGGCGCGCTGGCGATCGCCGTGACAAACAGCCCGCCTATCACGCGCCAGCTCAGGCCGGCCAGGAACAACACGTAAAATCCGCTCGCCGAGATCAGCAGTGACGTGCCCAGATCCGGCTGGCGTGCGATCAGCAGTATCGGGACGACCAGTATTATCGCAGCGACGAAATAATTTTTCAGGGTCAGCGTGGCTTCATGCTTTTCGAAATACCACGCCATCATCAGCGGCACGCCGATCTTCATCAACTCGGAAGGCTGAATAGTGGTCACGCCCAGATTCAGCCAGCGTCGTGCACCGTGGCTGATCTCGCCGAACAACGCCACACCGATCAGCAACACCATCCCCAACGCATAGATCGGCACGGCGGTTCGCATCAGATAATGCAGCGGCAGATTGGCGACCATCCACATACAGGCGATTGCAACCATGATGTTGCGCAACTGGTTCAGAGGACGATCCCAGCTTGCATTATCGGCGCTGTACAACACCAGCAAGCTGGTCAACAACAGCAGGCAGATGCCGAGCAGCAGTTGCCGGTCGATATGCGCGATGAAACGCATCCAGAATTGCCGCTTAGTCATGTTCTCCCCCCTCTTTCACTTCCGCAGGCGCCAGTGGCTTTGGCACTTTGCCGAGCAGGTAATAATCCAGCACCTTGCGCGCAATCTGAGCCGGTGTACCTCCGCCGTGCCCGCCATTTTCGGCCAGCACCGCCATCGCGATGCGGGGTTTGTCTGCCGGCGCGTAGGCGATGAACCAGGCGTGATCGCGCAGTCGCTCATCGACTTTCTTGGCATCGTATTTCTCGCCCTGCTTCATGGCGATCACCTGCGCCGTGCCGGTCTTGCCGGCAATCTGATACGGTGCGCCCATGTTTGCATACACCGCGGTGCCGCCCGGTTGCGTGACGGCCACCATGGCGCGCCTGACCAGATCCAGCGCCTTGGGATCGATACCCATATCATCCAGAGGTTGATCGGCGATCAGACGATTTTCACTGCTACGTGTGCTCTGCACTTCTTTGACCAGGTGCGGCTGGTATGCCACGCCATTGTTTGCCAGTGTGGCGGTGGCAAACGCCAACTGCAAGGGGGTGACCAAGAGATAACCCTGTCCGATACCGACCGATACCGTGTCGCCGGGATACCATATCTGCTGGTAACGCTTCTTCTTCCAGTCCTGTGAAGGCAACAAACCGGAAGCTTCGCCCTCCAGATCGATACCGGTTTTTCGGCCAAAACCGAAACGCGACAGATAGTTGAAAATGTTGTCGATGCCCAGTTCGGTTGCCAGACCATAGAAATAAGTATCGCATGACATCTGGATGGCCTTGAACATGTTCACGCTGCCGTGACCACCCGCTTTCCAATCTCGATACTGGCGACTGCTCCCCGGCAAATAATATACCCCGGGATCGTCGATGGTTTGTTCGGGAGTGCGGGTGTGAAAAAACAACCCGGCAAGTGCCATGAAAGGCTTGATGGTTGAACCCGGCGGATATTGGCCGCGCAGGGCGCGATTGTTGAGCGGCACATCGGGCGAGTTGTTCAGTTCATCCCAACTTTGCGTATCGATACCATCGACGAATGGATTGGGGTCATAGCCCGGTTTGCTGACGAAGGCCAACACTTCGCCGTTGTTCGGGTCTATCGCCACCAGCGCACCGCGATAGTTGCCGAACGAATTCTCGGCGATCTCCTGCAGTTTCGCATCAATGCTCAATACCAAAGTATTGCCGGAGACCGGCGGGGTACGCGACAGCAGACGCACCGCCCGCCCGCCCGCATCCACCTCCACCTGGTCTATGCCGGTGGAACCGTGCAGATCGCTTTCGTAGCTTTGCTCCAGGCCGGTCTTGCCGATGTAATCCGAACCGCGGTAATTCGCCGTCAGATCGTCTTCTTCCAGTTGATTCACTTCGCTATCGTTGATGCGCCCGATATAGCCTATCAAATGGGAAGTCTTTTCGCCGAACGGATAATCGCGATACAGGCGTGCCTTGATCTCCACGCCCGGAAACAGGTATTGCCGCGCGGCAAAACGCGCGACCTCCTCGTCACTGAGACGATTGCGTATCACCAGCGTCTCGAAGTTGTGGCTCTCGGCCAGCAATTTTTTGAAACGCCTGCGGTCCTTGTTGGTGATCTCGATCAGTTTGGACAGGTCGTCGATCGTGGCTTCGATATCCCTGGTCTTGCTCTGGTTGATCTCCAGCGTGTATCCCGAATAATTGCGCGCCAGCACCACGCCGTTGCGGTCAAGTATCAGGCCGCGATTGGGAACGATCGGAATGACGGCGATACGGTTGCTTTCCGACAGGGTCTGGTAATAGCTGTGGCGCACTCCCTGAAGATAGACGAAACGGACCACCAGGATCGCCAATAGCAGCAGCACAAAGCCGATGCCAATGAACAGCCGCAATTGAAAGTGAAATATTTCGCGCTGGTGATTTTTGAATTCAACGCGCTTGCTCATGTGCGATTACGATCCAATCTCTTCTGGCGCATAGACTTGAACGTGATGCTGAGTGGTATCCACAACATGGTCGAGGTCAGGCAACCGAGCAGGTAAGACCACACCACGTAACCATTCACCTGCCAGTTCACCAGCACATACACCGCGTAAGTCATCGCGAATATCCCGAACACCTGGATGGTCTGCTGGCGCAAGTCGAACATCTGCAGTCTGCGATGCAGTACCACACCGCCAAAAGCAAGCACAGTGTAAGCCAGCGCATGCTGACCGAACAGACTGGCATCCGCCACATCGGCAAGTATTCCCACCGCCCACGACAAGCCGATCCCGATCCGCAACGGCTTGTGCATACACCAATACAACAGGACCATCGCCACAAAATCCGGGCGCAATACCAGCCAGGCACCCTCCCATGGCAGGCCGTTCAAAAACAATGCGACCAGCACGGTCAATATGATAAAGATATTGCTGACCGGACGCTGTATCTCCTGGCTGGCGTGCAGCGAGTGAAGTGACATCTATTTATGTCTCCGGATCTTCATGCGTATATCTTCATTCCCCGCCCCAGATATTTCATCCGGGCGTTCGGGCAATTTGGGCAGACTCGACAAGATCAGCAAGTGGCGGTGGTTATCGACACCGGCGACCGGCAGGCAGGTGACATTCGCAAAGGGATAAGCGGGATCGTGCTCGACCTTGACCACCCTGGCGACAGGAATACCCGGCGGATAGATGCCGTCTATGCCCGAAGTGACCAGTATGTCTTCGTTCTGGATATCCGCGCTGGCCGGCATATAGCGCAGCGACAACTGGCTGGTGTCTCCGGCGCCAAATGCGATGGTACGCAATCCATTGCGCAGCACCTGCACCGGCACGGCATGGTCTTTTTCGGTGATCAGCGTGACTTCTGAAAGCAGGGGATAGACGCGGGTGATCTGTCCGACGATACCGATATCATCCATCACCACTTGCCCGATTTGAACATCGGCGCTCGAACCCTTGTCGATGAGCACTTTGCGCCTGAACACATCGCGCTCGGCATAAATGACTTCCACCAGCCTGGTTTCATATTTGTTGCGCAACGGCAACTCATTCAGGTTGCGCAATTGCCGGTTCTCCAATTCCAGCGCCTGCAATTGCGACAATTGGGCTGCGTCGCTCTGGTGCTGCAGTTTCAGATCATCGTTCTGCCTGACCAGGCTTCGTTGCGTGCTCTGGGTGATAAAAAATTCTCCGGTCTGATCCCACAGGGTGCTTGGCAAGGTGGCCAACTTCTGTATCGGCAAGATCAGCACCGACAAAGCACTGCGCGTCGATTCCAGATAGCGATAGCGGGCATCCACAAACAGCAACAGCAGCGAGAGCACCGAAAAAAACACCAGACGTGCCACCGGGCTGGGGCCACGGTTGAAAAACTGGAAGGATTGCGTGCCGTCTATCAACTGAATTCCATCGCAGATATTGGAGAATTTTCAGGTTGTTGAAAACAACCGGTGAAACAAGCGGCCGATTGACCGCGCCACAAAAATACTCTAACTGGTTATTCCAAAAATCACCCGAATACCACGAAACATGCCGCTGATCAATCCAGGCGTGACCATCGCTTCCGTGCTTCAAAACCATACGCATGATCACCCTGCCGGGTGATGGGATTATTCCGTGGTGAAGATGCTGGTCGACTTGTCCATGTGCTCCAGTGCCATGCCGGAACCGCGCACCACACAGGTCAACGGATCCTCGGCGATCAACACCGGCAAACCGGTTTCTTCCATCAGCAATCGATCCAGATCGCGCAACAGCGCGCCGCCGCCGGTCAACACCATGCCCTTGTTGGCGATGTCCGCGCCAAGTTCGGGCGGGGTTTGTTCAAGTGCCGTCTTCACCGCACTGACGATGTTGTTGAGCGGGTCGGTCATAGCTTCGAGCACTTCATTGCTGGAGATAGTGAAGCTGCGCGGCACGCCTTCGGCCAGATTGCGACCGGTCACTTCCATCTCGCGCACTTCGCTGCCGGGAAAAGCAGAGCCTATCGTCTTCTTGATTTGTTCCGCAGTGGTGTCGCCGATCAGCATGCCATAATTGCGGCGGATATAATTGATGATCGCCTCATCGAACTTGTCTCCGCCGACGCGCACTGATCCGGAATATACCGCGCCGCCCAGCGAGATCACACCGACTTCCGTAGTGCCTCCGCCGATGTCCACCACCATCGAGCCGGTCGCCTCTTCCACCGGCAAACCTGCGCCGATCGCGGCGGCCATCGGCTCTTCGATCAACTCCACGCGACGCGCACCGGCACCCACTGCCGATTCGCGGATCGCACGGCGCTCCACCTGCGTGGAACCGCACGGCACACAGATCACAATACGCGGGCTGGGACTGAAGATTCCGGCCTTGTACACCTTGCGGATAAAATGCTTGAGCATCAGTTCGGTGACGGTGAAGTCGGCGATCACGCCATCCTTCATCGGGCGGATCACGGTGATGCTGCCCGGTGTTCGGCCCATCATCTGTTTCGCGGCAAGCCCGACCTGCTGGACGACTTTTTTGCCATTCGGTCCGCCCTCCTGGCGTATCGCCACCACCGACGGTTCGTCCAGAACGATACCTTGTCCGCGCACCCAGATCAGCGTGTTAGCCGTACCCAGGTCGATTGCCAAATCATTTGTAAAATAGCCTTTCAAAAATCCTAGCATGAAGTGTCCCGTAGTCAAAGAGGTGCGCCAATAAACCCTTGTATGATACCCTATTAGCCTTATTTCTATAAAGTTTTTCTATGTCCCCCACCATGATCCTGACCGATACAGATGTCCGGAAAGTTGCCCGATTAGCCAGACTCGCAATGAGCGAAGCTGAAATCGAATCCGCCCGCAATCAGCTTACCGGGATTTTTGAACTTATCGCTGAAATGCAAGCCGTCGATACCACGGGCATCACCCCCATGTCCCATGCCCAGGATGTTTCGCAACGACTGCGCGAAGATGTGGTGACGGAGCCCGACCAACGCGGCTTGTTCCAAGCCGTCGCACCGCAAGTTGAAGCCGGATTGTATCTCGTTCCACAGGTTATCGAATAATCCCATCATGCTTAATTCAAGTTTGCAGCAACTCGGCAGCGCGTTGCGCGCGCGAAAGATCAGCAGTGCAGAGCTGGCACAGCTCTATCTCGACCGCATCGCCGCATTCAATCCCTCGCTGAACGCCTACATCACCACCAACGCCGAAACCAGTCTGGCACAGGCGCGTCAGGCCGACGCGCTGCTGGCCGACGGCAAGGCACAACCGCTCACCGGTATTCCGATTGCGCAAAAGGACATCTTCTGCGCCAAAGGATGGCGCACCACCTGCGGATCGAAGATGCTGGAAAATTTCATCGCGCCCTATGATGCGCATGTCATCGAGCAATTCAATCTCGCCGGAGCAGTGAACCTGGGCAAGACCAACATGGATGAATTCGCGATGGGCTCGAGCAACGAGACCTCTCATTTCGGCGCGGTAAAGAATCCCTGGGATCGCGATGCGGTGCCCGGCGGCAGCTCCGGCGGTGCGGCCTGCGCGGTGGCGGCACGGTTGTGTGCCGCCGCCACCGGCACCGACACCGGCGGCTCGATACGCCAGCCTGCCGCGCTGTGCGGTATCTCCGGCATCAAACCCAGTTATGGCACCGTGTCCCGCTACGGGATGATCGCGTTCGCCTCCAGCCTGGACCAGGCCGGCCCGATGGCGCGCAGCGCGGAGGATCTGGCATTGTTGCTGAACGTGATGACCGGCTTCGACCAGCGCGACTCCACCAGCCTGCAACGCGACAAGGAGGATTACACCCGCGATCTGGACAAGCCGCTGGCCGGTCTTCGCATCGGCTTGCCAAAAGAATTCTTTGCCGAGGGGTTGGCACAGGATGTCGCCGGCTGCGTGTACACGGCGATAGACGAATACAAAAAACTGGGCGCGACGGTCGTTGACATCAGCCTGCCGAATTCAAAACTCTCTGTGCCGGTTTATTACGTGCTGGCTCCGGCGGAAGCCTCCAGCAATCTGTCGCGCTACGACGGTGTGCGCTACGGCTACCGCGCGCCGGAATACGGCGACCTTACCGAGATGTATGAAAGAAGCCGCGCGCAGGGCTTCGGCGACGAAGTAAAACGCCGCATCATGATTGGCACCTACGTGCTGAGCCACGGCTACTATGACGCCTATTATCTGCAGGCGCAGAAGATCCGCCGTCTGATCGCGCAGGATTTCGAGGATGCGTTCAAACAATGCGATGTGATCATGGGTCCGACCAGCCCGAGTACCGCCTTCAATCTGGGCGAGAAGGGCGACGACCCGGTGCAGATGTACCTGTCCGACATCTACACCATCGCGGTGAACCTGGCCGGTCTGCCCGGCATGTCGATCCCGGCGGGTTTCGGCGGCAATGGCCGTCCAGTCGGACTGCAGATCATCGGCAATTATTTCGCCGAGGCGCGCATGCTGAATGTCGCGCACCAATACCAGCTGGCGACCGATCATCACGATCGCGTTCCGCAAGACATTGGGCTGTAAGGGATATGAGCATGGAATGGGAAATCGTCATCGGGCTGGAAGTACATACCCAGCTCTCGACCAACAGCAAGATATTCTCGGGAGCCTCCACCACCTATGGTGCCGAGCCGAACACCCAGGCCGACGCCGTGAGTATCGCTTTGCCGGGCGTATTGCCGGTACTGAACAAGGGTGCGGTCGAACGCGCGATCAAGTTTGGCCTTGCGGTCGGCGCGCACATCTCGCCGCGCTCGGTGTTCGCGCGCAAGAATTATTTCTATCCCGACCTGCCCAAGGGCTACCAGATCAGCCAGTTTGATCTGCCGGTGGTGGGACAGGGTGAATTGAAGATACTGGTCGAACCGTTATCCGGGAATGCCAAACCTTATGAAAAAGTAGTGCGCATCACCCGCGCCCATCTCGAAGAAGATGCCGGCAAGTCGGTACACGGCGAATCACAGGGTGTTACCGGCGTTGACCTGAACCGCGCCGGGACACCGCTGCTCGAGATCGTATCCGAACCGGACATGCGTTCGGCCGCCGAAGCGGTGGCCTATGCCAAAACCCTGCATTCGCTGGTGCGCTGGATCGGCATCTGCGACGGCAACATGCAGGAAGGCTCGTTCCGCTGCGACGTCAACGTGTCGGTGCGCCATCCCGGCGAGCCGCTCGGCACGCGCCGCGAGATCAAGAATCTCAACTCGTTCAAATTCATGCAGCAGGCCATCGATTACGAAGTGCAGTGGCAGATCGACACGCTGGAAAACGGCGGCACGATCCAGCAGGCCACCATATTGTTCAATCCGGACAGCGGCGAGACGCGCGCGATGCGCAGCAAGGAAGACGCGCACGACTACCGCTATTTTCCCGACCCCGATTTGCTGCCGCTGGACATCAGCGATGAATGGAAAGCACAGATACGTGCGACGTTACCCGAACTGCCAGTGCAGAAACGCGCTCGTTATCTCAAACAAGGCATATCTGTCGAAGATGCGAATACGCTTACCTCGTCCAGAGAAATGTCTGAATTTTACGATGCCGCGCTTCGATCACTTTTAACAAAAGGTGTGCCTACATCTGCTGCGAGCGCTTCGAAATTATGCAATTGGGTAGTCGGTGAAATCAGTGCCCAACTTAATCGCGATGATATATCCATTGAACAGTGCCCCATCACAGCAGATCAGCTTGCTGGCATTTTGAAGAATATTTTTGATGACACCATTTCCAACTCTGCCGCGAAGGAAGTCTTCCGCGCGATGTGGGCGGAAGGAGGCGACGCCGATGCCATCATCGAAGCCAAGGGGCTGAAGCAAGTTTCCGATACCGGCGCAATTGAAGCGCTGGTGGACGAGATCATCGTTGCCAATCCGGCACAGGTGGCCGATTACCGCAGCGGCAAGGACAAGCTGTTCGGCTTCTTCGTCGGCCTGGCAATGAAGGCCAGCAAGGGCAAAGCCAATCCCGCGCAGCTGAATGAGGTATTGAAGCGCAAGCTCGGCGGTTTGTAGCCGGGCAATAAAAAGCCCCGGCGATTAACCGGGGCCAGATCGAAGCGCTGCCCTTACTTGGATTTTTCGACTTTGATCTTGTCGACAAAGATGATCTTGTCGAAGGTGCGGTTCATCGATTTGCTGGTGAAGTTGGTCATCACCGCGCCATTGGGATAGCTGATGGTGTTACCCTTGGCTACGCTGGTCTTGGAAGCGGCGATCCATACCGGGCCCTGGGGGCCGGTAACTTGTACGTAGGTGTAGATCGAGGCATCCATTGTTTCCAGCACTTTGCCTGTATTGGGATACTGGCTGGCCGCGAAGGCGTTGGATTGGGGTACGACAATGGCGGTGCCGCTGATCGCCAATAGAACCAGCAAAGTGCGAATGGTTTTCATCATAACTTCCTTAAATAGACAATTGAAAGAAGGCTTCATATTCCGGAGGCCTGTCGGACTTGGGGTCTAACAACCCCGCAGAATACAGAAAACTGGCGCGGTTGGCAAAGAGGAATTGCACCCAAGGCTGTGCTGCCCAATTCAATATTCCGAATCCTTGCTCAAATATACCGGCGCGGTTTGCGCGGAGCTTTGGCAAACAGTCTGACATATAACCACCCGGGCAACCATCTCAGCACGCCACCGACGAATGCCATTTGCCACGGGACCACACTGAATGAAGTTTGCCGCGCGATGGCGTGCGCCATGCGCCTTGCAGCCTCATCGGCATCCAGAATGAACGGCATGGGGTATGGATTAACGGCGGTCATATGTGTCCTGATATAGCCCGGACAGATCGTGACCACTTTCACGCCGCTGCCGTGCAACTCGACCCGCAACGATTCCAGATAGGTTATGGCGGCGGCCTTGGAAGCGGAGTAGGCGCTCGCCCCGGGCAACCCCCGAAAACCGGCCACGCTGGCGATGCCGACCAACGTACCCTGCCGCTTCGCCCGCATCGGCACGACAAAAGGCTGGAAGGTCTTCACCATACCCAGCACGTTGATATCCATCACCTGTTGAAAGTCATCGATATCTTCGGCATGCTCGGTGAGCGTGCCAAGACTCACACCGGCATTGGCGATGACCACATCGGGTACACCGGCACGCAAAATAAAATCGTCTGCGGCACTTTGTGTTGCTGCTGTATCGCGCACATCCAGCACGTAGCAATAAACTTTTCCGGGAAATTCGGCGGCAAGGGTTTGCAGCAACTCGCCACGCCTGGCGATTGCAGCAACTGTAGCACCACGCTCGAGATAATATCGCGCCAGTGCCAGACCCAAACCGCCCGATGCGCCGGTGATGACCAGCCTGCGTGGCTGTTCCGGCTTTAGTCGGCTTACAGCCACGGCGCACTCCTTGCGAATGGACTTAACATGCGTCTTTTGCATGATTATAACCAGCCACTTGCAACCGTCTTTCGGTTGCTTAGTGGGATGGCTAGTTGTGTCATCAGTCGAATGGCCATGCAAAGCTGACCAGCCTTGCATGGCCCGTAGCACCAAGCGACACCCAGGTTCTCAACGCGGTGAATCTGCGACAGATCTCCCGGGCATAACCTTGGGATCGCTTAATGATGTTCCTTGCGGGCCATCACGATCACGTCCTTCAAGGCGCGGATGGTATCGGCAGGTTGCAGCCCCTCGATCACATACTTCCCGTCCACCACCAGGGTGGGCGTGCCGTTGATCGCATAGCTGCGTATCATTTGTTTGGCACGGCTCACCTTGCTTTGCATGGCGAAGGAATTGTAGGCTGCTTTGAATTTTGCGGAATCGACGCCATGCTTGGCGACAAAATCGGCAATCTTGTCTTCATCCACCAGATAGTTATTGTCTACGTTCCAGGTTCGATACAACGCGTCATTTAATGCGGTCTCTTTCCCCATGCTATCCAGCGCGTAGTAGGTATAGGCCATCGGTTCCCAGGAATCACGGAAAACGGTGGGCACAAAGGTCAGCTCCACATCCTCGGGCATGGTTTTTTCCCACGCGCTCAACAGCGGATGCAAATGAAAACAGTGCGAACAGCCATAGAAGAAAAATTCCAGCACCTCGATCTTTTTGGTGCTGGTGGGTTGAGCAGGATTCAACAAGCTGTAATCCTTGCCAAGTTGCGCGTCGGCGAAAACCGTTCCGCTGACCAGCAATGCCGCCGTAACCACCAGACTACGTATCAAACTCTTCATGTACCGCTCCTTTCAGGTGATGATAAATACGCCTATTGCGCCCGCATTGGAGTGCTGTCGACCCCGTTTTGTTTCAGAAAAACACGCGCGTGATCCATTTTTTCGGCGCTGTTGTATGGACCTGTACGCACACGATACACCACACCCTTGTCGGGAATGGTCGCTTTTTGAATATTGGTTTCGACGCCCAATAATGCGAGCTTGGCTTTGTACTTGTCGGCGTCATCGGCATTGGAAAAAGATATCAGCTGCAATATCTTCGGCTCGAAGACAGCGTCTGGCTTACTGTTGGCTGACTGTGTTTTGGCGGACTGGTTCCTGGCGGCAGGTTCGACTGTTGTTTTCTGTTTGTCGGTCAGTATCTTGTAGAACTGAAATCGCTGTTTACCATCACCTGTCACCGCCGGTTGCTCCGCGGGGACTTTCGACATTTTCGAGTCCGGCTGCGGCTTCACCAAAGCCGGCTGCTCCCTGTTCACGAACGGACTCGGGGAGCTCTTCAAATACCACACGACCGCGACCGCCAGCCCGATCCCAATGACGAGTCCGGCAATAATGCCGACCCCCAACGAATTCCCGCCTTTGCGCGGCGAAGCGGATTTATTGCCGTTGCTCATGTTCTGTCCATTCCTTGCCATCGTATTTCCTGCGCCTTACATTTTTTCGGGTGCGGTCACACCCAGCAGAGCCAATCCGTTACGGATCACTTGCGCCGTCGCTGCGATCAACGCCAGCCTTGCCAACTTGACCGCCTCGTCATCGACCAGAAAGCGTGAAGCATTATAGTAGCTGTGGAAATCGGCGGCCAACTCCTTCAAATAAAAAGCGACCAGATGTGGCGCCAGGTCCTGCGCGGCATTCTCGATGATCTGGGGATAATCGATCATTTGCTGCAGCAAGGCAGTCTCATACTCGCTGTCCA
>JBBQNH010000066.1:0-13639 GCA_038329705.1 Burkholderiales bacterium | reverse complement strand
TGCCCGAATGGATCAACAACCCCAATATCTTGACATCGGACACGATCAGGCCTCTTGACGGGCGGCTTCCGGCCGAATCATATTGGAATGTTCCGGATGATGTCAACGCGAAGGAGACGCCGGGGCGCCAAGGAGATGCCGGGGCGATGAGGATGCAAGTTCGCCCTGCACGGCAAACCGATGCAGGTGAAGTTCGCTCAGATCACTGAATATCCTTGAAAAAGTTTTTGATCGCGAGCACGCGTTGCGCAACGACACTGTACTTGAGGTCGATGCGCAGTTTGTCCTGCCCGGCCATTTTGATGTGCCGCTTGCTCTGGATCATGGTGATGATCTTCATCGGGTCGATCGGCGGGTCGGGCACGAACTGGATCATGATCGCTTCCGATGAAGCATCCACCTTGCTGATGCCGAGCGGCTTGGCGAGGATGCGCAGGCGATGGCAGTCGAGCAGCGTTTGTGCGGGTTCCGGCAACAGGCCGAAGCGGTCGATGAGTTCCTGGTGCAGATCGTCGAGTTCTTCCCCAGTATTGCAGTTCGCCAGCCGTTTGTAGAGCATCAGGCGCTGGTGGATATCGCCGCAATAATCATTGGGCAGCAGCGCGGGGCAGTGCAGGTTGATCTCGGTGGTGACGCCGAGCGGGTGCGCCATGTCCGGTTCCTTGCCCTGCCGCAGCGAGGACACCGCAGCATTCAGCATGTCGGTATAAAGCGAGAAACCGATCTCCTGCATCTCGCCGCTTTGCGATTCACCGAGCACTTCGCCCGCACCGCGTATCTCCAGATCGTGCATGGCGAGGTAGAAGCCGCTGCCAAGCTGTTCCATCGCCTGGATCGCCTCAAGGCGCTTTTTTGCCTGCGCAGTAAGCGCTTCGGTTTCCACCAGCAGATAGGCGTAGGCCTGATGGTGAGAGCGCCCGACCCGGCCGCGCAACTGGTGCAGTTGGGCCAGCCCGAAACGGTCGGCACGGTTCATGATGATGGTGTTGACCGTGGGGATGTCGATGCCGGTCTCGATGATGGTGGTGCACAACAGCACATTGAAACGCTGCTGGTAAAAATCGCGCATCACCGCTTCCAGATCGCGCTCGCCCATCTGGCCGTGCGCGACGCGGATGCGCGCTTCCGGCAACAGTGCGGTCAGTTTTTCCGCCATGTTGGCGATGGTGTCCACCTCGTTGTGCAGGAAATAAACCTGCCCGCCGCGCTTCAGTTCGCGCAGCACCGCCTCGCGGATGATGCCGTTGCCGGCCTGTGCGACGAAGGTCTTGATCGACAGGCGGCGTTGCGGAGCGGTGGCGATGATGGAAAAATCGCGCAGCCCTTCCAGCGACATCGCCAGCGTGCGCGGGATCGGGGTGGCGGTCAGCGTCAGCACATCCACCTCGGCGCGCAGTGCCTTGAGACGTTCCTTTTGCTGCACGCCGAAACGGTGTTCCTCGTCGATGATGACCAGCCCGAGGTTGTGGAACTTGACGCCTTTCTGGATCAGCTTGTGCGTGCCGATGATGATGTCCAGCTTGCCGTCGGCCATGTCTTGCAGCGCCTGGGTTTGTTCCTTGGCTGAGCGGAAGCGCGACAGCTCGGCGATCTTGACCGGCAATTCGGCGAAGCGGTCGGAGAAATTCTGGAAATGCTGTTCGGCGAGCAGCGTGGTCGGCACTAGCAGTGCCACCTGCTTGCCGTCCATCGCCGCGACGAACGCGGCGCGCAGCGCCACCTCGGTCTTGCCGAAGCCGACATCGCCGCAGATCAGTCTGTCCATCGGTTTGCCGCTTTGCAGATCGTTGATCACCGCTTCGATCGCGGCGGCCTGGTCGGGCGTTTCCTCAAAACCGAATCCGGCCGCAAAAGCCTCGTAATCGTGCGGACTCAGCTTGAAGGTGTGGCCCTTGCGCAAGGCGCGCTGCGCGTACAGGTTGAGCAGTTCGGCGGCGGTGTCGCGTACCTGCTGCATGGCGCGGCGTTTTGCCTTGTCCCATGCCGCCGTACCCAGCTTGTGCAGCGGTGCAGTTTCCGGCGCACCACCGCTGTAGCGGCTGATCAGGTGCAGTTGCGCCACCGGCACATACAGCTTGTCTTCGCCGGCATATTCCAGCAGCAGGAATTCGTTCTCGCCCTCGCCGAGGTCGAGGTTCACCAGCCCCCGGTAACGGGCGATGCCGTGTTGTTCATGTACCACCGGATCGCCGACCCTGAGTTCGGACAGGTCGCGCAACATGCCTTCCACATTGCTCTTCTTCGCGGCGCGCGCGGCGCGGCTGCGCGGCTGCGACGCATAGAGTTCGGTCTCGGTGACGATGGCGATGTTTGCATCCGGGAGGATGAATCCATTTTGCAGCGCCGCTACGCAGAGCATGAACTTGCCTTTGTTGGCAAGGAACGACGCATAGTCTTCGCACACTTCGGTTTCGAGGCCGTATTCGTTGAGATAATCCGCCACGATCTCGCGCCGCCCCAGACTGTCGGCCAGCAGCAGCACACGGCCGTTGTAGCTTTGCAAAAAATTCTGGAACGCCTGGGTCGGGATATCGGCGCGGCGATTCACCGCGATGTCGGGAACGGGGGCGGTAGGGCAGGGTGTCAGTGTCGCGCCACTGTCGTCAGCGACGATGTCCAGCCGGGCAAAATCCTTGACGCGAATATAGAACTGCTCCGCATCGAGGAACAGTTCCCCGGGCTCCAGCAAGGGGCGTTGCGGGTCGCCCCTGAGCAGGTTATAGCGAGACGCGGCGTCCCTGGCAAAGTCGGCGATGGCGGCATTCACGTCGTGGTGCAGGCACAGCGTCGTATCCCCGGGCAGATAGTCGAACAGCGTGGCAGTGCGCTCGAAGAACAATGGCAGGTAATACTCTATGCCCGCCGGCGCGTTGCCCTTGCTGACGTTCTTGTATATATGCGACCGGGAAGGATCGCCCTCGAATCGTTCGCGAAAACTCTCGCGGAAACGCGACTGGCCGGCATCGTCGAGCGGAAACTCACGCGCCGGCAGCAAGCGGATCTCCGGAACAGGATACAGGGTGCGCTGGGTGTCCACATCGAAGGTGGCGATGGTTTCGATCTCGTCGTCGAACAGGTCGATGCGATACGGCAGCACGCTGCCCATCGCGAACAGGTCGATGATGCCGCCGCGCACGCAAAATTCGCCGGGCGATAGCACCTGCTGCACATGGTTGTAGCCGGCAAATGCCATTTGCTCGCGCAATTTGGCGAGGTCGAGTTTTTCACCGCGCTTGAGGAAGAAGGTAAAGGCGGCCAGGTATTCCACCGGCGGCAGCGGGTACAGCGCGGTGGTCACCGGCACCACCAGCACGTCGCAGGACTGGCTGCGCATATGGTGCAGGGTGGCCAGCCGCTCGGAGATCAGGTCCTGATGCGGGGAGAAATGGTCATAAGGCAGGGTTTCCCAGTCCGGTAGCAGATGCACGCGAAGTTTCGGGTCGAAGAATGGCAGCTCTTCAACCAGCCGTTGTGCTTCCTGCGCATTCGCAGCGATCACCGCCAGCGGTGCTTTGTGTGCTGCATATTGCGCCAATGCCAGCGCGTCGGATGAACCGGTCAGCCGGGTGTAGCGGGGGCGGGAATGGGAAGATGAGAACAGCATGAGAAGCGCAACAGGGTGTTTTTCAAATCAAGGGCACGGATTATACGGGATGTGTTTGATTTTTCAGATTTCGCTTGTTGCGGGGTAGATATTCTCCCGAGAGTAGTGCTCAAACAGAATGTTGTTTTTGCCGTTATTTTTGATTTTATACATAAGTGCATCGGCCAGCTTGATCGCCTCATCAAGATTTGAAGGGGGTGTATCGAACGAAATGACCCCTATGCTGAAGCCGACTTGCCAGTTGGATTTTTGCATTGCATGCGCAAGATTATTTCTGAGATTGTTGAACACGGCTTGCGCGCCAGCCTCGTTGGTTTCGGGCAGTACGATGGCAAATTCATCGCCGCCCAACCGTCCGGCCACTTCGGTTTTGCGCAATGTTTTGAGCAATATCTCGCCCACGGTTCGCAATACCTTGTCACCCTCGCTATGACCCAGACGGTCGTTCACTTGCTTGAAGTTATCCAGGTCGAAGTAAGCAAGGCAGGTCGGCCTGCCATGGCGTGCCGCCAATTCGAACAGCTTTTCCGCCGCTTCGGCGAATCCGCGTCCGTTCATCAAGCCCGTCAGTCCGTCCGTTCTGGACAGATTCTGCTCCCTGTCCAGTTGGGATTTCATCAACGCGAGGAATTGCGTGGTGATCAGGAATAGTGCCAGCCTTACAGCGGAGTTCCAGTAGGGGATAAGCGGATGGGTATAGGGGTGTTCGGAAAGCTTGGTATCGATCAGGAGCCAGACCGCGGTCGAAAGGATGGATAAATAGATACCCTGACGCTGATTGACGTACCACGTTGCCAGTGCGACGGGAACCAGGAAGAACAGCGATGTGGATATCTCGTATCCGACCCAATAGTCGATTGCAGAAATGATACCTGCCAGTAAAAACGCTATCGCCAATATTTTATTCCGGGGATATCGGCGCAGTGCCCGGTCGACGGATTGGAAGTATTTTTTCATGGTTTTCTTGCATGCATTCAGGCATTGTAGCAAGGGTAGATGCAACACGTGGCACCTGTCTGATATATTCCATTACAATCACGTCCATGACAGAATTTCACGCTTTGGTACCCGCTGCCGGATTCGGCGCACGCATGGGGAACGAATTACCCAAACAGTACATGCCGTTGGCGGGGCGGCCGATGATCGCGCACGCGCTGGATACGCTGTGTTCCAGTCCCGACATTGCCACGGTGTTCGTGGTGCTGGCACCCGATGACAAGCTGTTTCACGGCTACGACTGGACGGGTTTCGGCGACAAGTTGCAGCCGCTGTTCTGCGGCGGAAAGTTGCGCACGAATACGGTGCTGAACGGCCTGATCGCTTCCGAACTGGAGCCTGACGACTGGGTGCTGGTGCACGACGCGGCGCGTCCCTGCCTGACGCAGGCGCATTTGGCCAAGCTGATCGCCGAATTGCGTGACGATGCGGTGGGCGGCGTGCTTGCCGTGCCGGTCGCCGATACGCTGAAACGCGCCAATGATGATGATCGCATCCTGCGCACCGAGGACCGGGAACATTTGTGGCAGGCACAAACCCCGCAAATGTTCCGTGCCGGCCTGCTGGCGCAAGCCTTGCGGCAGTCCGGCAACTTCACCGACGAAGCCTCGGCGGTCGAGGAGCTGGGTCTGCAGCCCAAACTGGTGTTGGGCGAATCATCCAACTTCAAGGTTACCTATCCGCAGGACATCCTGCTTGCGGAATTGCTGCTCACTCAACAGGGAAAATGAACATGCGTATCGGTCAGGGTTACGATGTGCATCAGCTGGCCGAAGGGCGCAAGCTGATCATCGGCGGAGTAGATATTCCTCACGAAAAAGGACTGCTCGGCCACTCCGATGCGGACGTGCTTTTGCATGCGATCAGCGATGCGCTGCTCGGCGCGGCGGCACTGGGCGACATCGGGCGGCATTTCGCCGACAGCGACGCGAAATTCAAGAACATCGACAGCCGCATCCTGTTGCGCGAAGCGCTGCATCTGGTGCGCGGGCAGGGCTTTCGCGTTGGCAACGTGGATGCGACCATCATCGCCCAGGCACCCAGGATGGCACCGCATATCTTCCAGATGGTGGAGAACATCGCGTCCGATCTGCGTGTCGAGCGCAGCGCGGTCAACGTCAAGGCGACCACCACCGAAAAGCTGGGGTTTGCCGGGCGCGGCGAAGGCATCGCGGCACAGGCGGTGGTACTGCTGCTGGCTGAATGAATATTCTCGCGCTCGATACTTCCACCGAATATTGTTCTGTTGCACTGTGGCAGGATGGCACGGTCATCGAACGTTGCGAACTGGCCGGGCAAAAACATTCCGAGCTGTTGATCGGCATGCTTGATGCGCTATTGCATGAGTCCGCTGTGAACTTGACGCAAATCGACGGCATCGCGTTCGGCAAAGGCCCGGGTTCGTTCACCGGCGTGCGCATCGCTTGCGGCGCGACGCAGGGTCTGGCATTCGGATCGAATCTTCCCGTTGTGGGTGTGTGCACCCTGGAAGCCTTGGCCGAAGCATCCGGAAACCCCCGGGTGATCGCAGCGCTGGATGCGCGCATGGGCGAGATCTACCATGCGGCCTATGAGAAGCAGGGCGGGGTATGGGTTACGGTCAGCGAGCCTTGCCTGTGCAAGCCGGAAGATGCACCACCGTTGACGGGTACAGATTGGTTCGGTACAGGCAGCGGCTTTGCCGGGCATGGCGAAACATTGAATCAACGATACGCCGGACAGTTGCTCGGGGTGGACGGCGACGTGGTGCCGCAGGCCGCGGCGATTGCCGCACTCGGTGCTGCGCAATTTGCGCTCGGACACGGCGTGGATGCCGCAGAAGCGCTGCCGCTGTATCTGCGCGACAAAGTGGCGTTGAAAACCAGCGAAAGAGTACCGCGTCAGGCGTAACCGGCGATGCGTGCGATGACACTGGATGACGTGGAAGCGGTGTGTGCCATCGAACAGTCGGTGCAGGGCTATCCGTGGACACGTGGAAATTTCACCGATGCGCTGAACAATGGCTATGTTTGCCGGGTTGACGAAGCGGCCGGCCAGATCAGGAGTTATGCGGTGCTGATGCCGATCGTGGACGAGGCGGAGTTGCTGAATATCGGCGTTGCTGCTGATCAGCAGCGCAGGGGAGTGGGGCGAACGATGTTGCTTGAAATGCTCGACCTGGCTTGTGAGAATAATATGATCAATGTGTATCTCGAAGTGCGTGCATCCAATACGGCCGCCCTGGCCCTGTACCGCAGCGCGGGTTTTGTCGAGATCGGGCTGCGCAGGGATTATTACAGGAATGCCATGGGCTACGAGGATGCGATCACTATGGGGTGCAGATTGACGGGTGAGGTCGATGGACAGGCGTGAAGCGATATTGCGCGAAATGAATCTGTACCCGCTGTGGAAACAGCGGGAGGTGCCCGTGCGTGAAGAGGCGGACACGGTACCAGCTGCACCCGAGGCGGATGTCCCCATTAGCAGCGCTGTCGATACCTTTGGTAATGCTCCGGACAAAACCTCGGGCGAAGTGGAACTGCCGGTGCAAACCGGAGCAGCGCTGGAGCCGGCTGCTTCCCGCCCGTCTCCGATCAGCGGGCTGGACTGGGCGCAACTCAAGCAGCAGGTGCGCGACTGTACCGCCTGCCAGCTGCGCGCAGGTTGCACGCAGACTGTGTTCGGCGTGGGAGATGAACAGGCCGACTGGCTATTTGTCGGCGAAGGTCCGGGCGCGGATGAGGATGCACAGGGTGAGCCGTTCGTGGGTCAGGCGGGCAAGCTGCTGGACAACATGCTGATGGCGATCAGCCTGGAGCGCGGCAAGAATGTGTACATCGGCAACATCGTCAAATGTCGTCCGCCCGGCAATCGCAATCCGGGACCGGAAGAGATCGCGACCTGCCTGCCCTATCTGCAACGCCAGATCGGACTGATACAACCGAAACTGATCGTCGCGCTGGGCAAGGTCACCTCGAATGCGTTGCTGGGCAGGGATGCGACGCTGGCCAGTTTGCGCGGCAAGCCGCACGACTATGGCGGAATACCGTTGATCGTCACCTATCACCCAGCGTATCTGTTGCGCAGTCCTTCGGAGAAAGCCAAGGCGTGGCAGGATCTGTGTCTGGCGGTAAAACTAATGCAGGACAAGCATTAGCGGGGGGTAGTATGGGCGGGCAAACTTCGGCTTGCCTGTCCAGGTTCATCGAAACCCGGGCTCATCGCAACGTGCCGGCTATCCAAACCAGCCTGACTACATCAGTCCGAAATCCTGGTCATGGCCGTGCCGTTTGTATAACGCGGCCATGATGCCGGAAAGCAGCAGGCCGAATACCAGCAGGATGAGATAGATGCTGAGTTGCAGGCCTTCCATGACTGCATACAAACCCAGCATGACGAAGATGCTTATATTCTCGTTAAAATTCTGCACCGCGATGGAACGTCCCGCACCCATCAGCAGGTGGCCGCGGTGCTGCAACAGGGCATTCATCGGTACCACGAAATAACCGCCCATCGCGCCCATGATTACCAGCAACAGGATCGCCAATATGCTGTTGGTGAGCGGGATCATCAGTATCACCGCGACCCCCATGGCGATTCCGACCGGCAGCACCTTGACCGAGTGTTCAAGCTTGACCAGTTTCGCCGCCAGCACCGCGCCGATGGCGATACCGATGGCAAACCACGCGGTAAGTTGAGCGGCCGCGCTGATGTCGTAATGCAGGGCCACTGCGGCCCAACTGATCAGCAGCAGGCGCAGCGTGGCACCGGCGCCCCAGAACAGGGTAGTCACCGCCAGTGAGACCTGTCCGAGCGGGTCTTTCCACAGCAGCCTGAAGCAGTGCCAGAATTCGCGCAACAGGAAAGCCGGGTTGCGGCTGATCGCCTTGTGTTCGATCGCTACCGCCGGGATATACAGATTGAAAACCGCCGCGGCAAGGTAAATGACAGCGATGATGGAGATCGCCAATTCAGGCGGTGTATCGATGCCGGTATTGATGAAAGGGACATCCCACCATTGCAGCATCGGGTCGGCGATCTGCGGGCTGATCATCAACCCGCCGATGATGGCGCCGAGCACGATCGCCAGCACGGTCAACCCTTCCATCCAGCTGTTTGCCAACACCAGTTGGCGGGCGGGCAGATATTCCGTGAGGATGCCGTACTTTGCGGGCGAATAGGCCGCTGCGCCCAGGCCGACCAACCCGTAGGCGACCAGCGGATTTAGGCCGAACAGCATCGCGAGACAACCCAGGATCTTGATGTTGTTGCTGATGAACATCACCCGGCCTTTCGGCAGCGAGTCTGCGAATGCACCGACGAAGGGAGCCAGCACGATGTAGGAAACGATGAAGCCCTGTTGCAAGACCGGGGTGTGCCAGGCGGGTGAATGCAAATCCTTGAGCAATGCGATGGCGGCAAACAGCAAAGCGTTGTCCGCAAGCGCGGATAAAAATTGCGCCGCGAGGATGATGTAGAAGCCGAAATTCATTGCGGAGGGATTTATTTGTCAGTTCGTTTTATAACACGAAAGTATTGCCCCTGCTATCATTCGGGTTGTCAAAAATCCTTGCGGTAAACCAGCTTTCATGGCACGTCCCATCCAAGCCCGAATCGATTTGGGCGCGATCGAGAGTAATCTTCGGGTCGCGCGGAAAGCCACCGATGCCCGCCTGATGTCAGTCATCAAGGCGAACGGCTATGGTCACGGTTTGCTCGATGTCGCAGAAGCGCTGGCCGCGACAGACGGATACGCGTTGCTGGATATCCGCGATGCGGTGCGTCTTCGCGAGGCGGGCTTTCGCCAGCCCATCCTGCTGCTGGAAGGTTGCTTCGGTGCGGAAGATATGGCGCTGGTCGCCGAATTCGATTTTACCTGTGTGATCCACAGCCCGTGGCAGCTCGCTTTGCTGGATGCTTTTCCCGGCCCAGTGAAATCCGGCAAGGGTAAACTCGATGTCTGGCTCAAGGTGAACAGCGGCATGAATCGTCTGGGTTTTGCGCCACAACAGGTGGCGCAGGCGATGGAACAGTTGCGTCGCCATCGCACAGTGCGCGACATCACGTTGATGACCCATTTCGCCAGTGCCGACGAAGCGCGCGGGGTGGCCGAACCGCTCGCACTATTCAACGATGTTGCGGCGCCCTATCGTGTGTCGCGCTCGCTGGCGAATTCCGCCGCGCTGCTGCGCTACCCGGAAACGCACGGCGACTGGGTGCGTCCCGGCATCATGCTGTATGGCGCATCGCCGTTTGCCACGGACATGGGTGAACAGTTCAGCGCGCAGCGGTTGGGCCTCAGACCCGCGATGACCCTGAGCAGCCGCATCATCGCCACGCAGGAATTGCGCGCCGGCGACGAGGTCGGTTATGGCGCGTTGTTCCGCGCTGAACACTCCATGCGTGTCGGTATTGTCGCCTGCGGTTACGCCGACGGTTATCCGCGCAGCGCACCAAATGGCACTCCGATCCTGGTGGACGGTCAGCGCACCAGGACACTCGGCCGGGTCTCGATGGATATGTTGTGTGTGGATTTGAGTGCGTTGCCTCAAGCAGAGATCGGTAGCCCCGTGGTGTTGTGGGGAGAAGGCTTGCCAGTCGAGGAAGTGGCGGCTGCCGCCGGCACTATCAGCTATGAACTGGTGTGCGCGCTGACCGGGCGCGTGCCTGTCGTCATCTGATACTACGGAGATTAATATGCTGGGCATCCTGGGCGGTAGCGGCGTGTATAACATCGAGGGGTTGGCGAACACACGCTGGGTGAAGGCAGAATCTTCATTCGGCGATCCGTCGGACGAAGTATTGATCGGTGAGCTTGAAGGACAATCGATATTGTTCCTGCCGCGCCACGGGCGCGGACACAAGATACCACCTTCGGAGATCAACTTCCGCGCCAACATTGACGCGCTGAAACGATTGGGCGTTACCGACATCGTTTCGGTCAGCGCGGTCGGTTCGCTGCACGAGAGCCTGTCGCCCGGCACTTTCGTCATCGTGGACCAGTTCATCGACCGCACCTTCGCGCGTGAGAAAAGTTTCTTCGGCAACGGCTTGGTCGCGCATGTCTCGATGGCGCACCCGGTGTGTCACCGCCTCGGCGACCATCTGCATGCGGCGGCCGAACAGGCTGGCATCCCGGTCGTGCGCGGCGGCACCTATCTGGTGATGGAAGGCCCGCAGTTCTCCAGCCTGGCCGAATCCGAACTGTACCGTTCGTGGAAATGCGACGTGATTGGCATGACCAACATGCCCGAAGCCAAACTCGCGAGAGAAGCAGAGATCTGCTACGCCACCGTCGCGATGGTCACCGACTACGACTGCTGGCATCCCGACCACGACAATGTCACCGTGGATGCGATCATCAAGGTGCTGCTGGAGAATGCCGACAAGGCGCGCGCGCTGGTGAAGAATGTCGCGCCGCGGGTGCATGCCGATGCGAATGCAAGTGAATGTGCCTGTCGCAGCGCGCTGCAATACGCCATCATCACCGCGCCCGAAGCGCGCGACGCGAAGATGGTGGAGAAACTTTCTGCTGTCGCGGGAAGATTGCTGAAACAATAGTGTAGGAGCGGGCCATGCCCGCGAACCAAATTTAATCGCGGGCATGGCCCGCTCCTACAAAAAACAATATTCCCTACTATGGGTTTAGAGAAATAATATTTCAGGGAGAAATCAATGACGATCAAGTCCAGAATCCGCACCGTCCCGCATTATCCAAAACAGGGCATCCAGTTCCGCGATATCACCACGCTGCTCAAGGACCCGGTCGGGTTCCGCGTCACGATCGATGACCTGGTGCGCCGCTACAAGGACGTGAAGATCGACAAGATCGCCGGTATCGAATCGCGCGGTTTTATTCTGGGCGCGCCGCTGGCCTACGCACTCGGCAAAGGTTTTATCCCGATCCGCAAGAAGGGCAAACTGCCCGCCGAAACCATCGGCCACGACTACGAACTCGAATATGGTACCGATCGCATCGAGATTCACACCGACGCGATTACTAAAGGCGAAAAAATATTGCTGGTCGATGACCTGATTGCCACCGGTGGCACTGCGGAAGCTGCCTGCAAGCTGATCGAGAAAATGGGCGGAAAGATCGTCGAATGCTGTTTCATCATCGACCTGCCGGACATCGGTGGGCGGGCGCGGCTGGAGAAGATGGGACAAAAAGTTTTTTCATTATGCGAGTTTGAAGGCGATTAGGTTTTGTTTTTTCGCAGAAGCGGGAATCCAGTGTGAGGTGAAATGATGAAGCAGATAAATGACAAGCTCAGCAAAGTACTTCGTAATAAACCACGTGTGATTACACGCGTGGTTTTGTGGAATATTTACCATAATTCTGGCAAAGAAGATATTAGCTTAAAGCTCGGGCGCTACACAAAGCCAAAAGATATGCTTGATGATGAGGAACTGGAGACGTTGCAACCTAAAAGTGAACTTACACTTGATGATGAAGAATTTAAATCGTTAATTGAATTTATTCGAGACAACTATGAACCGTTTAGACACGGAGCAAAGGCCTTTATTCCCTTGGACAAACCGTTTGAAACTGAAAGCGCAGCACAAATTCGAGCCTTATTTTCTCTTCCCGATAAGCAGCAGATAATTGAATTTATTCTTTCAAATAAAATTATTCCAGAGCAGCTTGCTGTTGGGCTTGAGCAAGCGCATCGCATAAGTGCGATTGAACAATTTGAACAAATGCTTGAAGGAGATCATAAGGAGTCTGTTTGGCAAGACTGGTTTAAGAAAAACAGTTGGGTGTTAGGCAGCGAATTTGTTCGAATTCTTGACGAGCGTCAAATTGATACTCGGAATATCTCGGATTTTTTGATGGAGGCATACGACGGTTTTTTGGATATTGTAGAAATCAAGAGACCCGAAGGTGAACTACGCTTTTGGGCTTCGACTCTCGATCATGGAAATTACGTTCCCTCGCAAGACCTCATGAAAGCAATAACTCAATCAACAAGGTACATATATGAAGTGGAACGAGAAGCTAATAGTTCAAAATTTCTAGAACGTGTTGGGCAGGTAAAGATTGTGAAGCCACGTTGTATTTTGATATTTGGCCGATCAAATGATTGGAATTCCGAACAAGTTGAGGCATATCGAATAATGAATGCGGGCTACCATAATTTAACAGTGATGACCTATGACTATGTACTAGAGCGAGCTAAGAGAATTCTTGGGTTAGCTTAAAAAGTTTAATTTATAGATTATGAAAGTCAACGACAAACTCTATCGCACCATCTGGCCTACTGCCGACAATACGGCGGTGGAGATCATCGACCAGACCAAACTCCCGCACGTTTTTACTACGTTGAGGTTGGAGAACATGCGCGACGCAGAGCGCGCGATCAAGGACATGCAGGTGCGCGGTGCGCCGCTGATCGGGGTGACGGCAGCTTACGGTGTGGCGCTGTCGATGCAGCACCATGCCTCGGACGCGGCGCTGAAAGCGAGCTGCGACATGCTGCTCAAGGCGCGCCCGACCGCAGTGAACCTGCGCTGGGGTATAGAGCGGATGCGTGCCTTCCTCGCGCCATTATCCGAAGGAGAACGCGCCGTTGCGGCCTGGCAGGAGGCGGCGCGCATCGCCGACGAGGATGTTGAGATATGTTCCCGCCTCGGCCAGTATGGCTGCGACCTGATACGCGCCATGTACGGCAAGAAACAATCAACAGTAAATATATTGACGCACTGCAACGCCGGCTGGCTGGCGACGGTGGACTGGGGCACGGCACTGGCACCGATCTACAAGTCGTTCGACGCAGGCTTGCCTGTGCATGTATGGGTGGACGAGACCCGTCCGCGCAACCAGGGCGCGAGCCTGACCGCATGGGAACTCGGCCAGCACGGTGTGCCGCATACGGTGATCGCGGACAATACCGGCGGGCACCTGTTGCAGCACGGCATGGTGGACATGGTGATCGTCGGTACCGACCGCGTCACCGCGTGCGGCGACGTGTGCAACAAGATCGGCACTTATCTCAAGGCGCTCGCCGCATTTGATAACGGCGTGCCGTTCTATGTGGCGCTGCCGACACCGACGATAGA
>JBBQNH010000065.1:0-14009 GCA_038329705.1 Burkholderiales bacterium | reverse complement strand
CTGGAAGCCAACTCGACCATGCGTGGCGAGATAAAACAGGCCATCGAAAACGGCATGCCGGCCTATGCCGAATGCGGCGGGCTGATGTATCTGTCGCGCGGCATCGAATATCAGGGGCGCACATACAGTATGGTCGGTGCGATTCCCGGCGATGTGAAGATGCATGACAAGCCGATCGGGCGGGGTTATGTGCATCTCGGGGAAGATGCGATACATCCGTGGCCGCGCCCGAATGCGCCGGCAAAGCAGATCAGGGCGCACGAATTCCACTATTCCAGTTTGGAGAATCTTCCGGCCAACAGCCGCTTCGCTTACCATGTCGAGCGCGGTTTCGGTATAGACGGAAAACGGGATGGCCTGATATTGCATAATCTGCTGGCCTCGTATACCCACCTGCGCACCATCGGCAGTTGTTACTGGGCCACGCGATTCGTCGCCTTTATTCGCTGGCAAATTGAACAACGAAATTTGACTTCATGCAACGAGAAAGCACTATGACGCAGCAACGTTATCAAGCCGCTATCACTGAGATTGACCGGGTCAATGCGGAAGATCCGAACAGGGAAATCGCCGACGGCAGGGAATACCCCAAGGAATTACTCTATTCGCAGCGCATGACCGGGATGCAGCAGCGCTTTATCCCGGAAGCATCCGAGGCGGTGAAACTGGCGGTACGCGCCCAGCACATCCAGCGCTGGAAGGTTCCGCGCAGCAGCTATCCGATGGACAAAGAGGGTTATCTGCAATGGCGCACCGGGCTGTACAAGTTTCACGCAGATACGGTTGGTAACATCATGCAGGCAGCGGGATATGACGAAGAGATGATAGAGCGCGTCAAGAAAATCGTGGGCAAGAAGGGCCTGAAGGTCAACCCGGAGACGCAGCAGATGGAGGATGTGGTCGATCTGGTGTTCATTGAACATTACCTGACCGGATTTGTCGCGCAGCACCCGGAGTACGACGAGGCAAAATGGATACCGATCATCCGCAAGACCTGGCAGAAGATGTCTGCGCCTGCGCATGAATTCGCCTTGGCGGGCAGGATAAAACTGCCGGAAGCGTTGGTGCCGCTGATCCTGAAAGCAGTGCAGTAAACATGGACTATTTGCCAATCTTCGCGAATATTCGCGGCAAACTCTGTTTGGTGGTGGGCGGCGGTGAGGTCGGCAAGCGCAAAGCCGGCGTGCTGCTGGAAGCCGGGGCGCGCGTGCGCGTAGTCGCGCCGCAGATCGATCCGGCTCTGGCCGAACAACAACACGTTGAAGCTGTCGCCACGCGTTTCGAAGCACAGCACCTCGACGGTGTGATGCTGGTCATCGCGGCGACCAATGATCGCAGCGTCAACCAGCAGGTCTCCGAATTGGCGCGCGCGCGCAACATACCGGTGAACGTGGTGGATGATCCCGAGTTGTGCAGTTTCATCATGCCCGCCATTCTCGACCGCTCGCCGCTGATGGTGGCGTTCTCCAGCGGCGGTGCCTCGCCGGTGCTGACACGCATGATGCGCGGCAGGCTGGAGACGATGATCCCGCAGAACTACAGTCGCCTGGCAGGATTTGCGGAACGATTCCGCGAAACGGTCAAGCAACGCGTCAAGATTCCGGAGAAGCGCCGTATCTTCTGGGAGAATGTACTGGAAGGGGTGATCGCCGAGAAAGTGTTGAGCGGAGATGAAAGCAGCGCGGAAACGATGCTGCAGCGCATGCTGGAAAATGAAGACAATATCCTGCGCGGCGAAGTGTATCTGGTCGGCGCCGGTCCCGGCGACCCCGACCTGCTGACGTTTCGTGCCTTGCGTTTGATGCAGAAGGCGGACGTGGTGGTTTACGACAATCTGGTATCCAAGCCGATAGTCGACATGACACGGCGCGATGCCGAGCGCATCTATGTGGGCAAAAAGCGCGACGCCCACACATTGCGCCAGGAAGAGATCAATGAACTGCTGGTGCGCCTGGCCAAAGAGGGCAAGCGTGTGTTGCGCCTCAAAGGCGGTGACCCGTTCATTTTCGGCAGGGGCGGCGAAGAGATCGAGACGCTGGCTGCGCAGGGCATCCCGTTCCAGGTCGTGCCCGGTATCACCGCGGCTTCCGGAGTATCGGCCTATGCCGGTATTCCGCTGACGCACCGCGATCACGCGCAATCCTGCATATTCGTCACCGGCCACCTCAAGGACGGAAGCATGAATCTCGACTGGGATGCGCTGGCTCGCCCGAGGCAAACCATCGTGGTTTACATGGGGCTGCACGGCCTGGCTACTCTCTGTAGAGAACTCGTTGCCCACGGTTTGCCCGGCGATACGCCCATCGCGATCGTGCAGCAGGGCACCACCCGGAATCAGCGCGTCCTTACCGGCTCGCTTGAGACGTTGCCGCAAAATCCGCAAGTTGAGGAGTTGCATGCGCCGACATTGATCATTGTCGGCGGTGTAGTCACACTCAGGAAAAAGTTCGCCTGGTTCAACCCCGAGAATCCTGAAGAAACGAAAAGTTGATATCCGTACTTAAACGCGCTGTGGAGGGCATCATGATGAACAACTTGTTACAAAATAAATTTATATTGCTGGCATTGCTGTTGCTGGGCATCGGTAATGCGATGGCCGATGATGTAAAATTGAAGCCGTTCATACTTGCTTCAACAGGCCCGGGAACGGTTGCCGGGAAGGCGGTACAAGCCAAAGCAGCTTTGGTTGCGGGTGGGTTTACCGTGGTCGGTGATTATTCGCCGTATGCAGATGCCGAGATCCTGATCGTCACCAATGAAGAATTGAAGAAGAATGCCGCCGAGTCGGAGCATGGTGGTTTTGGCGCGATACAAAGAGTGGCTGTCACCAAGGTAAAAGACGATATACAAGTGAGTTATACCAACCCCGTTTACATGGCGAATGCGTACCGCATGAAGGGCGACCTGAGCGGTGTAGCCGCGAATCTGGCTACCGCACTGGGCAAGGTTGAAGAATTCGGCTCGGCAAAGGGGATGACCGCCAGCCAGGCGCGCAAGTACCACTATATGTTTGGCATGGAATATTTCGACGAACCCAGTGAACTGGCCGAATATCCCAACTACGAGGAAGCTGTCCGGTCAGTCGATGCAAAGCTGGGCGCAAACAAGAACGGTGTCAGCAAAGTCTACCGCGTGGATATACCGGGTAAGCAGGAGAGCGTATTCGGCGTGGCGATGAAAGCCCCGGGCGATGCCGATAAATATATGGATGATCGTTTCATCATGAACGAGATCGATTTTCATGATGTCAGGTCCACCGCACATCTGCCTTACGAAGTCCTGGTTTCCGGCAACAAGGTGTATGCGTTGTATGCGCGTTTCCGTATCGCGATGGATTTTCCCGATTTGAGCATGATGGGCAGCAACAGCTTCATGAACATCATGAAAACGCCGGAAGCTATCCGGAATGCGCTGCAAAAGACAGTACAGAAGTAGCACAATGCATTATTGGATTCAATAACAGGCAACATGGCGAATTTCATTATCAGGAGAAGTTAATGTCTGAAGGCGAAGCATTGGGCGATTCGAAGCGCCGCAATTTTTTAATCAAGGTGACCGCTGTCATGGGCGGAGCGGGTGCAGCTGCGGTGTGCGTGCCTTTCGTGGCCAGCATGAATCCGAGTACGGATGTTTTGGCCAAGGCCACCACCGAAGTGGATCTGTCCGGCGTCCCGGTGGGCGGTGTGCATACGGTTGCCTGGCAGGGTAAGCCGGTATTCATTTTTCACCGCGATCCGGAAGAGATCAAGGCGATGGAGGCATCCGATGGCGGATTCGATCCCCAGCCGGACGATCAGCGCGTCAAGCGCCCGGAATGGCTGGTCGTGATCGGCATATGCACCCATCTCGGTTGCGTGCCGAACAAGGAAGGGCCGGGCTGGACCTGCCATTGCCATGGCAGCCAGTATGACGACAGCGGGCGGGTGGTACGCGGCCCGGCGCCGCATAATCTGGCAGTGCCGCCCTACAAGTTCATTGCCGACGACAAGATCATCATCGGCATAGCCTAGGAGAAGAACATGCCAAGCAGAATCATACAGTGGGTAGACCGGCGGTTCCCGTTCAGCAGTTTCATCAAACATGATCTGACCGAATATCCCACCCCGCGCAATCTGAGTTATTGGTGGAATTTCGGTTTCCTGGCCGGGTTCGTGCTGGTGCTGCAGGTGGCCACCGGCATCTTCCTGGCGATGCACTACAAAGCGGATGTCACGCTGTCGTTTGATTCCATCCAGCACATCATGCGCGATGTCAATTACGGCTGGCTGCTGCGCTTCATGCATGCCACCGGTGCGTCGGCTTTCTTCCTGGTGATCTATATCCATATGGCGCGCACGCTCTATTACGGCTCTTACCGTGCGCCGCGCGAGCTGATGTGGTGGACCGGGCAGGGACTACTGCTGATGCTGATGGCGACTGCATTCATGGGCTATCTGTTGCCGTGGGGACAAATGTCGTTCTGGGGCGCGACCGTCATCACCAATCTGTTCCGTGCCACGCCCTTCTTTGGCGATCAGGTGGTGGTCTGGCTGCGCGGCGACTACGCGGTTGGTGATGCGACATTGACACGCTTTTTTTCGCTGCATTACCTGCTGCCGTTCCTCATCATCGGCGGGGTGCTGATACATCTGGTGGCACTTCACACGGTCAAGAGCAGCAACCCCAGCGGCATCGATCTGACGGCCAGGGACAACATCCCGTTCCATCCCTATTTCACGGCCAAGGATCTTTACGGCCTGGGCATATTCCTGATCGTGTACTGCATCTTCGTTTTCTTTCTGCCCAATAGCATGATGGAACCGGCCAATAACATTCCGGCCAACCCGATGCAGACGCCGACGCACATCGTCCCGGAATGGTACTTCCTGCCGTTCTACGCGATCTTGCGTTCGGTGCCGAATCTGGTGGGCGGCGTGGTGGCGATGGGACTGTCGGTGATGATGTTTGCTTTCATGCCGCTTTTGGATCGCTCGCGTATTCCCGGCGGCGCAAGTAATCGCCCCATGGTCAAGTTGGGGTTCTACCTTTTTTTGCTGAACATGCTGGTGCTGGGGTACGTGGGTGCCACTCCCCCAACCAGTCAGACCATCGTGATCGGACAAGTGGCGACGCTTTGCTATTTCGGATCGTTCCTCCTGATTCCGTTCATCTCCAAAGCTGAAGAGCGTTGGCTGGTCAAGCGCGGATTGCCGCCCGAAGTGCAAGCTTTGATAGATAGCGAAGTCAAGCAGAAGGAACAAGCCAAAATGCCACACCGCCGGCGCAGTGGAGATAACAAATGAATAAGTTCATCGCTTCATTGATATTGTGCTGTTCAGCTTCGCAAGCGTGGTCCGCGGAAGCGATGCTGGAAAATATCAAGGTAGACACCGAACTGCCCGCACTCGCGCGCGGTGTTGAAGACGTAATGAACAACTGCCACGGCTGCCACAATTTGAAATACATCAGATATCTCGACCTGGTCAAATTGGGCATCGACAAGCAAAAGATAGACGAATGGCGTGGCGACCAACCGCTTGATGCGCCGCTTGCCGGCATGATGTCCGACGAGGCGGCCATGCAATCTTTCAATCTGCTACCGCCGGATCTGAGCCTGATGATCAAGGCGCGCGAGGGCGGGGCAGACTACGTGTATTCCTACCTGTTGGGCTACTACAGCACGCCGGATGGAGAAACCAAAAACCATATCTTTCCGGGAACCAAGATGCCCGACCCGCTTGGCATGAGTACCGCGACAGATCATGCCCAACGGGAAGAAATCAAGAAATCGGCGCATGATATCGTGTCATTTCTTTACTGGGCGGCTGATCCGCATGAGCAGGAGCGGCATAAAATGGGCTATTACGTGATCGGATATCTGATCATCCTCTCTTCGCTGCTTTATCTGGTGAAGAAACAAATATGGTCGAGACTGAAATAGAGAATTTCACTTGAGCTTGCAATTTTTAGGAGAGACTTATGAAAACCATGATTTTATTGGCCAGTGCCGTTCTGGCACTGACCTCTATTTCGGCTACGGCTGCGCCTGTACAGATTCAAGGAGAAATCGGCTACAAGAATGATGTCTTCCCCATCCTGCATGACTATTGCCTGAGTTGTCACCAGCCGGGCGGCCAGGGCTACGAAAAAAGCGGGTTGGATATGCGTACCTACGAAAGCCTGATGAAAGGTACCAAATTCGGGGCAGTCATCAAGCCGGGCGACAGTTTCACCAGCATCATCATTCAGGTGATCGAGGGGCGTGTTCACGCTTCCATCAGGATGCCTTATGGCATGAGTGGCGGCCTCGCCAAGGACAAGATCGCGATCCTGAAAAATTGGGTCGATGAGGGTGCCAAGAACAATTTGGCTGTTGCATTGATCGCAACAAGGAGTCATGGATGAACGCAGAACTATTTGAAGCAGCGAAAAAAGGCGATGCCGATTCCGTCCGGCGCATATTGGCAGTCGGCGCTGATGCCAATTCGCGCGATGGCGAGGGGGCAACCCTGTTGATGGTGGCTGCCCATGCCGGGAATCTGTCCGCTGTTACGGCGCTGATCGAGGCGGGTGCGGATGTCAATGCGTCTGATGAGCTTGGTTGGACACCCCTGATGAAGGCGGCTTACAACGCCGAACTGGACCAGGGGTTTGCCGATGTGGCGCAGGTCCTGATCGACGCGGGAGCGAATGTCGAGTCGCCGATCAGCTACGGTATCCGCCCGCTGATGCTGGCGGCAGGCTATGGTGAGACTGCCGTGGCCGAGACCCTGCTCAAGGCGGGTGCGGATGTCCTGGCGCGCAATGAAGGCGGCCTGACTGCACTCATGATGGTAAAGCAGAAGCACTATGTCGATGTGATCAACCTGCTGCATGAGGCCGAACGGGAAGCGGGGGTGGGCGAGGGCAGTTGTGCGAGCAAGAATGCACCCGGCTCGAATGTGGTGACTTTTTTGAAGCCCAAGGACAAGTCCTGATCGTTCGTATTTGCCCGTAAGCCATCTGAAATTTGAGGACGTGGCTTTTATAGGAGCGGGCCATGCCCGCGAAATATTTCAACAGTGCTTGCGCGGGCATCACCCGCATGGCGTACGCCGTGGTTGTAGGGACCAAAGCCCCAACAACACACACAGGGCCCGCTCCTACAGGATTCGGATTTATATATTGACGCAATGAAAGATCGAGATGCCTTACTTCGTATACAAGATATTTGAAACACCGGTTCGTCGTCTGGAAAAGCTGGAGCAGCATGACGCATTTCGCGAAGCATCCGGCCGGGCCAAACAATTGCGCGGCGAGCTTGTCCCGGGTGATCAGGAAATGGGCGCGTCATGCGTCATCAAAGTGATCTTTGCCGAAACGGAATTGCACGCCGAGGATCTGCTCAACCAGATACGCGAAGCAATTCCCAATCCCCAGGATGATTAACAGGCATGATTAAACAGGCATGACCAAGCACAGGCAATGGACGAAACTGCCTATCGCCAGACGCTGACAACCTCGATCCCGCGCAATTGCCCGTTTGAAAAATCCGTTTTGACGCATTGCGCGGAATGTTCGAGAGCCGTCAAACACAACATCGCCGAGCGCGAGGTCGTTGCATGCGACAACGCGCAAGCTAATCAACGGTGTATCGCTTTGCGCGGCCTGTTGCGCCGCAGCTTCGCTTTCGCACTGGGTAAAACGCATATTGATGCGCCCATGCCGCATGCACAGGAGATGCGCATGCAATGCGGCGGCCTGAAAGGATTGCAGATCACGCTCGATGGCAACGAAGTAGTGGCTGATGTGGACGTACTGCTGGAGCAGGCTTTGCAACGCTACGGCGAGCTCGGGGAATTGCCCTATTCGCAGATCGTTCAGCTATCGAATCGATATTACAAGGGTAGATAGGATTTCAATAATAGTCAGCCACTTTATTTGAAAATCAATTGCGGGAAATATACCCGATAGAATCAGTCAACATAGTTTAAAATCCGTAACCAAACAATTATCTGAATACAGGAGCAAGTGATGAGTTTTAACGAAACAGATGTACAGAACGCGTTGAAGAACCTGGTCGACCCTAATACCAAAAAGGATTTTGTCAGCGGCAAGTCGGTGAAGAACATCAAGATCAATGGAAATGATGTGTCGCTGGATATTCAACTGGGTTATCCGGCCAAGAGCGTGATGGAAGAGCTGCGCGGCATGGTTGAAGCGCATCTCAAGACTACCTTGCCCGGCGTGGGCAAGATCGCCATCAACGTGACCAGCAAGGTCGTGCCGCATGCGGTGCAGCGCGGCGTAAAACTGGTGGAGGGCGTGAAGAACATCATCGCCGTGGCAAGCGGCAAGGGTGGTGTGGGCAAATCCACCACTGCGGTGAACCTGGCGCTGGCATTGGCCGCCGAGGGTGCGCGCGTCGGCGTGCTGGATGCCGACATCTATGGTCCTTCGCAACCCACCATGCTGGGCATCTCGGGACAACCCAAATCGGTCGATGGCAAGTCGCTGGAGCCGATGACCAATCACGGCATCCAGGCGATGTCGATCGGCTTCATGATCGATGGCGAGGACACCCCCATGGTGTGGCGCGGTCCGATGGTGACGCAGGCGCTGGAACAGCTGTTGCACCAGACGCACTGGGACAATCTTGATTATCTGGTGGTGGACCTTCCGCCGGGCACCGGTGACATCCAGCTGACGCTGGCGCAAAAAGTGCCGGTCACCGGCGCGGTGATCGTCACCACGCCGCAGGACATCGCGCTGATGGATGCGCGCAAGGGACTCAAGATGTTCGAGAAGGTCGGCATCAAGATCGTCGGCATCGTCGAGAACATGAGCACGCATATCTGCTCGAAATGCGGCCACGAGGAACACATCTTCGGCGCGGGTGGCGGCGAGAAGATGTGCGCGGATTACAACGTGGAATTTTTGGGCGGCCTGCCGCTGGACATCCGCATCCGCGAACAGGCCGACTCAGGCAACCCGACCGTGGTGGCCGACCCGGACGGCAAGATCGCCAAGGAATATAAGAAGATCGCGCGCCGCATCGCAGTCAAGGTCGCGGATATGGCACAGGATCACAGTGCAGCCTTCCCGAAGATCGTGGTGCAGAATACCTGAAGAGGAGTGCGGCGTTGCCGCATCAGATTTGAAGCAGAAAAAAGCGCAGCTAGTCTGCGCTTTTTTCTACAGCTTCGTTAATTGAAGCAGTCAATGCTATACAGTATACTTCGATTCACTTGGACCGAAATATCGGGTGGATCACAGTGTGCCGGGAAACCGGTCCCGAATACGACGCAGGAGATGGGTGGGCAATCATGAGCAAGCGCTTTCTGAGGTGGGTAGATAGCTGGATCGAGGAAAACATCCCTGCCGGCGCCAATCCCGACATCGAGAGCCACGAGGTGCGGGCAAAGCGGCTGACGGAGAAACTGTTCGACGAGGCGGCCGCAAAGGGCTTTTCAAAGTTCGAGACCGAGGAAGAGCGGGAGCGCGTCCGGCCCCTGGTCTTGGCCGCAGTCGCGGACAGCACCGACTTCGACGTCGATGCCTATATGCTCAAGTCCCAATTGGCGATGGAGAATGAAGACGGCGACTAAGTCCCGCCGTCCGACACACTCACACCGGCTCACCAACGCATTCAGCATGGCCCATGAAAAACTCGCGCCAGAAACCAGTGTTTACGCATAACGTAAAGTAGATGGAAAAAATGCCGTATAAGCTGGAGCATGACAGTTATATTCTTGTTTTCAAATACTGCAAACTTCGCAGCGCTGCAATAGTTTGAACGAAACACGGCATTATTTTCGCTTCGCATCCTTCGGCAAATCGACCCGCTTGATCACGCCCCGATCAGACAGCAATACATGGTCGCGCTGTACTTCCGTGACCGTGATGCCGGGTGCCACTTCCGTATTGTTTCTGACTGCTTGCGGCTTTTTCCCATTCTCTACCAGTATCGCAACACTGTCTGCCGGATCACCCGCCATCACCACGCCCTTCAACTGGAAATTGCTGGCGGTGGCAGCATAAACGCGGCCGCCGAACAAACCTGCCGCCGCATCCGGGCCCGGTGCCTGCTGGGTTGCACGGGGCGGTGCCGCAACAGCACGCAACGGCGGATTGAATGATTGCATCGCCCAGTACGCAGCCGACACGCACAAGGCGATGAACAATAGGAAGCTGGTGATTTGTTGGAGACGCTGCATTTTGTTCCTATGGTTTATGGACGATTGTACATGGCGCTATGTTTTTACTCCTTCCCCATTTCAGGGGGAAGGTTGGGATGGGGGTGAATATGTCAGTGGTAGTACACAGCTTCTACCCCCTCCCTGATGAAACAACTAGCCATTCGACTAGTCTGGAAAACTACTCCAGCCAAGTCGCTGGTTATAGCCCTCCCCCTGCATGAGGGAGGGAATAGAATGTTTAACGCACTAACTGGTTGATCTCGATGATCGGCATCAACACCGCCAGCACGATCAATAGTACCACCACACCCATCGCCAGTATCAGCGCGGGTTCCAGCAAACCGGCCATGGTCATCGCGCGCCGTTCCAGATCCTGCTCCTGCGAGTTGGCGGCACGCTGCAGCATTGCCGGCAGATCACCGGTGACTTCACCGGCGCGGATCATGTGGATCAGCATCGGCGGGAAATGTTTGTGTGCCGACAGTGCGCGCGCCAGGCCGACGCCTTCGCGCACGCTATTGGCGGCTTCCTCGACCTGTGCGCGCATCGCGACATTGGTCAGGGTGTCGCGGCTGGTCTGCAGCGCACGCAAGATCGGTACACCGGAGCCGGTGGTGATCGCCAGTGTGCTGGCGAAACGCGCCGTATTGAGGCTGCGTTCGAACCGCCCATACAGCGGCGCATTCAGCAACCAGGTATGCCAGCTCATCTTGATCGCCGGATTTTTCAGTGCACGATGCCACGCGAAAGCCAGCGCGACGACGACCAGCGCCACGATCCAGCCGTAATTGCGCACGAAGTCCGACAAGCCCAGCATCATCGTGGTCAGCAATGGAAGCTTTTGTTTGGTATTGGCGAACACCGAGACGATCTGCGGCACCACATAGGTAAGCAAAAAGATCACGATCAAAAAGGCGACCACAGTGACGATGGCGGGATAGGTGAAGGCCAGCTTGACTTTTTGCACCAGCGAATTGCGCCGCTCGATATAGTCGGAAAGCCGCGACAGCACCTGAGCCAGATGACCGATCTGTTCACCGGATGCGACCAGCGCTCGATAGATGTCGGCGAAGTCGCGCGGATGCTGGGCCAGCGCATCGGACAATGATGCGCCGGCCATCACTTCCGAGCGTATCGAGGCGACCAGGTCGCGCACATAGTTGCGTTCGGCCTGTTCCAGCAACGCGGAGAACGCCTGTTCCAGCGGCAGCCCGGCTTCAAGCAGGCTGGCAAGCTGGCGGGTGAACAGTGCCAGCTCGACAGTGGAAAGATGGTCGCCGAACGCGCTGCGCTTGGTCAGCCCGGTTGCATCGAGCTGGTTCTCTATCGTGTCGACGCTGATCGGCACCAGTCCTTGTGCACGCAGGTCGGAGCGTGCGGCGCGCGCGCTGTCGGCATTGAGTACGCCTTTTTTGCTGGCGCCTGCCGTATCGACGGCTTCATAACTGAATGCTGGCATGGTGGATTCTTTAGCGTAGTGTCGGGGAAGTTAGGGTCAGGACTATTTTTCCGGAAATCTGCTTGCGATGTCCATCGCGCCATGTAGCACGCGCACGATGCATAATCCATCAGGGGCATCCTGAAAGAAGATTACATAATTCCCGTAAGCGCTCGACCGAATTTTTTCGCCCAACTCGGGTCTGGAGCGGCAGGTTTTGGGGGAGGCGGCAAGTCTGTCGCACTGACTGCGCAACTCCAGGATGAAGGTGATTGCGCGGTGCGGATTGTCCTGTGCGATGTAATCGCCGATTGCTTCCATATCCTGGGCGGCAAGCGGCGAGATGACGTATTTCGCCACGCCACTTATTCTTTTGTCATGCTGCGATATTTATTTTCCAGCTGCCCGAAAACTTCGCCAGTCGGGATGCCCTTGCCGCTGGCAATGCCCGCCGCAATGGCGGCGCGCAATGCTTCCGGAGAAAGTTTTGGGATCAGTTGAATGACCGATCCTTGCGATATCAGCTCGAACTCCTGTCCAGGTCGGAGGTGCATGGCTTCGCGCACCTCTTCGGGGAGGGAAATCCGGTAATCACTGGATAGAGTGGTGGTGCTCATCTGGCAAGTCCTCGTTCTATGATGCGGCAGTTTACACCCTGAGAAAGGGGAGGGCTATATCCTGTTAGTCCTTGGTGACGCGCAGCAACTCGGCCTGCGTCGTCGTGCCGTCGGCCAGCCAGCGCTCGCCGTCCCCGCGCATGGTGCGCATGCCGTCGTGCTGTGCGGTGGCGCGTATCTCGGCTTCGGATGCGCGGTTGTGGATCTGCGCGCGGATCTGCTCGGTGGTCAACAATAATTCATACACGCCGACCCGGCCCTGATAACCGGTTTGGCCGCATTTGTCGCAGCCGACATCGATCCAGAATTCACCTTCACGGCGTTTGCAGTGCGGGCACAGTTTGCGCACCAGGCGCTGCGCGGCCACGCCGAGCAACGACGACGACAACAGGAACGGTTCGATGCCCATATCGAGCAAACGCGTGACTGCCGCCGCCGAATCATTGGTGTGCAGGGTCGCCAGCACCAGGTGGCCGGTCAGCGAAGCCTGCACCGCGATCTGCGCGGTCTCCAGATCGCGGATCTCGCCGATCATGATGATGTCCGGATCCTGGCGCAGGATCGCGCGCAGGGCTTTGGCGAACGTCATGTCGATGCGCGGGTTGACCTGGGTCTGGCCGATGCCGTTGAGTTCGTATTCGATCGGGTCTTCGACCGTGAGAATATTGGTGGCGGTGGCATTCAGGCGCGACAGTGCGGCATACAGCGTGGTGGTTTTGCCCGAGCCGGTCGGCCCGGTGACCAGCACGATGCCGTGCGGCTGCGCGATCAGCTTGTCGAATTGCGCCAGCACATTCGCGCTCATGCCCAGGTTCTGCAGGTCGAGCCGGCCGGCTTCCTTGTCGAGCAGGCGCAACACCGCGCGTTCGCCGTGGCCGGTGGGCAGGGTGGAGACGCGCACATCGACCGGCTTGCCGCCGACGCGCAGGGTGATGCGGCCATCCTGCGGCAAGCGCTTCTCGGCGATATCCAACTGGGCCATGATCTTGATGCGCGAGATCAGCGAGGCATGGATCGCTTTTTTCGGTCGCACCACGTCACGCAGGCTGCCGTCGATGCGAAAGCGCACCACCGAGATCTGCTCGAACGGTTCGATATGGATATCCGATGCGCCCTCGCGCAAGGCCTGGGTGAGCAGCGCATTGATCATGCGGATCACCGGCGCATCGTCGGCGGATTCCAGCAGGTCTTCGACCGCCGGCATGTCCTGCATCAGCTTGTTCAGGTCGAGATCGGATTCGTATTCGTCGATGACCTGCGCCGCGTCGCCGCCGGAACCGGCATAGGCGCTTGCGATCGCTGCTTCGAGTTCAATCCGTGGCATAGCTTTCAACCTGACGCGCCCGAAACAGCGGCTCACCTCGGCGATGGCCGATGGCGTGGTCGCATCCGATATCAAGACCTCGACCGGGCTGTCCGCAGGACCACTGCGCCGCGCCAGCAGCACGAAGTCGCGGGCGTATGCGTAGGGGAGCAGGCGGGCATCCGGCAAGGTATTTTCCATCGAACTATTGTTGCGGGGCTGTCGCCTCGGGTTGTTGTGGAGCGGAATCTTGGGGTGCTGTGTCCTGTGCTGACTCAGTTTCAGCCGGTTTGACTCCGGACTGCGCTTGATTGACCCCATCCGGTGGTTGTTTAACACCGACCTGTTGCTGATTAACCAGCGGTCCGCCGACCATCCTGCCATCCTTCAGTGGCGGCAACTGCAGCCCTTCGATGCCTGGTGTGGTTTGTTCCGGTTTCACACCGATCTGCGCATTACGGATATAGTCATAGCGATCTGCCGCCAGGTTCACG
>JBBQNH010000064.1:0-14526 GCA_038329705.1 Burkholderiales bacterium | reverse complement strand
ATCGCATCGGCCATATCCGCACCATCGCGTTGACGCTGGTTGGCTGGATGGTGATGATCGTGCTGGCCTGGGCGGCACAGGGTCCCGGAATGTTCTGGATCGCCGCCAACCTCGCCGGTATCTGCATGGGCTCGAGTCAATCGGCAGGGCGTGCACTGGTCGGCTTGTTGAGCCCGGCCACCCGTCGCGCCGAATTTTTTGGCTTATGGGGCTTGGCGGTCAAGCTGTCGTCGATTTTGGGGCCGCTGACCTACGGTTTGGTCAGCTGGATATCGCAGGGCGACCATAGACTGGCGATCCTGATCACCGGCAGTTATTTTGTCGCGGGGCTGGCGATCCTGTCGGGCGTGAACGTGTGGCGCGGCAAGCGTGCGGCACTTCGGCCACTGTCTTGATCATGGCAAGCGATCTATGAACTGCTGCATGGAAATTTGAAGCGCAGCGAAATGCGGGTTGTACATAAGGCGTCGCAGGGCGCCTGCTTTCAAATTCTTATCGGTGATCTCGCCCTGAAAATCCTTTTCGGGAAACTTGAGGCAGACGGCATACTTTTCCATTGCATCTGGAAAGTAATGCACGCAATTTGAATATGTTCCGGCCGCACCATAATGGCTGTCTTCGGGCGGCATCACGATAGCCGTGTGTGCAGAGCTCAATATCCGCTGTTCGGGAACGACACTGTTCACCAATTCCAGTTTATCCGCCGGGAAATCGGGCGGAATCTTTTCCGGCTCGGTGGTGTACAGCACCAGTTTGTTCAACGGGTGTTGTGCATGTGCGATGAATTCCAGCGTGGCAGATGTTTTGACGGTGATATCGTCTGCGCTGGCAGCGGTGAACACGGGAATGTCCAACTTGCGCGACTGTAATAGAACTTCGAGCTCACGGGTCAGCGCATAGGCCTGCGCAGCAGCATTCTTGGTAAACGATTCATACTTGTAGATGTCCAGATCCGGTTTGATGTCCACCCATTTTGCAGCGGGGATCAACCAGCTATACAGTTTGTGCAGTTTCGCCAGCGCCGCCCTGCGCGTGATCTTCAGTGCCGGTGAAAACAGGAACAGACCGCGCACCCGATCGTCACGCAGGCTCTGGTACAAACTCAGCGCGGCACCGGCGGAATACCCGGCCAGATAAACTTCATCCGCCTCCTCTGCCAGTTTATAGGCGCCATAGGCGACTGTCTTGGCCCAATCCTGCCACTTCACATCAAGCAGATCGCCCGGTTGTGTGCCATGTCCCGGCAACAATATGGCCATCACGCGAAATCCGTTCTGCTGGAAGAACGCAGCCAGGTGACGCATCGCATAAGGTGAATCGGTCAGGCCATGGGTGAGCAGCACGCCGCGCCGATAGGTCTTTTGTTGTCCGGGTGGGAATCCGGGCGGCGGCTTGAGTTCGAAAGGAGCGTTGCCATTGACGATCTTTTCTTGATCAGCATGTCCAGCGTGTGCCCGATAAAGCATATCGCGGGTTCGTGACACATAATCGGCAAAAGCCAACCGGGTGCCGTTGGCGAACAGATGGCCGAAAAACCGGGAGTTCGAACCGGATGGTTGGTGCCGCTTCTCAAGCGGCGCTGTCACGATGCTTACTCACCCGCACATTTGGCAATCGCCGCGTTGCTATCCAGTTCAAGACAATGCCTCAGGTCGAGATTTTTTGGCCTGATCGGCTTGTCTGCTGCCGGGTTGCTGTCGGTCTTGATCGTTGCGGCGGATCTCATCGGGTGCTGCAACATTTGCGCGGATGTTCCGCCAAGTGTCGCGGTTACGGATGGTGTCGCCGTTTCGGATACTGCCGCAGGCATGGCGGAGGCAGGCGAACTTGCTTTGGTTGGCACCGCAGCGGCTGGTGTAGCCTCAGGCGCAGAGGCCGCGACCGGAGCGGCAAGTTGCGCGGCAACCGCGCCGATCAATTTCGTGTCGGGCGGTTTTGGCGCGGCCGGTTTGGCCACAACTGGTTTAGCCGCCGGGGCGGGTTTTGCAACGGCGGTGCCCGGTTTTTCACCGAGAAGATTCAGTCCAAGGGGATCAAAATAGACCAGTGCGCCAGCGCCGATGATGACCAGGACACCGACTAGTATCCAGGTTCTTTGCTGAGATGAGATGCTCATTTTCTTCCCCTTGCAGGCTTGACTGAAATTTTTGATAAATTCGAACTATCCACATGCACACGATAAACTGCAAAGTCGTTGCTGGCAATGACCTTCGGGAGTTTATTTTTCCCAGAATGCAGCCTGTTTTGAAAGGTGACGCATGGATTTGCGCAAAACACCGAGTTGACGTGACAGATCATGTGCTGTCCAGCCCCTGCACAAGGTAACAGCATCCGGATGGTCAGCCAGAACGGCATCCTTCGTCAACCCATCCAGCAGACGATGCGCCGCCGCGACATCGTTGATTTGCCCGAGCACTTCCTGTACTTCGCTTAACGCTGCAAGAAAAGTCGAGGCTTTCTTTTTGCCATACAAAGACGCGAAGAACTCCGCGCTGTATCTGATTTTCTTGGCAAGGATACGCAGGGCATGCAAACTCGGGGCATCGAATGTATCCTGATGCCGGCCGGATTGTTCGAACCGCTTGGCCAGTTTATGCAAACGGCGTGTTGCAAAATCGCGCGCTGACTGTCCGGTATCAGGCTGCTGCCAGTATGCGCCGTTCATCCAGATAGCGAAGCGCAACAGCAAGCGTTGCATTTCCCGCGCCTGTGCAGCGCTACGCAGTGACGCATAACCGGCCGCACGTTGCCGTTCACTGGCCGTCAGCAGCGCCTGCAAGCCGGCATGCCCGGCCATACGCGCGCACATCGGCTGCACCGTCCCGGCGATGAACACATCCCATTCGCGGATAATCCCCAGCGCGATACAAATATCCGAGACATCCTTATACAAGCCGGCCAATTGCTCGTCCGCACGAATTTCTTCTGTCATACGCAGTGCCACACGCAGGCGGCGCAGCGCGACGCGCATCTGATGAAGGTATTCGTCATCGTCGCTTCCCATCGCACCGGACAGATTGCCTTGAAAATGCTGCAAACATGACCAGATCAGCGTTTTCAGCAGATCCGCCAGCGTGTCCGTCCTGGCGAAAAGCGGCGTGGTACCTCTGAGCGGTTGCCCGCTATATCCGGACAGCAGGTGATAACCCTTCTCCGCTTTGCTGACTGTTTCCAGTTCGAACGGGACGACATTCAGGAGCTCCAGCGCCAGTTCGAACAATTGCTGCGGATCGCCGGATTTCAGTTCCAGCTCCAGCTCGCAGATCGGCATGCTTTGCTGCTCGGTGCGCACTTCGCCATGATCCATGCACAACTCGATCTGCGCGCCCCGGAAATCCAGCATCCGGCTGTTGCGGGTAAAATCGGTGACGAAAACCGGGTGCAACTTCTTGCGTAACGACGGGCGCAGATGTTCGTCCCATTCCACTGACTGGGTTGCTGAAAAATCCAGTTCGGCACCGTGCACCGGCACCTCCCACTCATTGCGCTGATGCAACCCCGCCTGCATCGAGCCGCCTCCCTTCAGGGTTTGCACCCATTTTCCGCTGGCGTGACGCAAACGCAATGCCATCCGGGATCGGTGCAAATCGAGTTTCGGGGTGTCGTAATAGATGTTTTGCAAGCGGCGTGTGACTGGGCGTGTCACGGAAAGTGATTTGATCAGTGCATGCCGCTTCAGTCTGGCAAGCTGCTCGGGCGCGATACGTAATTTGAGTTCAGTTTCGATTGCCATGATTGCATGTGGTGGAGCGCGGAATGTTCACTATAGCAGGCTGTCAAATAATTGGCCTGTGTGGCGGTGAAACCTGTAGCGCACGGAAGGCCCGATGCGATCGGCCCTTTGGTCTGGCATCGATAAAACTGTTCAAGTCAGGTGCATTTTGAGTAATATTGCTCTCTCGCCCATCTCAAACAAGGACGCATAATGAGAAACATCGCGATCATCTCGACTTTGCTGGTATTTTCCCTCGCGGCATGTAACAAGAAACCTGCCGAAGAGCCTTTTGTGCCCGATCCGGTGACACCTGCTTCGGACGGCCTGCCCACCGGACATCCACCGATCAACAATAATCCGGCCAATGCGCTCGCCGGGGCATCCGACGTGTTGCAGTCGCAACAGGGTACCGTCGTCAGCGTCATCAACATCCCCCAGTTCACCTATCTGGAGATCAAGGACGACAGCGGAACACGCTGGATAGCCGCCTCTACCATCGATGTAAAAAAGGGGGATGTGATCAAGTTCGACCAGGGCTCGACGATGACCAACTTCAACAGTAAAACGTTGGACCGCACGTTTGCCAGCATCACCTTCGTCAACCGGGTGACGAAGGTCAGCGCGAAGTAGTCAGTGTGACTACCTTTGCGACGCAGGCAGACCCGACGCCTGACGCAGCTCTGCCAGGCGCGCAAGGCCGAAGTGGATGAAGGCCAGCCCCGTGACGACCGGTGCGAGCAGATTCAGCAGCGGCACGAACTGAAGCAGACCGGTCAGCAGACCCAATCCCCACCATGCCGCTTGGTGCTTGCTGAACATGATCTTCATCTCTTCACTGCTGGCATGTTCCGCGAGCGCATCGTAGCGAAACAGCCGCTGGTTCAGGTATGTTGCGGCAATGAACGGCACCAGCACGCCTATCCCGATGAACCACAAAGGCAGGCTGAACACCCAGATGGCAATGAAGACAGCTATCGCCAACAGGGCATTGACCAGGTTGTTGGCAACAGTACCGCCGTTTGCGCGTTCGAGTCGTGCATAATCATGTTCGGCAACCAACCGGATCAGCGCGGGCATGGCGAAGAATGCGGTGATCAGCAACGCCGTGACGAACACCAGCGGCACGAACAGGATCAGGTGTATGACTGCCTGGATCGCGTTCGCGACCCAGCCCGGTTTTACACCCTCAAGCCAGTGCTGCACCCCGGCAGCATTGAGGCCACTGCTGATCCATCCGGAGAAAGTACCCCAGAACACCGTCCCCACAACCAGCCATAGCAAAATGGCAGCGAGCATCGGCCAGATCACGATCCACAACACCTTGAACTGGAACAGATCGCGAAACGCGCCGGAGATCGCATCGAGTATCGGCTTCATTGGTACCGCCTTCCGGGAATGTATCCTGGGGATATAGTCACGGCTTTGCCTCTGCCTTGCCGGTGGCAGGCTCGGGTGTGCCGGGTTTGTCCAGTTCGTCGCAGGGATTTTTGCCGCGTTTGACACGCGGAGTGAACCAGATCACGTCATAGGGTGCCTCACCCGTGGCGCTTTGCGCTGCGTAGGTTGCGGGATCGGTACGTTGCGGGCTGACCTCCATAAAGCCTATCGAAAATACATGCGCCTGCGGGGCGCGCGCGGCAAAATAGATCGGCATCCCGACATCGTGGCGGACATGGCTGCTGCCGACGATACCGACCACACCACGACCCAGACTGGACATCGCGCTGTCGGCCATCAACGCATCGCGCAAGCGCTGGCTGCGGGTCAGGCGATCGCGCAAATCATCCCTGAGCTTGCCGCAATGCGCGCCTCCCATGTTATTGACCAGATAGTTCTGCCGGCTTTCGCTCCATACCTTCTCCACCGCCAAGCGCTGCAGATCGGCAGCATCATAGGCGGCGAAACCTTTCCAGATGACCGGTTGCAGGCGCAGCGTCGAGATATTGGCGGCGATGATCGGTAGTTTGTTGTCTACCGCCGTCACCAATAACGGTCGGTAGTACTGCCAGTCGGTGAACTTGATCAGCCTGGTGACTGTACTCAACACCTGGTCGCGATCACTGCTGGCCAATACCCGGTCGAGCACCGGCTGGGTATCGTCATTGAGCTGCTCCATCAGCAATGCCGGACGCGCACCGGCCGAGATACGGGCTTTGAGCAATTTCAGCTGAAGTTCGTGATGCACCGGATTGTCATGCGTCTCGCCGAGCAGCAGCACATTGGCCTTGTCTATCCTGTCGAGCAGCGTGGCTTCGTCGATGAAGCTGCGGCTGTGCATGTCCCATATCTTCCCGGCCAGGGGATGATCGGCGAACAACATGTCGTCGGCGTGGACCGAACTTGCGCAAGCCAGCACTACCATTACCAGAAAAAATTTGATGCGCTGAAATCCCATGTCAGAACGCAAACGTAAGACCCAGATCGGGATAGGTTTCGCTGCAACTCCCGTAAATCTGGAGTTGGCAATCAAGATAGCTCTCCTGGACAAAACCAAAGCTGAAATACGCATTGGGCTGTATCGCGATATTGACACCGGCGCGTTCCCCGACCGAGTTGATACCGGGCAGGCCGTTGATCGCGGTATGCCGATAAAATGCCCCGATATAGGGATGAACGGAAGAAGATGACTGTAAGAATACGTATTGTATAAAAGGCGCATATTTGCTGATGCCCGGATCGTTGCCAGACCATTTTTCAAAGGAGAAGCCGACGCCCAGACCGTCCATCACGTAATAACTCACGCTCGCGCCAATGACGAAATAACTTTTGTTAAAGGCATGACCGTTGCCGCCACCCACCGAAAACTGGCTGCGACCCTGACCGTACACACCTCCCAACCCGGCAGCTTGCAGAGGCAAGGACGAAAACAGCAGCAACATGGTTAAAAAAATTCTTTTCATTGTCAAAGTATCTCCATAGTTAGAGAATGCTAACAGATTTACAGGGATTTTTGGCCTCGCCAATTTGGGATATGCGCCGTTACAATGGCGGTCAAAGCGATATTCCGTACGGCGCGCGGAAGCATCTATATTTTGGCAAGGGAGGTAGCATGGGATCTATCGAACTGAAGATGGCGATCCTGACCGGTGCGATTGGCGGTGTGATCATTTTGATGGCCGAAGCTGTTGCTTTACACAGTAAACTATCCCGGTATCGATCACATCTGCGCGACCTTCAAAGTGCAAAAAGATATATCCGCCTGCTTGCGGAAACCGGCAGTGTCGCTGTTATCGTGCTGATCCAGCCGGTGCTTGTTACAATGCTTCTGTTGTCGGCACTGGACAGATTTACCCCGCAGTTTTCCGCGCATGTGATGGTGCAACTGCAACAAGGGGTAAGTCACTCCAGGTGACTTATTACCGTCCGTTCAGGGGACACTAAGCCCTTGCAAGTTCGTCCAAAATCCAACCCGGCGAGTAAGATACGCTATGCTGCAATCGAATCGGTACTGCAATTGGTAGTTATCGGGAGGTTATGATGAGCTGGGTATGGAGTAACAACTTGAGTGTGGGAAACGAATCCATCGACTCGGAACACAAGTCCCTGTTCACTATGCTGAACGACATAGACGACACCATCAAGAGCAAAGATTCCGGCGCCTTGTTACAGGCATTGCAAGTGTTCGCTGAATTGACCCGGAAACATTTTGACACCGAAGAAAATATTGCCCGGGCGATCAACTTTCCTATCGAGGAGCACAAGCAGGAACATGAATATGTGCTCAACGAGATGCAAACCATGTGGGACGAACTGGCGTCACATGAAGACAGATGGTCAGAAAGCATCATCGAACACTATTTCGAATTTCTGATCGAATGGACGGTAGCGCATATCCGCGAGGATGATATGCAGATGAAAGAGGCACTCGAAGCCTACCCGTACGATTTCACGCCAGCCGTTTCTCCCGGGTAAAAGGGACGCGACCGGGCGCATACCGGTACAACGCATGAATGGAACCCTGCCGGTGACACCCGTACATACTTCTTCCTCTGCCATTCCTGCAGCATTGTCCGGTCAGCAACGACTGGTGGATTCCTTATGCGTACGCGGCTATTTTCCGAGCCAGCCCGGGGTCGAGGAAACGCACATTTCCTGGATACTGCTCACCGGACATGATGCCTACAAGATCAAAAAGGCGGTCAATCTCGGTTTCCTGGATTTCTCCACGCTGGAAATGCGGCATTTTTATTGCACCGAGGAACTGCGCCTGAATCGCCGCCTCGCCCCTGCCCTCTACCTCGATGTCATTGCGATCGGCGGCAGTCTAGAAGAGCCGGTAATGAGAAGCCAACCCGCCATCGAATATGCGGTGCACATGCGGCGTTTTGCCGAATCCGCCATGATGAATCGCATGCTGGCCCGCGGACTCATCACCCCGGCCCACATCGATAAATTGGCTGCGGTCATCGCTGACTTCCACACCATGCTGCCACCATTGGCAGCAGATTCGCCATTCTGTTCGACTGAAGGCATAGAACAGGCGGCACTGCAAAACTTTGCTCCGGTGCTTGAGTTGCTCACTGAACCGGGCGACTTGGCAATGCTGGACTCAGTCCGGCAGGCAAATGTACGCGAATTTTCCGCATGCGAGCCACTGTTCCGGCAACGCGCGGCGGCAGGCGGCGTGCGCGAGTGTCACGGCGACCTGCATCTCGGCAACATCGTGTTGCTGGACGAAGTACCCACCCCTTTCGACTGCATCGAGTTCAGCGCTGCACTGCGCCGGATCGATGTGATCAGCGAGATAAGTTTTACGGTGATGGATATGCTGCGGCGCGGACATTCCCAACTGGCCTGGCGATTCCTCAATGCCTACATGGAGATCACCGGCGATTTTTCCGGAATCGGCGTGTTGCACTTCTACCTCGGCTACCGCGCCATGGTGCGTGCCAAGATCGCCGCGATCCGCGCCAGCCAACGTGGTGCAAGAAAAAAAATTGAGTTGAAATCCTGCCGCAGTTATCTGCGCCTTGCGCACAACTGCCTGACGCGGCGGCATCCTGCACTGATCATCACCCACGGCCTGCCCGGTTGCGGCAAGAGTACTGTCGCGCAGATCGCACTGGAGCGACTGGGCGCGATCCGTATCCGCTCCGATGTCGAGCGCAAACGGTTGTTCGGCCTGACGCCCCTGGCCGACAGCAGGTCACAGCTCGGCGCAGACATCTATAGCGCGGACGCGACGCGGCACACCTATGCGCGGCTACACGAATTGGCGCGCAACGTGATTGCCGCAGGATTTCCCGTGATCGTCGACGCCGCATTCGTGCTGCACGCCGAACGTGAAATGTTTCGCAGCCTTGCGCAGGAATTGGATGTGCCTTTCGTCATTGCCAGTGTGCAAACCGGGGCTGCATTGCTGGCAGAGCGGCTAGCGCAACGCAGCAGTCGGGGTAACGATGCTTCTGAAGCCGACATGGCTGTAATGAAAAAACTGCAGGAAGTTCAGGAACCGCTGCTAGACAAGGAACGGACTGCGACTGTGACATTTTTCAATAATGGCGATATTGAAGCATTGAGATCCGCGGACACGGCCTGGAAGATGCTCGATGCACGCCTGGCTTGATACTTTGATAGTAATCCCTGCTGGTAAAAAATCCGTTTGAATAAGATATGCACTTTGTAAATGCGGAACTTCACCAGGTACCGCTTCCGACCCGAATCAGCCGTTGATAAAGCATTTAACAGGCGTCTGCTTCTCGGCATTGCTGACGGCCACCACCGTCAATCAGCCTTCCCTTTATCGGGCATTGACTACAAGGGAAAATTCGGCCCATCGCCTGTCATGCGTTTCGTTCTACAAGCTGCAACCCAACGGATATCAGGCCAGAACAAAATATCACTGTTCTGCAGGAATAAATCGTCCAACGCGTAACGCGGTCATTACAGCCAGTGCCTGAAAGATGGCTGTTCCTATCAGAACCGAGGCATAGCGTCCTTCATCCATGAAATGACCGAATACCAACGGCGACATCGCCAATCCGGCATCCAGACCCGAATAAACGAAGCCATAGATCCGCCCATATGCAGCCTGGCCGAAACGCGCGGTTGCTGCGCGACGTATCAGCAGATCCCTTGAGGGGCCTGCAATACCGGTAAAGAAGCCAATTCCTGCCATGACCGGCAGCACGGCCCAAGCCGGTATTATTTCCAGAGACAAGACGATTGCAAGCATTGCTGCTATGGTAAGTGCGATGGCGATGATATGGTCTTGAGTGTGAAGTTGAGCAACAAAGCCTCCTACGAGAATACCGCCAGCCGCGACCAGAAGGAACGTGGAAAGTGCGGCGACTGCAGTACCAAGCGGTAGTCCATAAAGATGTTGTAATACGGGTATTCCGAAATTCTGAAATGCTCCGAAAGACAATGTTGTCAGTAAAAAGAAGCAGAAACAAAGCCAGACCGCACCGACACCAAGAAAGGCAAATGTTCCATGTGCCGGTATGTTCTCTTTGGCAGCCGCGACCGGTGTTGATTCGAGCATTCCCTGAAAACGCCAAAGCAGCACCATGACCGGAAGAGCTATTAACCCGCCAGCAACTGCAGCGGTCTGCCAGCTGACTAATGTCGCGATTCCGGTTAGTAATACCGGTGCAAGAGCCCAGCCAAGATTTCCTGAAATTCCGTGGATCGAGAAAGCGTGTCCCAAGCGTGCTATCGAAACCTTGCGATTGAGTATCGTGAAATCGGCCGGATGCAGTACGCTATTCCCAAGTCCAGCCAAGGCCGCGACCACGAACAAATCCACCTGATGATGAGCAAACAATCCCAGCCACAAGCCGGCAAATAGAAAACAGCTCATGCCGAATAACAATACACGCACCGGACCAAAACGGTCCACTGCAAATCCTGCGAGTGCCTGCCCAATTCCGGAGATGACAAAAAAAACTGTCATGGTCAGACCTATCTCGGAAAAATCGAGCCCGAAGGCTGGCATCAGCCAAGGGAAGAGCGAGGGGAGCAGCAGATGGAAAAAATGGGATGTTCCATGTGCCATACCAATAAGGGCTATGACTCCTGCATCTCGTTGTACAGGAGGATTGGAATAAGTACTGGCGAGGCTCATGAGTTTTTACTTGAACAATGGTCGGTGGGAGGATTGTGTTAACTCATCGGCACGGGGATGAGACAGGCAACCACTTCTTACTGGGTCACTTCAGTTCAACCGTTTCGCCAGTGACCTCTTTAGAATGTAGAGCTTTTGGTCATTGTATAATTAAAATGGATAGGGTGAAATATTTCGTGCTTGGCGTGTTGTATTGCCCGGTTACATTCACTGATGATATTGAGCGCCCTGTTGGTTCTTAAAACTTTCTTGTGATGAGTGGCCACGAGGAAGTCTGCCAGCTTACGCGTGGGGTAATGTTCCAACCACTAATATTTTGAATGGGATTGCCATAGAGTTTCCCCTCGGCACGGGCCGCTTTGGCACCGAGTAGCAGTCTTATACCACCCCCATAGATGCCCACTTGTGGCCCGAAGCAGTCCTGCATCCCCGATGTTATATTTTCTGAAACCAGTCGTTCGCCCATTAAGATCCCAATGCGAACGTATCGCTGGTTCTTCTCCCGGCGGTACTGTCAGTCTTTGTGCAGGTTCTTCAGTGGTATGAATATCCGCCTGTCACCGCAAACATCGGCAATCTTTCAGAAATTCTGAAATCAGGTCTCCAATACCCGCAATTCCGCATTCGTATAGCGCAACCGGCTCGACAGCACGCTGGCCAATCCTTCCATGAAGGCTGCGGCTAGCTTCTTGTGCTGCTCGGCCAGAATATCGAACGTTTTGCGCGAAATCACATACAGCTCGGCATCGGTGAATGCTACCGCGTCGGCGGAGCGCGAGCCGCCGTCGAGGAAGGACATTTCGCCGAAGAACGCACCGCGCCCGAATGTGCCAAGATGATGGTTCATCTTTTCGGAGATCGGCAGCATGATGCGCACGGCGCCTTTGCGGATCAGGAACAATTCGTCGCCCGCATCGCCGATCTTGAATATCTTTTCGCCGGCCTTGCAGGAACGCTTCTCCATGCATTGTTCCAGCGCGGCGAGCGTTTCTGCCTTGCGCCCCTTGATCAGCTCAAGCTCATCGAGGTTTAGCGCCTTTTGTTCGCCTATCTCGCAGGATTCGCTCTCGAGAATACGATCCTCGACCCATTCCAGCGCCTCGTCGAGTTCGTCGAACACGCGCACCGGGCTTTCCGGGCGCACCAGGCCTACCTGGTCGAAATACTGCTGCATGTCCTGGCCGGAAGGCAGGTTGTGCGGTAGCTGGCTGAAGATGAGAAAACCCTGGCGCTCGGCCATCATGTCCTTGACCTGATCCAGCATGTGGACGGCAGTGACATCGACGGATTGCACGCGGCGCATGTCGAGGATGAGGTAGTCGCGGGTCTTCAATTCCGGCTCCAGCGCCGAATACAACTGGTTGGTGGTGCCAAAGAACAGACTGCCCTGCAGTTCGACGGCAACGCCGCGCTCGCCGCGCGCCAGCAGGATTTCCATTTCTTCATGTGTCCGCACCCGCTTCGAAAAGGTCTTGTTGCAGGACAACTTGCGATGCACGACGGCGCCGCCGATCTGCTCGCGGATGAACAGGAACACGGCCAGCACGATACCGGTGCCTGAGGCAGCGATCAGGCTCACCGTCAATGCGGTGGCCACTACCGCCGCGATCACGGCGAAGTCCAGCATGGTGGAACGCTGCCTGAGCAACTGGAAGCTGTGACGGTCGATCATGCGCACACCCACCACGATCAGGATCGCGGCGAGTCCCGCCACCGGCACCCAGGAGATCAGCGTGCCGAGTACAAGAAACGCCGCCAGCGACAGCACACCTTCGATGATGCCCGAGAACCGGCTCACGCCGCCGCTGGACATGTTGACCAGCGTCGCACCCATCTGGCCGGCGCCGGGCATGCCGCCGCAGATGGTTGAAGCTACATTGCCGAGGCCCTGCCCGATCAGTTCGCGGTTGGAGTCGTGGCGCGAGTGCGTCAATGCATCGAGCACCATGCAGGTCTTCAGCGTATCGATGGACAACAGTACGGCCAATGTCAGTGCGGGAACGGCGATGTATCTGATCTGGGCAAAGTCGATATCGCCCACCGCTTCCCAGCGGGTTGCAATGACATCGGTAAAGCTGCCGCCGCCGGTGCCAAGCGATCCGACAACAAAAGTATTGCCTTCGAGTGTGAGCAGCGCCGGGTCCACCAGCCCGCAGGCTAGATAGGCAAGCATGCCCGCCAACAGCGCAAGTATGGCGGCCGGCACCAGCCGGATGAATCGCGGCGCGATCAGCATCACGACAATGGTCACCGCGCCGACCGCCAGGCTTTGCCATTTCCATATTCCCGGCGCGGCAAGCGCTGCCCAGATATTCGTGCCCTTGGATGCGCCAAGGAATATCGGCACCTGGCTGCCGATGATGATCAGGCCGACCCCGGACAGATACCCGCTCACCACCGGATAAGGCATGTATTTGATCAGTTGTCCGAGGCGCACCGCGCCGAAAAATATCTGCAGCAGTCCCGCCAGCAGACCCAGCAGCGCGATCAGCAGCAGGGCTGCGCCGGGGCTGCCACCGCCACTAATGAATTCGATGGCAAAAGCCGACAACACCGCCGCCGCTGGCGCGCACGGGGCCGTGATGAGTCGATTGGTACCGCCCATAGCGGGTGCGACAAGACCAAGCGCGATAGTGCCGAGGATGCCGGCCAGCGCGCCTTGTGCCACATAGGAAGTGCCCAGCGGCGAGTAGATGGTGACGCCAAAAGCGATGGCCGAGGGCAGCGCGACCAGCATCGCGGCCAGACCGCCCCAGAAATCTCCAGACTCGGGTTTAAGCAGTTTCATGGTTTATTTCCCCAACTCCATTTTGCATGCCCGGGGTTCCATTCTTTCATCCAACCAGAACCCAAATACTGTCGTTCCCTGCGCGGTTTTACAGCACGACAGGATGGTCCGGTATCTCATTGGGTTTGTCACTGCGCGCCGGGAAGTGATGCGACAGATGTTCGCCCACCGCATGTATTCCGCCCAGCACTCCCGCTTCGAATTGCCCCGCACGAAAGGATGTTTCCATCTCGTTGCAGATCGATTCCCAGACTTCCTGGCCAAGCCTGACATGGATGCCCCGATCGGCAACGATCTCGACATCGCGATCGGCCAGCAGCAGATAGATGAGCACGCCGTTATTGTGCTCGGTATCCCAGACGCGCAATGTTGAAAATACCTCGATAGCGCGCTGCTGTGCGGTCTGCCCTGCCAGCAGCGGCGACAGTTCCAGCGAAGCTTCGACGGCAAAACGAATCTGCCCATCATGGCGCGCTTCGGTTTTGCGGATCGCGTCCTCGATGGCATCCAGTGTCTTCGATGGAAAAGCCCACCGTACGGCGGCGCGGCCTATCCATAAATGTTGAAAGATGCGTTTCAAGTTCATTCACCAACTCCCCGATGCACCGCCACCACCAAAACCGCCACCCCCGCCGCTGAATCCTCCACCGCCACCACCACTGAAGCCCCCGCCGCCATAGCCGCCACTTCCATAACCGCCAATACCGCGTACGCCGCCCAGCAGCACGAAGATGAACGCCACCACGCCGGCCAATAACGCAATGACCAGCGGCACGACGGTCAACCAGGCCAGCAAGCCCAATCCTCCGCCCATCAGCAAGGCTGCGGGAAAACGCCCGAGCAATGAGCGCAGCACGCCACCCACCACAACCACCAGAACGAACGCGATGAACAACAATGACTCGATATTATTCGTCCCGCCACCCGAGGAATGCCGTTGTTGCGGGGACGGCAGGG
>JBBQNH010000063.1:0-14720 GCA_038329705.1 Burkholderiales bacterium | reverse complement strand
GATTGCTCTATGGCAATATTGGTCAGTGAACGAGCAGACCGGTTCGGTTGATGTCTCGGCCCGGCAACGAGTATCTGCAGATGTAGTCTTAAATATTTATCCGAAAAATGCCGCAGCCGCGTTGTCCGGGATCCGGATGCCGGTCAGTCTGGCCTTTTGCAGCACTTCCCAGAAATACCGGTAGGTGGCGCGGTCATGAAGTTCGCCTTCATACTGGATGGGGCCCCAGTCGGCCGCCTGGGCGGCGAGGAGGATGTTGCCGGCGATGGTCACCTCGCCGTAATCCGGCTTCATCGCGTCGACGATGGCCTGGATCTGTGTCGGGTAGATGCTCCACATGCGCATAAAACCGAATTCGTTTCGGGCGCGGCCGGCATCTGCAAAAGTGGTCTGGGTATTCTTCAGGTCGAGCGTGACGTTGTGGGCCGGCACCACGCCGTGTGCCAGTGCGGCAGAGACAACTTCGGCCTTGGCACGTGCCAGCAGACGGTGTTCGAACTGACCGGGACTGCGCATCGCGGAAGCCGGGATGGCACCGTGGTGGCCGCTGACGAAATCCATCAGGCCAAAATCCAGCACCTGCAACCAGGGCAATGCGGCGATCGCGTAGACATCGTGCAATGCACCGTGTGTCTCGATCAGCACATGGATGGGGATCTCGCGGGAAATGTCATTCAGGGCCGCCACTGTCTGGATGTAGCCGATCATCTCCGCGGCCTGCGCGGCACTGGTGGATTTGGGGATGGTGATATAGGCCAGCACTGCCCCCGCGCCCCTGACCAGGATGTCCACATCCTGTTTCCATGACGAGTGGGTGAAATCGTGGATGCGTGCGCCGGCCATGTGATGCTTGTTGGCAGCGGAGTTCAGGACACGCACGATCATCTCGGCATGCTCGCGTTCCTGCCCCGCCGCCGCGCCGTCTTCGCAATCGCAGGTGATGTCGAAGATCGGCCCGAGTGTGTCCTGCAGTGCCAGCGCCTTGAGGATGAGTTTTTCACTGCCCGCGAAATGCTCGCAGCTGGGAATGACCGGAAAAGGTTTTTCTCCGCCGAAAAGGGCCTGGTCGGGATGTACGGCTGGTGACATGATATTTTCCTTATCTGCGCGGCATTAAGACGGTGTAGTCAAGATCAAGCACGACATTGGGGTGGTAGAGCTGCTTGCCATTCTTTTCGATATGGGTGTGAGGCAATTTTGCGGCGGGCAGATTCTTCAGGCCGACCATCCTCAATCGTAACGCCCCGAGGTCTTTCCTGCCGGGCAATTCCCAGCGTTCCAGCACTTCCGTCCAGGTGTAGAAAGTATCGCCCCCGTAAGCCGGGTTGCTGTGCGTGCCCGCATTGATAGCGGCGATGCACAGCGCGTTCTCCAGGCCGTCGTACGAAAGTGCGCGGCAGATCGAGATAACGTGGCCGCCGTACATGAGGCGGCGGCCGAACGGCGAGTCCTTCATCATCTGCGCGTCGAAATGCAGGCGTGCGTTGTTCTGGTAGAGTTTTGTCGCCAGCGTATGGTCGCTGTCGTCCACGGTCATGCCGGCCGGGTGGTTGATGCGTTCGCCGGGCTGGTAGTCATCCCAGAGCCTTTGCCCGCCGGTCAATGCGGTTTCGAACTGGCTGAAATCGGTGGATGACGGGACTTGCAGGCGGTCGACTGTAACGGCTGCAGGAAGATCGGGAATGACGGTGGCCGGCGCGGGGAGAGCGAGGTCCTGTTTGTGCACCATGACCCAGCGCTTCCATTCGATTACCGCCTCGAGGTTCTGGTTGCGCGATACGGAATGCACGTATACCACTCCGTTGCTGCCGCTGGAATTCTGCTTGAGTCCGATCACCGTCGATGAAGTGGTCAGGGTATCTCCCGGATAAACGGGCGAAAGGAAACGCACGTCGGCGTAGCCGAGATTGGCAACGGCATTCACGGAAATATCCGGCACGGTCTTGCCGAAGGCGATATGGAACGCCAGCAGATCGTCCACGGTCCGGTTGCGATAACCCATCGCATGCGCCACCGGTTGTGCGCAGTGCAGGATGTGCCGGCTGCCGGTGAGCGCGATGTAGAACGCGCAATCCCCGTCGCTGATGGTTCGTGGCGTGGCATGCTGGAACACTTGCCCCACCTTGAAATCTTCAAAGAAGTTGCCGCGCCCGGGTTCCGCTATTTTGGTTTTTTTAGACATGGGTGGTTTCCAGTTTTTCGATCATTTCGCTCAGGCTCAGTAATCGCTTGGCCGCCGCGACGTGGTGATGCTCGACCAGACGGTCATTCACCACCACTGTGCCGCGCCCGGCCGCGTTGGCTGCGGACAATGCACGGATGATCTCCTTGGCGGTATTCACTTCGGCTTGTTTGGGTGTGTAGGCGTCATTGGCATAGGCAAGCTGCAATGGATGCACCAGCGACTTGCCGTCAAAGCCCAGGTCGCGCCCCAGACGGCAGGCATATTCGAAAGCCTCCATATTCTTGAGGTGACTGTTGACGCCGTCCACCACGGCACGGTCATAGGCCCTGGCCGCAAGGATCACCATCGAGAGGCTGGTCAGCAGCGGGATGCGTTCCTTGGTGCTATGGGCATGCATCTGCGAGATCAGGTCTGAGGTGGCCATGATCATGCAGGCGATGCGGTCCGATGCATTGGCGATCTCTTCGGCGTGAAGCACGGCCATGGGACTTTCCATCATCACCATCACCGGGGTGTCCTGCCCGCCGGCCTGGTCCAGTGCGCCCAGCGCGGCCAGCACATCGGCACGACTTTCGATATTGGTGAACAGGATCGCATCGGCGCCCAGCTTGGCGACAGCGCGGATGTCTTCATGGCCCCAGGGCGAATCAAGATCGTTGACGCGGATGACCACTTCGCGCGGACCGTAGCCGCCTTTTTCGACAGCCTCGATGATATTTTGGCGCGATTGTTCCTTGGCGTCGAACAAGATAGGGTCGCCCAGATCCAGGATGACCGAATCGGCCGGCAAGCTTCGCGCCTTCTCCAGATAGCGCGTGTTGCACCCCGGCACGTAGAGCATTGAGCGTCGAGGTCGAAAATACTTGTTCATGAATCCCCCTGTCGAACGGATAGGCCGTTCTGGTTGTGATCGGAAAGCTGTCAGGCGATTCTATAGACGGCAAAATGCAGTGTCAACAAAATTCTTATGTCTTATATAAGATATATAACACTTGATTCAGGAAAAATTGCGTGTTAGATTCGCGGCATGTCATTCACGATGATCTTACCGACAGGGGCAGGACAATGGGTTCACCGCTATTTCAACCGCTTTACCGGCAGATCAAGGCACTCATCACGGAAAATCTGATCTCGGGGGTATGGGGCCCGGGCGCGGCCATTCCCAGCGAGATGGAGCTGGCCTCGCGCTACGGGGTAAGCCAGGGCACGGTACGCAAAGCCATCGATGAGCTGGCCGCGGAAAACATCGTGGTGCGGCGCCAGGGCAAAGGCACCTACGTGGCGACCCACTTTGAAGAGACGGGCAAGCTCAGGTTCCTGCGCCTGGTGGCTGCCGACGGCAGCCAGGAATTGCTGGATAACAAGTTGCTGAGCTGTGAACGCTCAAAAGCCACCGCCGGGATCGCATCCCTGCTGGAGATCAAGGCCGGCAGTGCGGTGATCGATATCAAGCGTCTGCTGTTGTTCGCCAATAAGCCGCAGATACTGGATCACATCATCTTGCCGGTCGCCTCGTTCAAGGGTGTGACGGCGGAACGTATCGAGGCTTTCAACGGCTCGATGTACCGGATGTATGAAAAGCTGCTGAACATACACATGGTGCGTTCGGAAGAACGGCTGACCGCGGTGGGCGCCGATGCGAAAGTGGCCGCTGTCCTGAATCTCAAGTCGGGCACACCGCTGCTGAGCATCGAGCGCGTGTCCTATACCTATGGTGACAAGCCGATGGAATGGCGTCTGGGCCTGTGCCTGACGGATGACCATCATTACCTGAATCATCTTGATTAGCTGCGGTCGGGTGCGGAGATCGGATGGAACGGAAACTGGAGTCGGGAGGGAACATGAACAAAAAGGAAAAGCAAAAGGACGGTCGCAGCCACGGCAAGGAATCATCAGGCCGTGCGGACGCCGGTGTACTGGGCGGATACTGGCCGGGGATCCAGCTGTATTACCCGCCGGTCAAGTATGCGCCGTCGCTGGGCATATACGAAGACCTGGAAGCGGCGTCCCAGCGCATGAAGAAACATGCGCACGCGACCCACGCCCACACGCTGATCTTCGATCTGGAAGACGGCTGCCGCCAGAAGGAGCTGAGCAGGACCCTGCTCAGACAGGAGTTGCCCAAGTTCAAGCGCAGACACGAGGTCGCAATTGCGATCAGGGTGAATCCGTTTCGCACCGAAGAATACGAACTGGACATGAAGCTGGTCAGGGACATGGCCCCGCATATCGACGTGGTGATGCTGGCCAAGGCGGGAGAGGCATACGGCGCGCCCGAGGTTCGCGACCTGTCCAATTTTCTGGTGGGTCTGGATCACCCGATCACCATCCAGCCCATCATCGAACACCCCAAATCGCTGAAGATCGCGCCGGACCTGATGCAATACAGCACGGTCAAGCATGTGGTGTTCGGCATCCATGACTTTTCCAAGGCGATGGGTATCCAGATCACGCCGGAGCACTGGACCGAAGAGCTCAAATATTATCTCAACCAGATCATGTTCGAGGCGCGCATCGCAGGTAAAGGCGTCATCGGCGGCGTGGAGACGCTGATCGGCTCGAGCAGCATGCCGGAGAACTTTGTCGAGCCGCATGATGTGCGCCGCTGGCTGGATCTGCACGGCGAGAATGAATCGCACACCGTGTACAAACATGCCTGCCAGGAATCGGCGAACGGGTTGACCGGGAAGCAGGTCATCCATCCGGCGCATATCCATCTGTGCAAGGTGGCGTACACGCCGTCCCCCACCGAAGTCTCGCAAAAGATCCGCATCTTGCAGGCCGCCATCGAGGCGGATGCGTTGCTGGGCGGCGCGATCAAGTTCGAGGGAGAGATGCTGGATCCGCCGATGTTCGGCAAGGCATTGCAGACCCTGCTGCGGGCGCATGCGCTGCGCGCGCTCACGCCGGAAGATACCGAATTCGCCATGACGGTATTACAACTGATGCCTGCCCAGGTCATTCGTGAAAACTGGCCGTACGGCGTCATTCTGTAGGAGCAGCCATGGCCAACTTCAAACCGTTCGCACCCTGGGTATGGCAAGTGCCCGGGCATTTCAATATAGGTGTCGCCTGTACCGACGCACATCTGGACACACCCGCCGCGGACAATATCGCGATGATCGTGGAAGACGACACACTGGGCACGTCGCAGATCACCTTCGCGCAATTGTCCGAGCGAACCAGCCGCTTCGCGCAATTGTTGCGCGATCTCGGTGTCGATGCCGGCGAGCGTGTCCTGATCCGCCTGCCCAATTCATTGGACTATCCCACCGCGTTCCTCGGTGCGATGAAGCGCGGTGCCGTTTCAGTGCCGACCTCCACCCTGCTGACCGCAGAGGAAGTGGTGTATCTCGCGCAGGATTCCGGCGCATCGGTGCTGGTCACCGACAAGGCGGCCTGGGCAACGCTCAAGGACCAGTTGCCGGGTGCGGTCAATCTGCGCCATGTGCTGCTGTCCGGTCCGGGCGAAGTCTCTGCTGTCGCCGGGTTGAACGTGCTGGATATGGATACGGCCCTGTCCGGAATCACACAGTGGCAGCCGCCGCACCAGACGAGATCGAGCGAACCGGCCTACCTGGTCTACACCTCCGGCACCACCGGCTATCCCAAGGGTGTGTTGCACGCACACCGCGCCATGATCGGCCGCACCCCGGCATCGACCTACTGGTTCGATTTTTCCGCTGACGGTGATCGCATCATGCATTCCGGAAAATTCAACTGGACCTATGTGCTGGGCTCGGGCCTGATGGATCCGTTGTATCTGGGCAAGACCGTGATCGTGCATGAGGGGAAGAACGACGCCAACACCTGGCCGCGCTTGATCAAGAAACATTCCGCCACCATTTTCGTCGGAGTGCCGACCATCTATCGCCAGATCGTGCAGAAGAGCGAACTGACCCGCGCGGATGTCCCCAGCCTGCGCCATTGCATGAGTGCGGGCGAGCACCTCTCGGATGAAGTGTTGACGCAGTGGCGCGAGCGTTTTGGCGTGGATATCTACGAGGCGGTCGGTATGTCCGAGTTTTCCTACTATCTGTGCCAGACCAAATCCCGGCCGATACGTCCCGGCTCGGCGGGCTTTGCGCAGCCCGGGCACCAGATACAACTGCTCGACCCTGAAACTTTGAAGCCGGTGGCCGCCGGCGAGGAGGGCATGATCTGTGTGCCGGATGACGACCCCGGCCTGTTCCTGAAATACTGGAACATGCCCGAGGAAACCGCCAAGCTCAGGCATGACGGATGGTTCTTCACCGGCGACTACGCGCGTTACGACCAGGACGGCTATATCTGGTTTCTGGGTCGCAAGGACGACATCATCAAGAGCTTTGGTTATCGTGTTTCCCCGTATGAGATCGAACGGGTGCTGAAATCTCACCCCGCAGTTGCAGACTGCGCCTCCGTCGGTGAAGAGATCGAAAAGGACAAGGTGCTGGTGGTGGCCTACGTGATCATGCGCCCGGGCAGCGCCACCACAGCGGATGAACTGCTGGTGTTCGGACGCGCGCATCTGGCGGGATACAAGGCGCCGAAAACGATCTATCTTGCAAAAGATTTTCCGCGCACCAAGAACGGCAAGATCCTGCGCAAGGATGTCAACCCGATAATCGCTATCTCAAAATCCACGCTACGCTGACAAGTTTCGCTGCAGCAAAGGATTGTCATGGTCCGGCTTCGCAACAGAAGCCCATCCCGGGATGCAATGACTTTTGCTTCGAACTATCTGTCGAGCAGCGTGTCACATGCCGGTTGGTACCGTTTCAATTCGGAATAAGGACATCATGCCCAATAAATATTACTTGATAATATTGCTCGGAGTTATGTCAGGCGTTACCAGTGCGGAAGCCGCAGAAATTGATCGACCCAAGATCACTTTCGGCGGTTTCGCTACGCTGGGCGTCAGCCACTCCAGCATGCATTACGGTGATTACACCCTGGACAGTTCTGTTCCAAAAGCATCGGGTTTGAGCGAAGATTGGTCGGCAGCGAACGATACCCGGATCGCCGGGCAGATCGATGCACAATTCACCCCAAAAATCTCGGCCATACTCCAGGTTGTCTCTGAATACCATGTCCAGAATACCTATCAGCCCGAGGTCGAATGGGCGAATGTGAAATATGCTTTCACGCCTGATGCCAACATCCGGGTCGGGCGCATCGCACTGCCGACTTTCCTGAACGCCGATAGCCGTGATGTCGGTCACTCTTATGTATGGATACATCCGCCAATCGAGCTCTACCGCCAGCTTTCCATCACGCAAAGCGACGGGGTGGATGCAACCTACCGCGCAGATATCGTCGGGGCCGTGAACACCTTCAAGGCGCTCCTTCATGGCAGGAACACACTGGAGCGGGAGAACAGTACCTCAACCTCCAAAGACATGTGGGGGATATTTGATACGATCGAATATGGCCCGACCACCGCTCATTTTAGCTATCAGGAACGCTCGTCTGCCACCACGAATAACCAGACCGGCTTGACCGGCCCGTGGGTCAGGTACAGCGACCTGTCCTTTGGCGCCCAATATGATCCGGGCGACTGGTTCGCGGTGTCCGAGTGGATACAGCGTAAATCAACCACCAAGATTTCGGCGATGTATGTCAGCGGGGGTTACCGCATCAACAGTTTCACGCCCTATGCGACCTATGCGCAAAATAGCCCGGGTTCCTTTCTTCCGGGCTCATCCGCCCCATCGGCGAACAGCATCCGCCTGGCCAATCGGGCACAGCGCACGACCAGTCTGGGAATTCGTTGGGACTTCATGAAAAATACCGATTTCAAATTCCAGTACGATCAAGTGAAACTCAGTGACAGCTCAAACGGTTTTCTCTCAAACGTGCCAGCGGGTGTCACGCTGTATGGCGCAAAATTCCATGTGGTATCAGCGGTTGTGGATTTCGTTTTCTAGGACTAGTGGTCGACTCAGTCCACTACGCATTTAGAGCACGAATGGCTATTCAGGCAGCGGCATGTCTAGTTCGGCTACACCCATGATGGGCAATTCTTCGCGCGGCAAGTCCAGCGCTTCCAGCACCTTTAGCGCAGCATAGGCATCATTCGCCGCGTAGCGCATCTGCTGCGGGTTGAGTTGGAGTTGCGCCCAGTTTGACGTGGTCACATGCCGTGACTTGGCGAAACGCTGCTTCAACACCAGTCCCACCGCGGCGCGGACGCCCATCTCCTTGTGGTAGCCGTCCATGCTGAACACCTTGTTGAGGTCGACCACCGCATTGAAATGCACGCCCAGTTTCGCGAGGATATGCTTGCGATCCGAACTCAGGCCGAAGCCCACCTTGATGAGTTGTTCTGATTGCAGCAATTCGAGCAGGAACGGCAACCCTGTTTCACGATGCAACTGGAACAAGTAGGCCTTGTCGTGCAGCGCGAATTGCACCACGTGCGGTCCCTCGCTGATATCGCCGACAACAAATGTCGGTTTGGATTCGGTATCGAACCCCGCAATACCCGCGGCCTTGATATCCGCCGTGGCGGCTGTGAATTCGTCGGTTGTTGCCGGTACATGGATGTGCGCAAGTTCAAGACCGGCGAATGGTTCCAGCAGCGCGATCTCGGTTTTGCTCGGGGCAACTTTGTTCATGTCGCCAGCGTATCAGAAATTTTCAAAACGATAGCTTCAAAAAGCGGAGCGCACAGATCGGTCAAGCAGGGTAGTCCATGCAGTGATCAGAGCATGGACGACAACAGCGTCGCGATGCCGAGGAACGATGAGAAGCCGACCACGTCGGTGACCGTGGTGAGGATGATAGAGGAGGATTGCGCGATGTCGAAACCAAGGCGTTGCAATACGATCGGCACCAGCGCGCCGGCAAAACCGGCCATCACCATCGAGATCACCATCGCGGACGCGATCACCACCACCAGCCCCAGCGATTTGCTCCATATGAACACGGCCAGCGCGGTGGTGGCAGCGACCGCAAGGCCGTTGAGCAGGCCGACTTTGAGTTCCTTGTTCAGCACCTTGGGCCAATGACGCAGGCTGATCTCGCGCAGCACCAGTCCACGCATCGTCACCGCCAGCGCCTGTGCGCCGGCGTTGCCCGATTGGCCGGCGACCACCGGCATCAGCACCGCGAGCGCGGTGTACTTGGCGATGGTGCTCTCGAACAGACCAACCACGGATGCGGCAAGGAAAGCAGTGAGCAGATTGATCTGCAGCCACGGCAGGCGCTTGGCCACAGAGAACAGGGCAGGCGAAAGAGCGCGCTCGTCGCGGCTCGCACCAACCATGGTCTGGATGTCCAGCGTGGTTTCCTGCTGCATGGCGGTAGCCAGTTTGGCCTGGCGGATGACACCGACCAGGTGTCCGTCGAAATCGATCACCGGCAGGTCGGTCACCGCATCCTGCTGCATCTTCTCAACCACATCCTCGCGCGGTGCGGTGTCCTGTACCGCATCGACGATCTTGCGCGCGATGCGTGCCAGCGTTTGATCCGGATCGGCGAGCGCCAGGTCCTGAATATCGACACGACCATCGAGCCGTCCGTCGTCATCCACCAGATACAGTTCGCGCAATCCGCGCCACTTGGTCAGGCGCAAGCGCGCCAGCGCCTCTTGCGCGGTCAGATCGCCGCGGAACGCGGGCACACGCGGATCCATCAATTGTCCGGCCGACTCGTGGCGATATTCCATCAGGGCGCGTATCTCGGCAGCGATATGCGGGCTGAGCAGTTTGCTGTAGCGCGCCCGTTCGTCTTCATCAAGCCGGTTGAGCAGCGCCGCGCTGCGTGCCGGCTCGAGTTCAGCGAGGATCTCCGCCGCGCGCTGTTCCGGCAATTCGGTGAACACCGCCTGCTCCACATCGGTCGTGAGGTTGTGCCACACCGGGACCACTGCGTGCACCGGCTGCGCTGACAGCATCGCGCTCACTTCGTCGGCCGGCATCGCTTCGATGCGCCGCGCGGCCTCTTGCGGATAATCCAGCAGGAAGCGCAGGTTGAGCGCGGCGACTGCGGTTGCGGATCCGGGGTTCATGACTCTTCCTCGCTGCGTTGTACCGGCAGCAGACTGACCAGCGCCTGGATCAATGCCGAGACGCCGAACCAGTAGGCACCCGCGATACCGGCGAAAGTGTCTTCGGCGAGGTTCGTTGACGGCTTGCTCTGTTCTATCGAAAGCGCCCGCTGCAGCGCGGGGTGTGTCAGCGCGCCCACCAGCCGGTCGTCGCGTTCGACCACCGGCAACGTGGATGCCTCGTGCCATCCCTGATGGTCGGGCAGCCCGGCAAGCAGCGTCTGCACCGGCAAGCGGTGCGGGCAGGGCCGCACCAGTCGTCCCAGTGCAGTGGAGGAAGCGGCGCGCAACAAATCGGCGAGCTCGACATAACCGAGCAGGCGCTGGTTGCGGTCGATCACAAACGGATCGGCGATCAGCGCTTCGTCGGCGCGTCGCACGCGTTCGAGTGATTCACCCACGGTCATGTCGGCGGGCAGTGCAAGTGCGCGCGGATCCATCCATGCGCCAACGCTTTCTTCCGAATAGCCGAGCAGCAGTTCATAGGCGAGGGTGAGGGCGGTCGGCAGTTGCGTCAGCAAACGTGTCCTGCGTTCGGCGCTGAAGTAGCGCAACAGCGCGACACCGGCCTGCGGACCGGTGCCGCGCAACAGGGCGATGGCTTCCTCGTCGTTCAGGTGTTCGAGACAATGCGCGCCGGGCAGCGGCAGCATGTGGCGCAGCACCGGCGCGGCTATCCGCACGGGTGCGGACTGCAGCAGCGCCGCGGCCTCGGGTGCGGCAAGCCGTTCCAGCACGCGCGCCGCATCGGCCGGATGCGCCTCGAGAAAAGCGTAGCTGAGTTGTTCGCTGCTAGCCATGCTGTTTCCCGCTCATCACCAGCACGATGGTCTGCTCGTTGAATACCTTGGCCGGAATGCTGGCACGGCCTTCGGCGGTTTCGAGTACCACTGCCGTCTCGGTCAGCTCCAGGATCCTGCCTTCGGTGCCCGCAATCCGAACGTGCTGACCGATGCTGTAGCGCTGGCGCAGGTAGTGCGCACCGATCAGGTTGGCGACGTATTCGCGGGCGCCGATGCTGAGCGCCAGGGCCACCGCGCCGACCAGCGAGATGCACACCGTCGCGGCGAGGATGACCAGAAAGGTGACGCGGATGCCGATCTGTTCCGCGCCGACCAGGATGGCGGTGATCAGGATACCCGCCTGGACAACGCGACCGATCATGACGCGCTGCCGATCACCGGCCTTGGCAGCGGCAGCCTGCACCACCTCGCGGGCAAGCTTGCTGACCAGGAATCCGGCGATCACGATGAGCGCCCCGACGAACACTGTGGGCAGATAATCGACGACGCGGGAAAGCCAGGTGGTAAATGTGTTGAGGCCCAACACCTGGGTCGCGGCCGAGAGAAAGAACAGCACCACCACCCAGAACACCACGCTGCCGAGTATCTTTGCCGACGCCATGGGCAGATGTGCCGGCAACACGCCGCGACCATTGGAGATGCGCGCCAGTGCGCGTTCGCCAAGCAGGGTCAAACGTGTCGATGCTGCCCGCAACAAATGGGCGATGATCCATCCCACCAGCAGCAGCAGGAATGCGCCGAGCACATTCGGCAGGTAGAGCGCGAGCCGTTCCAGTGTCTGGTTGAATACGCCGGCAAGCGCGTCACTCCATCGTGAGAAGATTTCCATTGGCTAACTCCATGATCCGCATTTTGCAGTCAGTATGTCTGCTGGAATGATCGAAGTCCAGTTCGTCAAGGACATGAAGTGAGATTTCGATTTAAAGCGCCGGTGTATGAAATCGAAATCGTTAAGCCGGCTTGCTACCCATCGCCTCGCCCATGCGTATCGCGCCGGCAGGTTGCCATGCCGGATTGAAGTTCAGGGTATCTTTCGGGAACAGCATCACCACCGTTGAGCCGAGCAGGAAGCGGCCCATCTCCTGACCCTTCTGCAACGCGACCTCTTGGCCGTCGTAGTGCCACTCGCGTATAGCGCGCGTACGCGGTGGGTTGACCACACCGTGCCATACCGTCGCCATGCTGCCGACGATGGTGGCGCCGACCAGCGTCAATATGAATGGCACCGGCTTTCCGTCAACGGGTTCGCCATCGAACACGCACACCACCCGCTCGTTGCGCGCGAACAGTCCGGGCACGCCGCGTGCAGTCGTCGGGTTCACCGAGAACAGTTCGCCCGGTACATAGATCATGTGGCGCAGGCGCCCCGCGCACGGCATGTGGATACGGTGGTAATCCCTGGGGCTGAGATACAGCGTGGCAAAGCTGCCGTCTTCAAATTTCGCTGCCAAATCCGCATTGCCGCCGACCAGTGCCGTGATCGTGTAGTTGTGCCCCTTGGCCTGAAAGATACTGTGGCGATCGATCGCGCCGAGCTGGCTGATCGCGCCATCCACAGGGCTGATGAATGCGGCATCCGCCAGCGGGCGCACACCCTCGCGCAATGGCCGCGTGAAAAACTCGTTGAAACTGGGATAGCTCGCAATGTCCGGATCGGCCGCTTCAGCCATGTCCACCTTGTAACGCGCCACAAAGCGGCGAATCACCGTCGTGGTCAGTCCGCCCAGGCGGGCGCCGGCGAACTTGCCGGCCAGCACGGTCAGCAGCTGCTTTGGCATCAGGTATTGCGGTAACACGGCCAGACGATCAGACACGATAAATCCCGGTAACGACGAAAGAACGGATTATAGCGGGGCGGGAAAAAAGTATTTCGATGCTGACCCTATAATTGCTGCATGTTGTCGCAGTCTGTTCTTGAATAGTGATGAGTAGTATGCTTCGATTGGGAGTTCGAGTGCATCATTCGTTAATAAAGGGGGAAATCGTGGCTATATCAAAAAAAGTAATAGATCGCATTATTACGCAACTTAAAAAGTATCAAGCTATTCTTTCTGGTGCAAAAGATCGTGATATTAGCGAATCGGATACGGTAGTTATCATTGGCGATATGCTTGCCGAAGTGCTTGGATATAAGAAATACACTGAAATTACCACTGAATTTGCCATCCGTGGCACCTATGTCGATCTGGCTGTAAAGGTGGATGGTAATGTACGCTTTCTGATTGAAGCCAAAGCCATAGGGGTTGCGCTAAAGGATAACCACGTTAAACAGGCAATTGATTATGGTGCAAATCATGGTATTGAATGGGTTGTTCTTACCAACGGCATTATTTGGCAAGTATACAAAATTCATTTCCGCCAGCCGATAGATAAATCTCTCATTTTTGAAGTGGACGTCTTGCAGGCTAATCCTCGCAATGCTCTGTTGCTGGAATGTTTTGGTAATCTTAGTCGTGAGGGATTTACGCATTCATCAATGACGGCATTTTTTCAGCAGCAGCAAGCAACCAGCAAATATTCCATTGCTGCCATGCTTGCCAGTGAACCTATGCTTCATGCACTAAAAAAAGAAATTCGCAAAGTAAGTGCGAACGTGAAAGTGGAAGAGGATTTTTTGAAATGTGTTCTGCAAAACGAGGTACTCAAGCGAGAATTGGTAGAGGGTGAAGAGGCCAAGCAGGCAGCAGACTTTTTGAAGAAGGCACTCAAGGCGGCGAGCAAGCCTAAGCAGAAAGCGGAGTCAAAAATTGCACCTGAGTTGTCTAAGCCAGAAATTTCATCAGCTGGTTCATGATGCGTCAGGGACTGAGCCCCATTCTTTTCTGTACATACCGCTCAGGCATATGGTTATTCAGAGGAATTCTGCAACAATCAGGGGCTGTCCACGAATAGAAAGGCGGCCGGTTGGCCGCTTTTCTATTCCATATATGCAACTATTATTGCACGCTAAACCAGATGTACTTCTACACGCTTGCCCAAGGCCGCCGCGTATTTGCGCAGGGTGCTCAGGCTGGGCGAATGTTTGCCGCTGGCGAGTGCGCTTTCCAGTCGTGCGATGGCCGGCGCATGGGTGCCCATACGCTCGGCGATCTGAGCCTGTGTCAGCCCGGCTTCGCGACGCGCGGCAAGTATTTCATCGAGGATGGCGAATTCTCCGCGGTTCAAGCGCTCGTGTTCGGCGCGCACGGCGGGGTCTTTCAATATCTTCGCGACCATTTGTTCATGGGTCATGGTTTTAGCTTTCGCAGTTTTTTTCTTTACGATTTTACTCGTCATGGTTTGATCTCCTTCAGGCGCAATTCGAACAAGCCGTCGCCGAAGGCTTCGGTGTGCGGCTGACCCAGATTTGCGCCATATTCCATCATCCTTGCAGTCAATCCGATGTAGCGTGCCTGTAGTGTGACGGGCAAAGCCATGATCTCTGCTTGCAGCGATTCGCTGTAGTAGGCGATGGTGTAGCTCATGCGCACATAGTAACAAATATGTTAATAGAGTTCAATGGAGGTGGCAGCCTTTCAGAACCCCGAACCTGGTTGCTTGAGAAACTCGATTTCCTCTCTGGTGGAATTCCTGCCCAGGATACTGTTCCGGTGTGGATAGCGGCCGAACTTTTCAATGATCGCTTTATGCTTCAATTCGAAATCGAGACTGTTCGGGTTGCCATTGTCGAGAAACAATTTGGCAGCGGTTTCGTGAATCT